>JAFDED010000021.1 GCA_019310535.1 Deltaproteobacteria bacterium
GGGCACTGGAGATATTCCGGTGTCCACTTTTTTATCCCGTCCATCCTGAATAACGGGAATTTTGCCCCTCCACACAAGCTCCCGCATGCTCCAAACGGATCGCCCAAGATATTGCGCTGATTCCTTCAGGCTGAAAAGTCTTTGTTCGGGCGCAAGCCCACGAGTCATCTTTTTCACCAGGGGTTGTTCCCAGTCGGGTGGAATAGTGGCAATAAAAAAAACTATATATATAGGGGAATGTTGCCACTATTTTTCATCAATGATTACAACATCTTAAAAGTGGCAAGACCGGCTTTGCCACTATTAAGCCTTGCCACTTTTTTTTTCGCGTGGTTGACACTATTCGCCCTGTGTGTCATTTTTGCAACACTATTTTGTGATTTCATACCCCTTTTTTCTCCCGTCTTGTATCTCCCTGATGACCATTTTCTCGATTGCTGTTTTGATGCAATTTCTGGCCGTCCTGTCTTTACAAGACGCCGTCTCCATGATTGCGGTTTTCAATATTGCCTGTGTCTCGACCTTGCCGCCCAGCTCCTCCAGGATTTCCCTGACCCTCGATGGCGGGCACATCATGTCCTCATCCGCAATGCGATGAATGAAATCCTCACCGCGCTCCAAGAACAGGGGCTTTTTCTTCGGGCCGTTCCGTATTTTAATAAAATCCAGGGAGATAAATGTCTTGTGTTCATGCGGCCTCAGCTCCATGCCTATCATGGTGTCACACCAATCCCTTATCGAGGATGCGCCCCTGGCCCGCCAGGAGGAGCCCAACTCCTGGTTGGGTTTCCCGTAGTGGTGGATTACGATTGATGTCGTCCTGGTCTTTCGGTTGATTTCAGTAATAGAATCGAGTACTTCCCGGATTTTGACATTATCATTTTCATTGGCGGTGTGAAGGCTTGTCATCGGATCCCAAATGATAACACCCGGATGGGCCTCTTCTACTATCTTAAAGGCGGTCTCACGGGGCTTCTTCAGGCTCAGGTCAAACCTGACGGTGAAATCCGAAAAAATAAGGTTGTCCGGCAATTCGGATATCTGGAGGCCTTTCATCATCCTCGATAGTCGATATTTTTCAGTCGAGGCGGTGTTTTCAAATTGAATTATCAGCACGCGCCTCGGTGTTGGAAGTTTCAGACCCAGCCATTCCCAGCCCATTACAAGATGGATGGCAAGCTCCGTCCGAATGAGGCTCTTGCCCACGCCGGATTCACCGGCCAAGATCATCCCGCCGCCGGCCGGGAGTATTCCATCGTCAATGACAGGGGTCTCTTCCGGGAAGTGCATATCCAGGAGTTCATTGACGGTGATGTATGGTTTTGGAGGCCTCCATATGGGCGCTTTGGTCGCAAGATCGCCCAGTAAATCGCTTGCTTTTTCGGGGCCATGCTGCTGGATGAAGTCGTACACATCGCCTTTTTCGGGGAGCCCGGGTATGTTCACGATCTTTACCAACCGCGCCCGGCCATAAAGGGATTTGGCCACATCCAGGGCATGGCTTTGGCCGGCTTCATCATTATCGGGCAAAATGATAACCGTCTTGCCCGCCAGGGGTTCGCTGATCTTCCAATCCTTCTCATGTCTTGACCAGTTGCCCGCGCCGCCGGGTGAACATGTGGGCGTGAATCCCATTTTACTCACAGCGTTGGCGGCCTTTTCGCCTTCACAAAACCAGACGATATAAGCCTTCTGAACCTCCGGGAGACGATACAAAACCTTTCTGGTGTCCTTCGTTTCCCACGTCCAATTACCATTCCCGTCCGGTCTTCGCTGTTTGAAGTCTTTTGGATAATATCTGACTACTTCGAAAAGCAACTGTCCATCTTCTGCAAGATAAGGGTAAGTTTCAGTAATCGTTCGGGATTCCCTTTTCCTGGTCTCTATCAGCGGAATTTTATAATAAACCGCTATCTCGTTAAGAATCTTCTGAAAATCGTGCTTGACATCGTGGTTTTTCAGTTCAGCCCAGAAAGTATAGATGTCGCCGCCCTTTGCGCAACCGAAGCACTTCCACTGTCCGGTACCCGTTTTTATAGATAATGACGGGTGCCTATCCTCATGGAGTGGACAGGTGCCCTGCATATTTCCATTTGCCGATGCCCTTAAGTTCCTCACGTGGGGCCTGAAGAAATCTGGAAAGCGCCCCGCGAAATGGCTTTGTATTATTTTCTTATCGGCTACACGTGCTTGCAAAACAATCTCCTGACTCCCTGTTGGATTGGATCGCTGCGGCCCGTGTGGTTAAATTCAGCACCGCTGCCTTGATTCTCTCGTGGTCAATGGGATGGAACCTCTTCGACCGTGCCCAAATCGTGAAACTCTTTCCACCTCGACGCCGATAATCAATGAACGCTTCGGCCTGCCGGACAAGTTCAACATCGGGGAGTTCGCCCCTTTTGCCGCACGTCATTTCTTTCATTTCGGGCATGGTTGCTGACTCCTGTTGCACTCGACCTGTTCGGTTTCTTTTTGACTGAAGAGGTCGGGGAAGAGTTCGGCTTTGTTTTTTCCCGTGTAGTCTTCCAGGATAGTTACAAGCTCCGGTGTCGGAATGAGCCATCCTCGGATTAACAATGAGATCACTGTTGGAGTAATCTTGCGTTGTGGGTACACCTCTCTTATTTCTGCGGCCGCTCCCTGCTGTGAGCCGGCTCTTGCAATCAGGCCGGCCTTCAGAACCTTTCTAATTGGCACTGGCATTGTTTTTCTCCTTAAGTTGATGCAGACACGTGCACCATTATTATCAAAAAAATTATGCTGTATGCCGGACTATTCTACTCATGATTGACGCAAGATAAAGTATCACCACCAATTTAGGGAGAGAATCGGGTGATATCAATTCTCCTGTTTTTTCATCAGCAAAATGAACACCTCCCATCCCGAACATAGCATTGAATGCATCGAGGGGAATTACATCAACAGCCCAAAATCGTTCCCCTCCCGTTTTGATATCCTCTTCCTGTAACACCACGGCCAGAAACCATGGATTATACTCGCTGTACCTCTCTTTCAGGCGCTTACGCACCCGTTTAATGATGTCGCGAATGTCTTTATGCGATAATCCGAACTGGATATAACGTTGGATAATTCCCGCGAGTATGACATCAATAAACGAGTATCTTCTTCGATTTCCACGGCCTGTAGCATCCTCAATTTCCGGGATAAGAAGGCCCTGGTCATACCAATAGGCCAGTGTTCGCTGCGCTAAACCATAGATTTTGCGAATATCAGTGCTTGAATATGATTTACGTGCAGCGTTATCTGCAATGGGAATACGCGTCAGTTTCATTGTTTAAACCTCGTGGTGATGTCTGCACCTGCATATAATATAATGATCATAAAAGGCTTTGTCAAGAGTTTTTTTCTCTCCAGAAAAATAATTTCCCTGATGTGCGCAGACAATTTACCGGAACACCGGGGCGTCTTGTGGCAAGAAAAACCGGGCCCGATCGATCTCTCCTTTTTAATTGTAAGCCGTCTTTAGATGAAAGATGGCCGACGAGGAACGCTTGCCAGATCTAACATCCTCTGTAATATCTGTTGAGTGTGGTAAGCATGATCGGGGTGTGTGCGCACGTCCTCTTTCATGGGTTCCACGACCTTTGGGATCAGGATGGACCGGACAAAATACTCGAATCGCTTCTCGAAGCTCATTGGATCAGGGCAGCATCGGCGGCGATGTGATTCCAATCGGTCGCGATAGTCGATGATGGCGTTGGTCAATGAGTTCCGGAGTTGTTGCAGATGCAGCATATCCGGTTCCATAAAGAGGGCGGGCAGGGGTGATCGGCGCATCAGATCATCGGCCAAACGTTTTAACAGGGCAGGATCCGGCTCGGGCGGAGGGCCGACGTCCAGTGTATCCGCGGGCGGCGGTGGGGGCGGTTCCTCCAGCAGCTCCAGGGCTAACGTGGAACACGCTTTCCGGACATAGAGAAGACCCTCTCGCGTTTTCCCGCTCAGGCTGGAGGTAATGACAGGGTCTTCCCGAAGCAGCCGGGCCACCAGATTCCGTATTTTAATTAATGCCTTTAATCGCGCTTCGATGCGCGGTTCTGCTGCATGGCTAAGCTGAATCTCTCGATATCGTTCAAGAAGCAGAGCGGCCAATGCTGTGTATTGTTCCTTCATACTTCGTGCGCGCAACTTGGTGGAAGATGATGAGTTCGCTTCGGCGTAAATTTGTGCGCTTAATTCTTCGATCCTCCGGCGCCTTTTCCGCAGCCTTGCAATCCATTCACGTATCCGCCCGGATTCCACCATGCTCATCTCGCCAAGGATCAACTCCAGAGTTTCCATCTCCCGCCACCACCGGTCTATCCGGGTCTTGCAATGGCCCGCGGTCCGGAGAAGATTCTCCAGGGCAATGAATAAGTCATGGGTCTCCCTGAGGGATTGTTCCAAACGTTCCGAGACCTCCACCGGTGATCCGGGAAGATACGGCGGGGTTTCTATGGCCGAATTTATCGCCGCGCCGTCGGGGAGGGCCCTTACGATTTCATTCGCCGAGGGGGACCCCCCCTTTTCTTCTGAATATTCGGGATCAAAACCGGGGCGGGGAATGGATCGGGCTATGCTGCTCTGAAACTGCTCCACTCGCTGCATCAGGGAGACGAGGGGGTCTGATATGGATTCATCCGCGTGTGAGCGATGGGCTGGTCCGCCTCGAGGATGCTCCTGATCTTCGTTTTCAGAGTCGCTGAAATCCGGCCCGTCATGGTTGTGAGGAATTACCGAACAAGAGTGCACGCAAAAACCTCCCCTGTTACCTGTCCAATATCGAGTCCATCTTTTTGGAATTATTTAGATTTTTTTATATCACGATGAGTGCGGTCTGTCAACAGATTTTGAAACAGTGCTTGACATCTCATCGCAAGTTGGGTAAAAGAATTACATATACATTTAAGGGTGATCATGTTTTCTTAGGAAAATCGCCTGCCCCTGGAAACAATCTTTTACATTATAGATAGAGAGAGGAGAATCGTGAAAATAAAGCTTATTGATCCTGCTTTTAAAGGGGATCACCTCGAACAGGATGCCCGCGATATTAAGGCTTACTGGTTTGCCCGCCTCAGCCTGAGCACTATTGCCGCCCTGACGCCAGAGCACCATCAGGTTAAAATCACCGATGAGAACGTCGAAGAGATCGACTTTGACGAGGACGTGGATTTGCTGGGACTGACCGGCATGACCATGCATGCCCCTCGCGCATATGCCATCGCCGATCGCTTCCGCCAACGAGGCATTCCCGTGGTTATGGGGGGCATTCATGCATCGAGCATCCCGCAGGAGGCCCTTCAGCATGTGGACGCTGTTGTGGTGGGCGAGGCCGAGATGGTGTGGGAACAACTTCTGCAAGACGTTCAGCGCGGTGAACTTAAGCCGATTTACAAGGCCGATAAGGTCTGTTCCATGAAAAATATGCGCCATCCCCGACGGGATTTACTCAACCGCGAAGCATATTCCACTGTTAACTGTGTTCAAGCGTCCCGCGGCTGCCCGTTCGCCTGCGAGTATTGCACTGTTTCCCAGTTTTTCGGCCGGACATACCGATATCGCCCTGTGGACGAAATCGTCGAGGAAGTCCGGTCTCTGGAAGGCGATGTCTTAATGTTCGTGGACGATAACCTGGTCGGCAAGCCTGCAATGGCCCGAGAGCTATTCCGGAAGCTGATACCGCTGAACAAAAAATGGGGCAGCCAGGGAAGTCTCACCATGGCAAAAGACCGTGAACTCCTGCGTCTCATGAGCAAAAGCGGCAACTATGCCATGTTCATCGGCTTCGAATCCCTCTCGCCCGATGCGTTGGCCGCTATGAACAAATCCTGGATTCAGGTGGAGGAATTCGAGGATAACATCAAGATCATCCAGGACCATGGCATCATGATCATAGGCTCCTTCATCTTCGGGCTGGATCAGGATGACGAGGGGGTGTTCGAGAGAACGGTCCGATTTTGCGAAAAAACGGGCATAGAGCTTCCTATTTTCTTCATTCTCACGCCTATTGTGGGGACTCCTCTCTTCAAAAGGCTGGAATCGGAGGGGAGGATATTGCATCGGCAGTGGGAAAAGTATAATGGCGGAAACGTGGTTTTCCAGCCCAAGCTGATGTCAGAGGATACACTGCAGGAAGGCTATAATTGGGGTTACCACGAGATTTACTCCAGGCTGTCCATGTTCAAGCGGATCGTGCTTAATCCGTTCCCTCTTAATCGATTGGTTCCCAACTTGGGGCTTAATCTTGCCTTCAGGAGAATGGTGATGAGAGCTCCGAACGGCACCATCACCGAGCTCTCCAGGATTCTTCACAAACTTAATATTTCTCTGCCCGTTAAAAACCCAAAAAATCTGATCCCGACCCTGGCCGACATTTCCATGGAGAGAGGCCAAAAGCTCTGGCAGGAAGCCAGCCGGGAATATCTTCGGATTCGAGCCACCAGCGACCAGCGCTTCCGGTCCCTGGTGATCAGGCTGGAAGGCTCCATGGACCTGCAAGCTGCCCGAACATTTATGTCGAGGATGATGCTGGCAATCCAAACGGGCTTACCGCGGGTAGTCATCGATTTCAAGGGAATCACCCACCTTTCTCCCCGGGCCATCCAGCACCTGGTATCAGAAATTTATGACTGGATTGCGAACTCCCCGTGCAACGTTCAATTCATCAATCTCAAGGACAAACTGGCCCGCATGCCGAGCAATGCTGTCAACCTCTTGGGCCGCATAGAGATGTTTGAGGATGATGAAGCCAACACGAGACTTGTTGACAAATGATTGTGATGCGGGATTTGGGGTGATCGATTTGTAATCTATGGGGAAGTCTCTAAGAATAGGCCGGGTGAAACACACCGGCCGTTTTATTTTTCGGTTGCCGAACATGGATTAGATGACATCGGCGAATCCTTTTCTAGTCTTGCTGAACCACCAGAACCCGAACACAGCCACAGCAAAAGATGCCGCCAGCAAGATTAAGTACCATGTCCAGTCCGGTGGAAGCCCCTCAAGTATGCACCGACGAAAATCTTCCACTGTGTTGCTCATGGGATTCATGCGGATATACACCTGGAGATCCTTCGGCACTATTCGCATGGGGTAAAATATGGGTGTCAGCAGCATCCAGGCAGTCAGTAGTATCCCCATGAGGTTGTTCAGATCCCTGATGAAAACGCCGAGACTGGACAGGAGCCAGGAGAGTCCCACCGTGAAGAGCAACACCGGGATATAAACGACAGGCAGATAGACAACGGTCCACTGAAGCTTCTGCATTACCAGCAGTACAATGAAAAGTATGACCAGGCTGAACAGGCTGCGGATCACCGAAGCGAGAAGGACGGTGATGGGAAGCAGGTGTAAAGGAAAGACCACCTTCTTGACAAGGTGCGGTGAGTTCAGGATCAACGCCGATGCCCTTCCAAGCGGCTCGCTCAGCAACATCCAGGGGATTATGCCACAAAACATATAGAGGGCGTAATCGAACGGGGTCTCGTTGGGAACCCCCATTCTTACGCGCAAGATCTTTGCAAACACCAAGGTGTAAACCAGCAAGAGAAAAAACGGCTGGATGAAGGACCACCACATGTCCAATAATGATCCCTTATATTGGCTGACCACATCGCGCCACGTTAACTGGAAAATGATATTGCGATTATGCCATAAGTGACGGATTATCCGGACAGGATTCAGAGAGAGTCCAGTCTCTCTTCCTTCAGGAGAAAGCACGGAACAATATTCGAGCATCTCTTTTGGTTGAGACATACCACTCCTTCTTTTTTTACCGGCATATTTTTTATTTTTGCTCTAACCGCTCCGGGGTTATCCAAACGGATTAGATATGCCCGGAGCTTCACGCCTTCGGGCAGAGATGACCATAGCGGGAAGCCATGCGCTTTATGGCAAAGACATCGCACACCCCTCCTGAATGCTCGGTAGCCCAAATTCCGCAAAATTTGAGGGTTTCGATGAGCCGCGGCAGTTTTTCAACCGGAGTTGAGTCGTTTCCAGGCTGAAAGACCGGGCCTGTTTCAGCGTATCATCAGGCTCACTGATCTCTTCCAGAAGCCGAGAACAACTATAACTGTTTATGAGAGCAAAGTAAAGAATCTTTGTGAGCGGCATTTTACTTACTTTCCGCCATCCTTGACTTTGGTCGAAATGGGGGATATTTTGAAGTAAACTTATAGGAAATGGAAATCAGCAGTGAAAGCACGGGCAGGAGTGTTGATGAAATCGAGACACCCTGAAAAACAAAGATCGATCTCCGGAAAGCTCAAGTCCCGAGGCCTTTTCCTGTACAGGAGTCGCGGCCAGAATTTCTTACTGGACCGGAGCATGCTGGAAAAGATCGCCGATGTGGTGGGTGTGAGTCGGGAGGACCGGGTGGTGGAGATCGGAGCCGGGGTGGGCAACCTCACCGAGGTTCTCGCCCGGCGGGCCGGTTTGGTTGTGGCCCTGGAAGTGGATAAAGGCTTGCATGAAACTCTTCGCGAATCAGTGGGGCATCTCCCCAATGTGGAGGTCATGTTTGAAGACGGCCTCCGTGTTGACTACTTCTCGTTCCTGCATAGATGGGGCCACCCCTACCGCATCGTCGCCAACCTTCCTTTCAGCATTTCCACCCCGATCCTTTTCCATCTCATTCGCCAGCGCGGTGCTTTTCATTCTCTGCATTTGACTTTTCAGCGGGAAGTAGCCAACCGCATAATTGCAAGGCCATTGACTCGAGACTACTCAGTGCTGAGCGTGATGGTCCAGGTCTTCATGAATCCCCGAATCGTCCTGTCCATACCGCGTACATGCTTTTTCCCCAGGCCAAAGGTCGACGCCTCTTTGGTTCACTTCAGTGTTCGGCGCGAGCCGGCGGTTCCACTGCCCGACGAAAAGCTTTTCCAGGCGGTTGTGCGGGCGGCATTCGCCCAACGGAGGAAAATGCTGCTCAATGCCCTGAGAAGTGCACCAGGCCTGGAACTTTCCCCTGCCCAATTAAGAGAGGCTTTCAATGAAGCGCAGATCGATCCTCGCCGCCGGGGTGAAAGCCTGGAACTATTGGAATTTTCAGTACTGACAGAAGCCATCGGCCGCGCACTCAATAATTGATTGGTAGCCCATTATGCCCTTGCCGCCGTAACCCGCGGCCCTCTCATCAGTACACCTCCTCCTTAAGGTCGATACCTTTTCAATGCTGCGGTCAAATCAGTAAGGCTCGCCTTTTCTTATGACAGGCTGCCCTTTAAAGTCGCCCCCCTGTCCCGGGACTGAAAAGTTTCATGGTGCTTGGCGTTAAAATCTTGAGTTTTGCCTCTCCATGTTGTACTTTACAAAAAATGATCGTTCCTGTCCCGGGCCATTAATTGGGCCATTACAAAAAATGGGGCGGAGGTTTTTGGACCAGTGGAGGAAAAAAATGGATAAACGTTGGATTTTGCGATTGCTTTTATTGATGTTCACCATGGCGCTGTTGGGAGCGTGCCAGTCAGGCCCCGGATCCGAGGCGAAAAAAGAATCCGAAGAAAAAGTGCTCGCCACCATCGGGGATGAAGTCATATCCCTCAAGAGATTTCAGGAATTGTATGAAAATCTTCCTCCTGAATACCTTTTCAAATACCAGGGTGAATCCGGCAAAAAAACACTGTTAGGGCAGATGGTAGAGCTCAAGATGTTTGCCCAGAGTGCGCAACAACTCGGGTTGGACAAAGACCCTGAGATCCAGCGCCGCATCAAGGAGGCCCGCGAGAAAATCCTTGCCACCGCGTTTCACATCAAGGAAGTTACGGAAAAGGTGACTGTCTCTGACGAGGAGATAAGGGAGTATTACGAACTCCATAAAAAAGAGCATATCCGTCCGGAACAGGTCAAAGTACGGGAGATCATCGTAACAAACCCGAAAGAAGCTGAAGAGATAATCAAGCTTATCAAGGGGGGGCGCGCAAGCTTCCAATCCCTGGCCCGTGAGAGATCGGTTGACACAAAGCGCGGGGCTTCGGGGGGAGACCTGGGATGGCAGCAACGCGGGAAAGGCGTTATGGCCAAGCCCGTGGAGGATGCAGCCTTTTCTCTAAAAAAAGGTGAGATTGGCGGCCCGATTAAGACACAATACGGGTATCATATCATCAAAGTCGAGGACAGGCGCGAGACCTATCAACGTCCACTGGAGGAAGCGTACCAGCCCATCAAGAATAAAATTCGCAACATCAAGCAGCGGGAACTGATGGCACAATTAAAGAAGAAGGTAAAGCAAGACATTAAGCCGGAAATAAACTGGGATCTTCTCAAGCAAATCCCTGTGCGCCAGATTGAGGAGCCGGTGATATCCCCCGGCTTCAGGGGAAGCTCCAGGTTTCCGTCAGCCCCATAAGTTCCAATGATCAGGGGGCCTGAGCCCCATGGAAAGGCGGGCGAATCAAGGACCTAACCCGCGCCCGGGAAGTCCAATTGATTATCAGGATACGCCGTGGAACTTTTTGATCGCGATCTTCTGCGCCATCTGATTAATCTTGCCGAAAAACTTGACATCCAGGTTCGTTTCGAAAAAGTGGGGGACGAAGAGATAAGCAGTAAAGGTGGACATTGCCGCCTTAAGAACCAGCGGCTGTTGATAGTGGACAATCGATTATCATTGCCCGAGAAAATCCGCCTTTTTATTGACGCCCTTCGCCAGCAAGACCTGGAAGGCCTTTATGTTCCCCCGCTGATCCGCAGAATGATCGAAGGCGAAGAAAAGCACATGACAGAAGAATGACCCACAAAAACCTGAACCGCCCTGTTGACTGGGCCGTCCATCCACTCCCCCGCCGCAGGCAAAGGACTTTCCATGCTGCGGCAGGCAGGGATGTAAGCGCCCCGTAAAATAACACAGAACCCACAGAGAATATCCCGAAAACCATCATTTCATCGCCGGAGAAACACTTGCAATGGGTGAGATGGATACTTATATTCATTTAATCCATTCCCTAAAAGTAATCCATTCCCTAAAAGGTGGTAACGATTGTCGGAGGAAAAAGAAATAACCACTGCGTATTTACCGGCGTGCACCGGTGGGTAAATAAAAGGTATCAACCGGTAAAACCGAACGGTGGACGGAAACTTTGGGCATGGACGGAATGGAGGATGCTTATGGAGCCCCTGAAAATATCACAGGAAGAAGCTAAAGAGAGACTGGACCGGGGTGAAAACATTTTCTTTCTCGATGTGAGAGGCCACCCGGATGACCATAAAATCAAAGGTGCCTTGGTTGTCCCCCCGGCAGAGGTAGCTGCTCAGGCAGACCGGATCCCCAGAAACAAAACGATAATAACCTACTGCACCTGACCCGATGAGGCAACCAGCGCCCGTGTGGCGCAACAACTGATGAAAATGGGCTACACCGATGTATATGCCCTCATGGGTGGATACGATACATGGGTTGAAGCGGGGTATCCTCTTGAAGGGCGTTGATCTCCTGCAAATCAAGCTTCTCAACTGGAAACGCTTGTAAAATGCAGAAACATTGTGATAAGAATTAATAACCGGAGCGCGCTGTTCCGTGCCCCGGTTATTCTAACACTTGCTCTCTTTCAACATTTATGTATATATAATGGGGTAACCCCGGGACAAAAAAACGGTGACATTCTCATGTTGATCCGGGCTGTGCTCATCAGCACTGTATCTCATAAGTCAAAGAAACTGGGGTGTCAATGAACAACAAAAAGCATCAAAAACCGGGCAACCGAAAGCCGGGAAACGCCTCCCAGTTCGATCTGATGATCATCGGCGGCGGCGTGACCGGCCTTGCTGCAGCCATGTATGCCGGACGGTTGCACCTGAAAACTCTTGTCCTGGGCAGCACTACAGGCAGCGAAATGCCTATCGGCGGGACTATCACCTTGACGGAAATCGTCGAAAACTACCCGGGGTTCCTTCGCACGTCAGGGCCGGAGTTGGCGGAACAGATGCGGAACCACGCAGAAGATTACAGTGAGTACGTAGCCATCCGGGAAGAAAGAGTGGTTGATGTTCAACAGATTTGCGAAACATCATGTTTTGCGGTGATAACAGAGAAACATCAATACAGCGCCAAAACGATAATCTTTGCCACGGGCACACAATGGAGAAAGCTGGACATCAAAGGCGCTGAAGAATTCGAAAATCGGGGTGTCCAGTATTGTGCACTTTGCGATGGGCCGTTATACAGGGATCAAGCGGTTGCGATTATTGGAGGAAGCGATACCGCCGTCAAGGAAGCTCTTCTTTTGGCAAAGTATGCCAAAAAGGTCTTCGTTATATATCGAGGGGAGAAACTCAGAGCGGAACCGGTAAATGCAAAAAGGATAGAAAATGAACCGAAAATAGAGGTGATCTGCTGCACACACGTTGTGGAAATCAGGGGGAATAAAGTTGTCGAAAGCATAGTTATGGATAAAGCGTATAAAGGTGAAAAAGAGATGAAAGTGGATGGCGTTTTCGGAGCCATCGGCAATATACCATTATCGCATTTAGCCAAAAAACTGGATGTAAACACCAATGACAAACAGGAGATCATCATAGACCATCGCGATTCCTCCACCAATATCCCCGGTGTCTTTGCGGCAGGCGACGTTACAGACAAAGAATTCAAGCAGATTGCTACGGGTGCGGCGGAAGGGGTGCTCGCCGCCTATTCCGCATATAAGTACGTCAACGAGAACGAGTTTGTGTGCATCTTTTATGACGAACAATATCGGTGAATTATTTCTCGGAATGACTTGAAAGACAGGAGGAACCAGTATGGCTAAAAATTTGTATGTGGACGAGAGCGAATGTATTGGATGCGAATTGTGCGTGGACACGTGCCCTGAAGTATTCCAGATGAACGAAGACGGAATTTCGGAGATTATAAACCCCGAAGGCGCTCCTGAAGAAAAAATCCAGGAGGCTATTGACAATTGTCCGGTGGAATGCATCCAATGGGTGGAATGAAAGAGCAACCAAAAGGTCCGACATCCCCGGCCGCCCGAGACGGCAGGTTTCGATGAAACACCTCGTTCGGGAACTCAGGACTTTATACTAGAAGCAACAGCGGGTTTTTTACCGCTGCCGGACAAATAAGCATGTCCTTTCAAAAGACCGTCACACGGGAGGACATGGAGGGGCAAAGTGCAAATTCATCCACCTGGGTCAGTCCGCCGGGAGGTGTTCCTTGTCCTGGACGACATGCACCGTACCTATGCTCTCCCATGCCTGGATGGACTTTTCCAGATCACCCATCACCGCAATGATGGTGTCCCGTGGTCTGAGACAAGAGCTTGCAGTCTGGAGAATGTGCTCCAGACGCACTGCCCGAATGCGATCTTTAAATTCATAGAGTGAGGAAAGCCCGAGGCCATAAAGTTCCGTTTCAAGCACACGGCCGGCAATCTTGGAGGGTGTCTCCAGCCCCAGGGGAAACGACCCTACATAGAATCCTTGTGCGGCTTCCAGCTCTTCTTCCGTCGCGCCGGTCTCCCGGTAGCCCTCAATGGTATCCAGAATGCGATTCACCACCTCTGGTGCTAATTCAGGCGTGGTAAAGGTGGAGATGATGAAGGGGCCGGGATGCTTCCTGGCCTTGAAACGGCTGGAGATTCCGTAAGTATAACCGCGTTTGACGCGTATCTCTTCCATCAGCCGCGACGAGAACCCCCCACCCCCCAATATGTAATTCATCACCTTGGCGGCATGATAAGATGGATAATTGCGTGATATTCCCAGATGCCCCATGCGAATTTGGCACTGGGTAAAGCCGGGCCGAAGAAAAAGATGGACGTTTCTTCCTGAGGGTTCGGGCAAAGAAATTTTTTCTCTCCCTTCTTCGGGGGCTGCACCATCGCCCTGCTCAAAAAGATGCCGTATTTTTTCCGCCACCTCCTCCGCATGGACATCTCCCACTATAGCCATGGCCATCTTAGAGGGATGGATTATTTTGGAATAATGGGAGCGTAAATCCTCCACAGAGGAGGATTCCACCGATGCCATGGTGCCGTCCGGGGGGTGACCGTATGGGGTATCCTTGAATAAAAGCGACTCGAAGGCCTCCCCGGCCACTTGGGATAGATCCTGCTGCTTATTTCTTAAAGCACCCAGCCTTCTTTCTTTTAATAAAAGAAATGCATCGGAAGGAAACGTCGGTTGGAGGACGATATCGCATACAATCTCCAGCAGCGCGTCCAGATCCTCGGATAAACCCTGTAGTTTGATCCACCCCGCATCCCATCCGGCTTCCGATACCATAACGGCACCCAGTGAATCCAGCGCCAATGATATCTCTTCTTCGCTCCGCTTCCCGGTCCCCAGCAGGAGACCCTCCATGGTAAGCTTGGTGATGCCCTCCTTGCCCAAGGGGTCGGTCTCGGCTCCGTTTTTAATTATCATATGGAGACAAACCACGGGCAACTTGTGGTGTTCTACCACATAGAGAATCATCCCGTTCTGAAGCCGGTGATGAACCACAGGGGGGATAACATGGTTTTCCCCCATGGGGCCCTGAGGTGCGGAGAACAGATAAGAAGAATCATCCATTTTGAGAGTAAACATTTTCATTTCTCCGGTGTTATTCAATCGGACCGAGCCGGGTGTTCTCATCCTCTGTAACGGGAACCAGAGTAACCACCGTGCGATTGGAAGGACGGAGATACTCCTGGGCCACCCGCAATACATCTTCCGCCAGAATAGTTTGATACCGTTGATTGATATGCTCCGCCATCCTCCAATCCCCCGCCCTGGTCTGATACTGCCCCAGGACCAGGCCCTTGAAAAAGTTCGTCTGGAGAGAGAGCAGATACGAGGAGCGAAGTTGCTTTTTTGCCTTTTCCAACTCCTCAGCCGCAACCGGCGTCCGTGCCAGAGACTCCGTCTCGTCCAAGATATCCCGTTCAAGTCGGCTGATATCAACAGCCGGGGCTGCTGTGGCATTGATTATCATCAGGCCGTCATCTGCACTCAAAAACGGGGGTTGGCCGACGTCCGCTCCGGCCTCAACAGCCTTGCCTGTTTTGACGAACTTCTGATAAAACCTTGCGGATCGTCCATGCGCTAATAGCGTGGCAACGGCCAAAAGCGGATAGATGTCAGGATGAGTGATATTGGGCACGTGATATCCGGCGCAAAATAAAGGAAGGCGTGCCATTTTCCGCACAACTGCCCGCTTTTCGCCCCTTTGCGGCCGTTCCCGACTCCGCACGGGCGGAGGCGGTTTCTGCCGCTCCATGGTGTCGAAATATTTCCGGACCGTCTCCAACGCTCTTTGCGGATCAAGGTCTCCCACCATAACAATCACGGCATTGTTGGGGGCATAATACGTCCTATAAAATTCTCTGCACTCCTCTACGCTGATGGAACGAAGATCGCTGTCCCACCCGATAACAGGCCACTGGTACGGGTGCTGGTCGAAGGCCGTTGCATAAAGCTGCTCCATGGCCATGCCGTCCGGCGAGTTCACGATCCGCAAGCGCCGCTCACTTCTCACCACCTCACGCTCGGTCTTGATACCCTCCATATCCAGGAGGAGGTTGGAGATTCGTTCGGCCTCCAGACGTGCCGCCAGTTCAAGCCGATCGGACGGCAGATTTTCAAAATAAGCGGTGCAATCCTGTGTAGTAAAGGCATTGAGTTCTCCGCCATTGGCCTGAATAATCCGTGAAAACTCCTCGGGCTTGAGGTTGGTAGTTCTCTTGAACATCAGATGCTCAAAGAGGTGTGCAATACCCGTTATTCCGGGCATCTCATTGCGCGATCCCGCCGCAAAATGGACCTGGAATGAAACGGAGGGAACCATGTGATCCTCCAGCGCCAGCACCTTAAGACCGTTTTCCAGATCAAATTCTCGAACCCCAGACCAGACGTCTGCCATATTACCGCCTCCCTGCTGGCAAATAGGTGCCCTCGAGACAGGCCGAAGGCTTTTTGTTCGCTTCATGAAACGGCGGTCTCCTTAATGGGCTGAAAAAGCGCATTAAAGAGCCTGCGAAAGATTCATCCCATCGAAAAGGTCTGCCTTGATGGATACCACTCACCCATTACAATACATTATCGCCGGCCATTCTCAAAGAAATATTCAACAAAAACAGATGATAACTGCGGGTAAACGTAAAAACGAGCCCATGATAGATAATCCGCGGCCGCCGTGTCAAGTCGGTTTATAGGGGAGTGGCGCTTGTCAATCCGACGGAAAAATTTTATAGTCCCACAATATCTTCTCGACGCGCGAGGAAACTTCAGGAATGGAATTCATGCAGTACAGAAAGGTGCTTCTGGCAATCGGGCTATCCCTTGGCAATTTCATGACGGCCATGAGCGCTTCAATTGTGACCGTGGCAATCCCTTCGATAATGCAGTATTTTCACGCCAGCATCCTGACAGCGGGATGGATTGCCATGGCGCCGCTGGTTACAATAACCGGACTCATCATACCTGTGGGAAAACTGGCGGACATGGTTGGGAGAAAGCGTATTTATCTCCTCGGGGGGTTAGTCTTCTTGGTGGGATCGTTGCTTTGCGGCACGTCTCACAGCATGGCCTTTCTCATTGCTGCCAGCGTCCTCCAGGCGGTAGGTGCCGCTGCTATTTTTGCGTGCACTCCCGCCATCCTCTCGATTTCATTTCCGCCCGGTCAGATAGGCAAGGCGCTGGGCCTGATTGGACTCGGTGTCTCTTTGGGGGGACTATTAGGCCCGGCGGCAGGGGGATACATCATTCAATATGCAGGATGGCGCTTCGTTTATCTTGCCGGCGTGCCTGTATGGGTAATTAATTTCCTGCTTGTGCGGTGGATCTTATCCGATGACACGCCTGAAATCCGCGACCTTTCCTTTGACATATCAGGGGCTGTTTCATTTTTCTTGTTCACTTTATTCTTCATCCTGGCCCTGAACAAGGGGGCCGATCTCGGGTTGTCATCTCCTGCCGTGTTGGTGATGGGGCTGATCAGTGCACTTTCTATGTTGTTCTTCATCCGGCGGGAAATCCGAACAGCCAATCCCATGGTGAACCTTCGGATATTCCGCAACACAATGTTAACCATTTCCATCATTTCGCGGGTGCTTTTTTTCATGCTCCTGTACATTTTTAACTTCACTATTCCCTTTTATCTGCAGCAGGTATTACATTATCCGCCCTCTAAGATGGGGCTTATCCTCAGCCCCGTTCCCCTTATACGATTGGTCAGCGGACCCCTCGGCGGATGGATTTCGGATTCCATCGGCACCCGCTGGCTCACCACCATCGGCATGCTGATGTCGGGTCTAATGGCCGCATTATTAACCACAATGGGGAACTCGGCGAGTTCTGCCGATATTCTTCTTCGCTTTATTCTTTTCGGCCTGGGTATGGGGATCTTTACAGTGCCCAATATGAGCGCCCTTCTTGGCTCGGTGGACCAGCAGGATGTGAGCTTTGCCTCCAGTTCTATAGGCCTTTTTCGTACCATGGGAATGGCCTTGGGCATTGCAGCGGCCAATGTAGTTATCAACCTCAGCCTGCCCGGTGCAAAGTCATCACCTCATGCGGTCAACGAAGAAGTGCTTCTAGCGGCACTTGAAAACTCCTGGTGGCTGGCCGCTGCATTGGGCTTCATGGGCGCGGCAGTCTCTTTGATGAAGGAATCAAAAAAACAGTAATGTCCTCGCCGGCTCTTTAAAAGGCCGAATCCCGGGGGTTTGCTGGAAGCAAATCCTGTCTCAGCAGTTCATTTTCCACCTCTTTACTTCGTTTCACCCCCCCCTTCCTCATTTATTTATCCTGACCAGGGGGATACCATGTGTGTTCCGTTTCCCATTTCCAGCGGCCAAATTGCCGTTGATTTTGAACAAGGGGTTTGTTATCCTGATGTACTAAAATGAAGTCCCATACAGCACCCATTTTTACCTCAATGAAAACAGGATTTACTGATTTACCGGGGATCCGTCGAGAACTTCCATTATGAGGAAAATACAACCGTTACCCCATGATTTATCGCTGATTTCTTATCCCAATCCCCGGCGATTTCTGATCATCGTTATGGCCCTGGCCACCGTTATTTACGCCCTGTCTATCAATGGTTTTCTGGAAATAGCGGACGATAATGCACACTTTGTAATCCTGGCCCGCGCCCTGGCCAGTGGAAAGGGTTACACGTTTACGGCTGATCCGACCGATCATCCCGATGTGCAATATCCGCCTCTTTTCCCGGTGATGCTGGCGCCGGTGGCGTATCTTGCCCCGGGAAACCTCGTTGCGTTGAAATGCGTGTCCCTGTTCTTCATGGTGTCGGCCATCTGGCCGCTGTACGCACTCCTCCGCCGCAGCACCGGAGAAGGATGGGCCCGTGCTGTAACAGTGCTATGGGCCGTCAGTCCATCCGTTGTGGTATTTTCCCATATGATCATGGTTGAGGCCTTGTATTGTGCTGTTTCGTTCACTGCGCTGTGCTTAATGGAAAAGGAATATGATGGAGAATTGCGTGCGCCGACCCACTGGGTGCTCATGATTTTTTTTCTTGCCGCGGCTTTTTACACGCGTCTGCTGGGTGTGTCATTGCTCCTTACGGCTCTCTTCGTTATCGGCACCAGGAGGTCAGCATGGCTGACTACAGGGCTGATAGTGATTCTGGGGGTTGTCACCGCACCATGGTTTATCAGGGGGGCACAGGTGGGTATGCGCTACGCGGACGAATTTCGGTATTATACGCCTGATGTTTCATCGATGGCTGAGTGGGTCGGCTCCAATATTTTCCATTTGCTGGACAGGGACTTGCCTGATCTCCTGTTTTATCCCATCCTGACACCCATCACGGCGGAATCAAAGTGGTGGGCGATGAAGCTGTTGTTCGGCACCGCACTGGCGATTTTTATAATCATCGGGTTCATCAGTCGTCTGCGTGGGGCCGGTTGCACAGGTGGGTTTTGGAGCCTCCTTCGGAATATTCGACCCATTGAGATGTATGTCCTGATTTACCTGGGGATGTGCATGGGATGGAATCGCTATTTTCCACGCCATTACATGCCGCTCATGGCTTTTTTCTGGTTGTACCTGTTCCTGGGCATTGATAATGTCCTGGGAAGGGTGGCGGTGAAATCAAGTTCGATCCGGATGGAGAAGGCGGGCGCTGCCCTCTTCCTGGCCGCACTGCTTGCCGCGGGAGCCGGAAGCGCGCGGGAAATTTACAAGCGCCGGACAAACTTCCAGATTCCATCCATTGCCAGCCTTGTCCAGGCTGCCGACTGGGTGAGGAGCAACGTCCGTAAAGAGGAGTTGATACTCTCACGCCGATGGCGATGGACATATGTCATGACCGGCGGAATTCGCGGAATCGGCCTGTGGGACCCCGGAGAGCCGGAGCACGATATTGCCCTTGTGCGATCTTCAGGGGCGCGATACCTTTTGCTGGACGACACCCCTCCTTTTTACGACACGGGACAAGGACGATGGGACAGACTCCTGGCTTACTATGGGAAGCATTTTCAGCCGGTCTTTTCCACAACCTCTGGGTCGCCGGCCATGGTCTATCGCATCCATGGGTTAGAGACCGGAGCGATATTACCGCCGGCCAAAAAGTGAGCCGTTTTCACCGGTGAGAAAGTACATCACTATCAGCGGTGTAAAGTAGGCCGCCTGGATTTACTTTTTCAACTTTTCCGCGCAACATTCTTTTTTTCTCCTTCCCCGTTTTCTTTGGTTCTGGTTCTTATTCTTCCCTCAAATGGTCTTGTGCGCCTACAATGAACGCTTGCTCCCTTTCAAGCCGATGGGTTTGGACTATTTTTGGGCCGGTAGGTAATACAGCCGGATGCGTGGTTTGCTCCTCTGGATGGCTGTGGGAGTCAAAAGGAAGTTCCTCTTCTCTTACCTCTCAAACCTTCCTTCGAACAGGTTTGAGACGGCGGGGATATTTCGTCATGAAAAGTGTATCCTGTGGGCACGAAAAAAAATGGCTTCTCGTACAATGCGGCCGTAGTCTGAAGAACAACCCTCTTCATTCACCGAGAAGAGAGGATGGCATTTTTAACCTCCGCCTCTTGCATTGAACCATCCAAGGAAAGGTCCCTCATTTTGTGAGAAAAAATCATCAGGCAGCAAAAAAAAGAAGAAATATTTTCTTGACATTAAAAATATTGTCATGATAGAAAAATTTCTACCGCCTGACGCCTGCAGGATGGCATGTATTGACACAGAAATTCAGGCATAGACAGGAGAATTCATTGCAAGACATCAACAAAGTAGAGAAGTTGGTAGCCAAAAAAATCCATGATGCACGGTCTCAAAAGGGGCTGACACTGGCTCAACTGAGTGAGAGGACCGGAATCTCCATATCCATGCTCTCAAAGATTGAAAACGCTAAGGTTTCTTCGCCTGTATCCACCTATGCGAAGATTTCCAAGGCCCTGGAATTTCCGATGGGAAAGCTATTCTCGGAAGATGGTGCGGTGCCCATATCGCTGGTGAAAAAGGAGGAGCGCAAAAGATATACAAGAAGCAGAGCGTATATCGGAGAGTCCATCGCCTACAAAAAATCCAACAAGAAGATGGAGCCGTTCATTCATGTTTATCCTCCGGGTTTCTCCAATCCTGCTTTGTATCAGCACGACAACGAGGAGTTGATCTTTGTAATCGAGGGCACACTGGAGTTTCGTTACGGTGAAACCACATACATACTTACCCCCGGAGACTGTGTGTATTTTGACGCCGACATTGAGCATACGGCCAGGGCACTGGGCGATAAGACCGCTCGGGCTCTCGTCGTAGAAGCCTGAAATGGCATTTCAACCCGAGAATCATCGATCACGTGGGTATCGGGACGGACAAGTTCGAGGGCAAGACGAAAGAAGAGTTTTTCCTGGAGGTTCAATCCAGATACCCAAAGCTGATTGATACACCCTTTGAACACCGGCACGTGGAGGGTTTCTCGCACATCAGGCACTTTCCCCGCATAACCGAAGGAGTTCTTTCACGGGGTTACTCCGATGAAGAGTGCGGTAAAATACTGGGAGGCAACTTCTATTCGCTCCTCCAGAAAGTATGGAAAAAGCCCGTTTTTTAAAAGCCTGATTTTGCCAGAATAAAGAATGCCTGGAATAAACGCTTGCATATGACCTCAAAGATAGAGAGCTCACCAACACCATGAAAATTAAGAATCGCAAAGAACTCCTCTCCGCGGTTGGTACCACGGCCCGAAGGTTCGTTGTGGACATCATGGAAGCGACTCTTCAAGCTTTAGACGGCTACCATCTCATCAAAGAGTGCCTGCACGTGGACGGCGATCACCTTCTGGTCGGCGATCATACCTGGGATTTGAGAAAGAAGCGGCACCTTTACGTCATAGGGGCGGGAAAAGCGTGTAATTCCATGGCAAAAGCGGTGGAGGAGAAGCTTGGGGACCGGATCAGCACGGGCCTGGTCATCGTGAAGCATATTGAGCCGGGAGATGAACTTGAACGTATCGAACTCATCGAGGGAGGCCACCCTCTTCCCAATAGAGAAGGCCTTTGCGCGAGCCGAAGAATTTTACAATTAGTGGAGCAGGCCTCACCTGATGACCTTTTTTTAAGTGTCATAAGCGGCGGCAGTTCGGCATTGATGGCATGCCCTGTTTCCGAAGTAACTCCAAATGATGAGATTGAGATTACAGACAGGCTCATAAAGAGTGGCGCCCGAATTCTGGAAATCAACGCCGTGCGCCGACACATATCGGCTACAAACGGTGGACGTTTGGCCCAGAAAGTAGAGGCGAGAGGAGCGGAAATGATCAACCTCATCATATCCGACCTGGTCGAAGAGGGGCCAAAGATAGATGCCGGAAAGACAGAAAAATTTTTCGGCACCCCGGTGGGGCCTGATGAAACCACCTTTGAGGATGCACGCAGCGCACTGCAAAAATACGATCTCTGGGCCAGCACCCCGCGTTCGATTGTGGACTTCTTGAGAGCGGCGGATCCTTCCATGGAGACTCCGAAAATGCTGGGGCGCGGAATTCACCATTTTGTGCTGTTACGGCCCGCGGATGCGTGCGAGGTTGCAAAAAAATCAACGGAATCGCTGGGCATTCCTGGCTTTATTCTCACCACAAGGCTGGTGGGTGAGAGCCGAGAGGCGGGCACGTTTCTCGCGTGCGTTGCCAAAGAAATCTACTTTAACCACCGGCCATTGCCCCATCCGTGCGCACTCATAGCGGGTGGAGAAACGACGACCAGGATCGAAGGCACCTCCGGCGCGGGAGGCCCATCTCAAGAACTTGCGCTGGGTTTTGCCCTCGAGGTGGCCAACCTGCCCGACTGCGCCATCGCGGCCATTGATACGGACGGAACCGACGGACCCACGGACGTCGCAGGCGGAATTGGAGATTCTACAACCGTGGAGCGCGCTAGGTCGAAAGGCTTCGATATCTATCGACATGTAAGGGAACATGACAGCTTCACACTTCTCAAAGCCCTCGGCGATCCTATTATTACCGGCAACACAGGCACAAATGTCTGCGATTTGAATGTGATCTGTTTACTATAAAATATTTCTCAATAACTCAACCCGGAAAACACGATGAAAGATCCCAAGATTTCAAAAATAAAGGCACGAGAGGTGCTGGATTCCAAAGGCCGGCCCATGGTGGAAACGGATGTCTGGACAACCAGCGGCGCGATGGGACGAGGCTCCTCTCCCTGCGGCACCTCCGTGGGAAGCCATGAAGCTTTCGTTTTGCGGGACGGCGGGGATAGGCTGGGGGGTCTCGGCGTCCTGAAAGCGGTTCATAATGTTACAGAGATAGTAGCACCCGCGCTTGTGGGGAAAAGCGTGACAGACCAGCGCGGTATCGACAATCTCATGATCGAGCTTGACGGCACCGCGGATAAGTCCCGGTTGGGCGGCAACGCCATATACAGCGTATCGGTGGCTGCGGCTCGTGCGGCTGCACATTCCCTCGAATTGCCCTTATACAGGTACCTTGGCGGCGATGGGGCGAACAACGTGCCTATCCCCATGTTTAATATGATCAACGGCGGAAAATACGGCGACAGGTACGTGGAGTTGCAGGAATTTCTCCTTGTTCCCGCGCGGGCCCGGTCCTATGCCGAAGCGCTGAGAATGGGCGTTGAGGTTTTCTACGCTCTCGCTGCGGTGATCAAGAAACGCTGCGGCCCTGAGCATTTTCAATTCGGCCATTCAGCAGGATACGCCGCGCCCGCAGGCGATCCGGAAGAAAACATCGAGCTTCTGCTCTTAGCGGTGGAAGAGGCCGGCTACGGGGACCAATTCAAAATAGGCCTGGACTGCGCGGCAAGCCATTTTTATGACAAAAAACTGCGCCTCTACAATTTCAGGGGGAAAAAGGTCGGCCGAGAGGAATTTATTGGATTCCTTGAGAAATTAGCCGGCGCTTATCATGTTTTTTTAATAGAGGACCCTCTCAATGAAGACGACTTTGAGGGGTTTGCGGATATCTCCCGGAGGCTCGATCTTTTGATTTGTGGAGACGACCTTTTTGTAACCTGCATCGAACGACTGAAAAAAGGCGTCCAGCATCAAGCCGCGGATGCCATGGTACTGAAACCCAACATGGTCGGAACACTCTCAGAAGCGCTGGATGCGGCGCGCTACGCGAAGGAGCACGGGTATGTAGTAATTCCATCCATCCGGGCCGGCGGGGCCGTGGATGATCCGACGCCCGATGTTGCAGTGGCTGTGTCGGCCCCTTTGATCAAATGCGGAGCCCCACGGTCAGGCGAAAGAACGACGTGCCAGAATCGTCTTCTCCAGATTGAAGAGGAACTGGGCTCCTTTGTCGGTTTCCCGTCATTCGAGATGATAGAGAGAACGACAAGGCCTTCACAAATAAAGGAGTGATGCGAAATGAGAGGTCTGCCCAATGTCACGGTGTGCGGATGCGGCAACGCGGGGATGGCCATAGCCGCGGATGTAGCTCTTATGGGCTGCACAGTGAATCTCTATGAATTGCCGGATTTTGAAAAGAATCTCGACCCTGTAAGGCAAAGAGGAGGCATAGTACTGACCGGCACGACGTGCTCCGGCAAAAACGGATTCGCCAGGATGGAAAAAATCACCTCCGATGCCGAAAGTGCGGTGGAGGATGCAGAGCTTATAATGATCACGGTGCCTGCTTTTGGGCATGAGGCATTCTTTGAAGCTCTTCTGCCGCATCTGAAGGAAGGCCAAATGATACTCTTCAATACCGGGTACTGGGCCAGCTTGAGAATAAAAGAATTATTGAAGAAAAAAGGCCTCACATCCATGCTGGATATTATTATCCTCGTAGAAGAGCACATCATGCCCTATCTAAGCAGGGTGATCGAACCCGCTTATGCGCATATCTTCAATTATAAGAGAGATATACGGATTTCCGCGTGGCCGGCCACGAAGAATGAGGCCGCCTTCAACCTGGTGAAGAAGGTGTATCCCCAGATGAGCCTCTCAAAGAACGTCATCGAAAACAATTTTTACCCCGGGAATCCCTCCGTACATGCCCAGATAACCATCCCCAAGGCCGAGTTCTTCTTTGAAAAAGCCAAAGAGTTTCGATTTTACGGGGAAGTTTCCCAGTGCGCCTCAAAGCTGACAGACGCCTTTGACAGAGAGAGAATTAAGGTGGCCGCGGCGCTGGATTGCGATGTCACCCACAGTTTCGAGTGGTTTCGAAATACATACCTGTACGAAGGAAAAGATATTTACGAAATATTCGGCAACGTAACCTGTGAACATGCACGGCGATGGAGCACCGAAGCGGGCAACAGGCGCGTTCTGCATGAGGATATTTGCTATTTCCTGATCCCCATGGAGCAGATCGCCACAGTATTGAAAATCGACGTCCCGGTAACCAGGGCTATCATAGAAATCGTACATGTATTTACCGATTTCGATTACCGCAGCCACGGAATCACGTTAAAAGACCTGGGGATGGATGGCCTGACCACCAGGGAGCAAATGCTGGAATATGTCATCGGCGGCGTTGCTCCATAACGTGAAAAAAGGTTCTTCAAGCTACTATTCATTTAACAGGCTGCACCCTCGATGAGGAGATGAAACTGCTGAACCAGAACGTGAGGTAGATAGTATGAGAGAGCGTGAAAAGATAATGCTTATCGGCATAGGAGAGCTGGGAGGGATCGTGCTGGAATATCTTTGCCGGATTCCCAATATCTGCGAAATTGTGACGGCCGATTTCAATGCGGACTGGGGGTTTAGGAAAACCAATAGTGCCATTGAAGGCGCGGCCTACATGGGCCTGTACCCTCTGATCACCTTCCATCATCTGAATCTGCTGGACATCGAAAAAACGGCTGAGCTTCTCAAAAAAATCAATCCAACCATCATTTTTAACGGCACCACGCTGCAATCGTGGTGGGTTGTGAATGAGCTTCCGCCCGAAGTCAACGCCAGAATTTACAAGCATCGGTGCGGCCTGGGGCCATGGGCGGCCATGCACCTGGCGCTCACCAGCAAGCTGATGAAGGCGGTTAAAATGTCCGGAATCGATACTTATGTAGTCAACAGCTCCTACCCTGATGTTATAAACGCAAGCCTTTCCAGAGTGGGCCATGTCCCGACCATCGGAATAGGGAACATGGATCTGGCCATTCCATACATCCAAAAAGCCGTCTCGGAGCTGCTGGATGTTCCTATGAGAAATGTGGGCGTGGAAATGATCGCGCATCACTATCATGCGTATTACTGGTGTCGCCATGGGACAGGCAGCGAGGCACCTTTTTATCTGAGGGTTTATGTAGGGCATGAGGATGTAACAGCGAGACTGGGGGATATGAAAAATTTCATCTCCGAACTGCCCAAACGCGGCATGCGGCCCGGCGGACGTCACGGCCAGTTCGTAGTGGCCGGCTCGTGCGTGAAGAACATTATGGCCATTTATAATGATACCGGTGAGATCACCCATTCCCCCGGGCCGCAGGGCCTTGAGGGAGGGTATCCGGTGCGATTAAGTAGAAAAGGCGCAGAAGTTGCGCTTCCAAAGGGCGTGACCCTACAGGAAGCAAGGGAAATTAACTTGAAGGCCCAGCAATTTGAAGGAATAAAGGAAATCAGGGACAACGGCGATATCGTTTTCATGGACGAAGCCTACATAACGTTTAAAGAAATGCTCAACGTCGACTGTAAAGTGGTAACGGTTGAACATTCCTATGAGCAGGCCATGGAGTTGAGGAAAAAATTCCACGAGTTTGCCGGAAAACACGGTGTTGCCGTTTCTTCTTAACGATTGTAAAGGGAAGCAAAACAAAAGGGGGTAATTCGTGTCTGAGAATAAGGCCAGGGGGGAAGAGCAATTCGGCTCTTCCTACAAAACATCAACGAGATTTTTCAAAGGAGGAGAACCATGAAAAAGAGGATTTTGTGTATTCTTTTAGCTATTGCATGCGTCTGTGCAGTGCCCATCAGCATGGGCGTTGCATCGGCACAGACCAGACTGCTGATCGGGACGGGGGGCCTGGCCGGCGTATATTATCCTATCGGAGGGGCCATCGCCAAGATAATCTCCAGTAAGGTGAAAGGGGTCGAAGCCACGGTCCAGACCAGCGCCGCCGGAATGGAGAATCTGCGGCTTCTCAGTCTGAAAGAAATCGACATGGGCCTGGTACAGAACAGTGACGCATACAACGCCTTCAACGGGAAGATGTTCTTCAAGGATAAACCGATAAAGAACATCCGCGGTATTGCTGTTCTCTACCCCCAGCCGATACAGATCGTGGTTCGGGCGAACTCGGGCATTAAGTCTTTTTATGACCTGAAAGGAAAGCGTGTCGGCGTTGGCGCTCCGGGCAGCGGCGAGGAAACGACGTTCCGCAGGCTCCTCACAGTGCACAACATGACCTACGACGACATCGATGAAAAACTGATCTCGCTCGCAGAACAGGCGGCTCAGTTCAAGGACCGCCACATCGATGCCATGTGGTATGTCTCCGGGGTGCCAACCTCCGGGATTCTGGACGTCTCCTCTGTTCTCGCTATCAAGCTTGTTCCCATAAAAGGCAAGGAGCGTGATGCGTTGATAAAAAAGGATCCTTATTTCATCAAATCGGTGGTTGCAAAAGGCAGCTACCCGGGTCTGGATGAGGATGTGGAGACCATCGCATCACCGGCATACCTCGTTTGCCTCGAATCGCTCAAGGAAGACGATGTCTACCAGATCACAAAGGCGATTTTTGAAAACCTCAAGGATCTGGCGGCAGCCCACAAGCAGGGGGAAAACGTACGCCTGGAGACCGCCTTGATCGGCTCCACCATTCCGCTTCATCCAGGTGCGGAAAAATATTACAAAGAAAAAGGGGTGCTGAAATAATCACCAAACGCCGGCACGGTACAGAGTGGTTCAGAAGTGTGTGGCGTATGATACGTCATCAGCACTATGCTACGAGTTGAAGGGGATGAATTGCCGTCGCCTATTCCAGGGCATAACCGGAGCAGGTCTCTTCTTCATGATAGCGGCGTGTGTATTCCAGCCGGGCCTTGTTTTGCAGGTCCGGGATGCCAGGAGAGGAGACCTGCTTGTCGAATTTCCCGTGAAAAGAGGGGATCCTTTTTTTCTCCGCTATACCCATTCCACGGCTAAAACACAGGTCGAAGAGCATTTTTTGATTGCGGAAGCCGATGATATTGTTCTGACCCGCATGATCTATTCTTCGGCAGGAGCGGGAATACCGGATATGCCCCCTCCCGGCGGCAGTTTCAAGATCGGTTCGGACGGTCGATTCGTCATGGACGGTCTGAACCACCGGTTCAAGTCGCTCCACAATATCCGGGTGGCGTATTTTTATCCTTTTCTTCTGAAGATCAAGGATAAACGGTTTGATTTGACGGAAAACGCCAGGGGACGGCTTGTGGACATCACGGTGTCGCATCGGGGGAGTATGCCGGAAGATGATTCTGGCGGAGGCAGTTGTAAATGACCGACTATGCAGAAATATCCCACGATCATCCACAAAAAGGCACTCCAACGACTTTCGAGGTGGGCAGCAGATATCTGGAGCCTTCCGGGGCGTTGAAAATCGTTGTTGGGATAATAGGTGCATCCCTGACCTTGTTCGAGGCGTATACGGCCCAGTTCGGCCTGCTCGTTGCCAACAAGCAGCGCTCCGTCCTGCTGGCCTTCGGTCTGGCTCTGGCTTTCCTGCTGTACCCGAGCCGTTTCAAAAAAAAGGCCGGAATCGGTCTTTTTGACGTGCTTTTAGCCGCCTGCGGTTTTGCCTCTACTATTTATATCCTCGTTGTCTTTGACCAGCTTGCGCTGCGTCAGGGATGGCCGACACAAACCGATTTCATCATGGGGCTTTTGACCATCATCTTTGTCACCCTGGCGGGTTACAGGGTGGGAGGGTGGATACTGCCCACCATCTGCCTTTTTTTCCTCACCTATTGTTACTGGGGCAGGTGGATTCCCGGGCGTTTTGGGCACAGGGGGTTCTCCGTAATCAGCATCGTCAGGCACATGTACCTGAGCACGGAGGGCATCTTCGGCCTTCCCCTGGGAGTTGTCTCGGATTTTATCTATCTTTTCATCTTCTTCGGGGTTATACTCACTGCCACAGGCGTGGGCAAGGTCTTTATCGACCTTGCACTGGCGGCACTGGGAGGCAGCCGGGGCGGGCCTGCGAAGGTAGGAGTCCTGGCGAGCGGCTTTTTCGGAACCATTAACGGAAGCTCGGTGGCCAATGTCGTGGGTACGGGCACGTTTACCATTCCCCTGATGAAGTCCATCGGCTATCGTCCGTATTTTGCCGCTGCCACTGAGGCGTGCGCATCCTGCGGCGGCCAGTTGATGCCTCCCATCATGGGGGCCGCGGCGTTCATCATGGCGGAATTTATCGGTGTGAGCTACCTCACAGTGGCGCTGGCAGCGGCTCTTCCCGGCGTTCTGTACTATGTGAGCGTGCTGGTATCAGTCCACTTTGAGGCGGTCCGCAATGACCTGAAAGGCCTCTCCAAAGATCAGCTCCCCTCCCTAAAAAGGATTATTCTCAAAGATGGTTTCATGCTGCTGCCCATCCCTGTTATCATTCTCTTTCTGGTGAGAGGGTATACTCCTACAATGGCCGCCCTCTGGGCAATTTATATGTCGCTCCTGCTGCCGCTGTTCAACAAGGAAAAACGATATAGACTGAAAGACCTGTATGCCATGCTGGGAAGGGGTGCCACATCAGCCCTTGAGTTGATCATTATTTGCTCGTTAATCGGGTTTATTATCGGGGCTTCGACACTGACCGGCTTCGGCCTCAAGCTGGCGGGTGCCATTGTTGACCTTGCAGGAGGGTATCTCCTTCCGGTCCTTTTCTTGACAATGATCGCCAGCATTATTCTCGGGGCCGGGATTCCCACCACCGGCAACTACATCATGATGGCCCTGCTGACCGCGCCGGCCTTGAAGCTCATGAATATTCAGGCCATCAATGCACACCTTTTCGTGTTTTATTTCGGAATCATCTCCGATCTTACGCCGCCTGTGGCCCTGGCCGCTCTGGTGGCCGCGGGACTGGCCGGCGCGCCGTTCTGGAAGACGGCACTCACTTCTACTAAGCTCGCGGTCGCTGGTTTCATCATTCCCTATATGTTTGTCCTGAGCCCGGATTTGCTCATCAGTGCGGAGAACTTTTCAATGGTGAATACCCTCTTCACCGTGATCACCGCCGTTATCGGGGTGATAGCCCTTGCGGGAGCAGTGCAGAATTTCTTCTATCTTCAATTAAAAATACACGAAAGAATACCGTTGTTTTTTGGTGCTTTCCTTCTGATCTCTCCAAATCTCACTCAGAGCCTGATCGGATTTCTTCTTATGTCTGCAATCCTTTTTGTGCAAATACAAAGATCAAAATCGGGTAATTTCCAGAAGAGCATAGAGTTCGGCAAGAGCAGTCCAGGAGTTGGTCCTCAGGCGTAACAGTGATCCTGAAAACTTATATCAGGTTGCAATCAAAAGATGACCCCACCAGAGTCGGGACATTGCGGGCAACCGTTTCTCTGCCGTGCGCAGGGTTATTAAGCGAAGAAACCTCACTGACGTGGTAACACACCTTGACCGCAGCCCTTCGCAAGCGGGGCAAGGACAAGGTGTGTTCGAAGCAAAGGAGCAAAAGAGAATTAACTCATAAAAGGGCGAGGAGGCAGAGCAACGCTATCACTGTGCCTTCGGCACCCACCTTGCCCCTCTGAAGCGGCGTCAAGGTGGGAAAACCCATGGGAAAATGGATGAGGTGTTTTCTTGGAAGAAAAGCAAAGCAATATCTGTTTTGCCTGCGACGCTTGAATGACCCCGTCAGGGAGAGGTTCTTAACCCCACAGTGGGCGGGGGTTCCTTGCATCGACTACGGAGTTCACACTGAAAAATAGCTTATAACCCAAGGTTGACATTACGACAGCTGCCTTTGCCAAAAGAAAAGGACTCTCTGTGCTTGATATAGTCAAGAGCAACTGGGTGTTCAAGAAGCACAAGAACTTTCGCGCCGGCATTGAAGCGAATATCTCCAGGCTCAAGCGTTCTTTTGGCCTCTCCTGTTGCACCTGGACAGGATGGGCCGGCTTCAGGCAATATCTCTGGAGTGCGATCGTATCGTATAACCTGCTGGTGCTGGCCAGGCGGATGCTGGAAACAGCATGGCCCGGGAGCACATGAAATACCACGCCCACAAAGGGAGTGGTATGCCCAAAAACATGAACATTGTGTCAATAATGGGTCTCTAAAAGGAAAATTACGTCTCATCAAGCTTAAAAACCCTTTTTTTGACCGGATTAGAGGGATACCGATCACAACTTGTATCAAAAATCCGGGGTTTCCGGATGGACACTAACTATTATAGCTCAATTGCTGCTCAAATGCTGCCATTCCTTCCCTGCCTTGCTTCGAGTTTTGAAAAAGCTCGTCAAAACATATCAGGAAAACCGCAGGGTGAGAAAGTTTTCGTGCCGGCCGCTGCTGTTCTGCCCACCGGACTGACTGGTTACTCTTCAGGATAGGGAGACAGCCGATTATTCCCATGCAAAGATAAAATCAGCAGATCATTCCACCCAAAAAGGAGGATGGTAATGACTCTTATCAGACCCTTTAGGGCCCTTCGCCCGGTACCCAGAAAAGCAGCGGACGTAGCATGCGTCCCCTACGATGTGGTGGACACGGCAGAAGCCCGGGCTCTTGCTGAGGGAAACCCCGCGAGCTTTCTCCATGTCATCCGGTCAGAAATTGACCTGCCTGAGGGCACCGGTCTTTACGAAGAGGTGGTCTACGAACAGGCCGCTGAGAACTTCCGGAGATTTAAGGATGAAGCAATTTTGATCGAAGAAACGACCCGGTGTCTTTATCTCTACCAACTCGTCATGGGAGGGCATTGCCAGATAGGTATTGCGGCCTGCTGCTCGCTGGATGAATACGAAAAGGGAATCATCCGCAGACACGAAAAGACCCGCAAGGAAAAAGAAGAAGACAGGGCCCGACACATGCTGAAAATATCAGCCCATCCAGGGCCTGTGCTGATGACCTACCGTGGGCTCGAGGCGATCGATTCCCTCGTTCGCCATGAGGCGGAAAAGAGGGCGCTCTATGATTTTGTCAGCGCCGACGGAATCCGGCACACGATTTGGCGCATCGAAGAAGTCGGTGCCTTTGTGGAGGTCTTTAAGAATGTGCCGTTTCTCTATATTTCAGACGGTCATCACCGCACGGCGAGCGCAAGCCGGGCTCGACAGGAATTGCTCAAGAAGCATCCAAATTCTACAGGTGAGGAGGAGTTTAACTTCTTCCTCTCCGTCCTGTTTCCTGCCGATCAGCTCAAGATTCTTTCTTATAATCGTTTCATTCGTGATTTAAACGGCATGTCAGAGACGGAGTTCTTAAAGGCCGTTCGAGAACGCTTTGATCTCCAAAATAATGGGCGGGCGGAGCCTTCCTGCAAAGGACATTTTGGCATGTATCTCAACAAAAGGTGGTACGAGTTTCGGGTCCGAAACGGCATGGTGGATAGCTCTGACCCTGTGTCCGCCCTGGACGTGAGCATTTTTCAAAAGCATCTCCTGGATCCCGTTTTGGACATTAAAGATCAACAGAAAGATCATCGCATCGATTTCGTCGGCGGTGTCCACAGCAAAGAGAAGCTGGAGAGACGGGTCGACAGGGACGGAGGGGTCGCCTTTACGTTTTTTCCCGTAAGCATCGAAGAGCTGTTGGCCGTCGCTGATGCCGGTCAGTTCATGCCCACCAAATCCACATGGTTCGAGCCAAAGCTTCGCTCAGGACTTTTGATTCATGCATTTTGATATGCATGACAGATCGCATATCTAAACCGCCGCCTTCCACAATCATTTGCCGGACGAAGCTAAATTTTCTTGATCCTGTATCCCCTGAGGTTCCCTGTCGATGGTATGCAGAATAAGCTACGTTATGCACGGTATGCTCAGTTATTTTGCCTGAAAGGAAAAACCGGGAGCCCTGAAATACGTGGTAATTTTACCTGATTAAAATGAGATGAACACAGAGGATTCCTTGAGTGCGGTCCAGGGAGTCGCTGGTTCAAATCCGGCGGCCCCCGTCATTTGTATTACTTACATTTGTTGGGAATGCACGGGGAGTATGCGAGTCCGGCTCGAAGCCGGCCTGAGAAACAGCCGTTGACCATGACCAAGAGAGGGGTCTCTTCAAAAAGGATGCGTATTAAAGAAAGGCGGGCATGAATACAATGGAAAGAGAAAAACACGTTGTTGAAGGTTTAGAAAGGTTTTGTGCTTTCGCTTCAAGGCCAGGTCAATAAAAAACCTCCGTATAGACAAAAGATCCTGGAAAACGCTCATCCACAAGGAGAGTAACGTCTTGAATCATTTCCCGTCTGCCGCACAGGTAGAAGTCATAAAGGCCGGAAGGGAGAAGCCTCTCCAGGTATTCGGTGACCGTGCCGCGAAAGGTATGGGCCAACTTCGGGGATTCAATTGGGGCTCCGGAAAGGCATGGCATATAAAGTTGTGCGGCGACGCGAAAAAGAGGCTGGTAATAGAGATCCGAAGGCAACCGCACTCCGTGGAGCAGCGTGAACCCGGTGGCCCCGGAACGGCACATGGAGACAAAGGGCGCAATGTCCGTACCGGTGGCAACGAAGACTGCCGGACGCAGGGAAAGTCGGAAAGTGAAATAACCGTGGGGGCCGGTGAAATAAAATTGGGCGCCGACCCCAGCAGAGGTAAGAATGGAAGAGAACCTCCCCCTCTCCATGTTGCGAACGCAAAGAGCAAGAGTGGGATCGCCAGGTGCGGAGATCAGGGAGTAGTCCCTTTCTATGGCTTTGTGAATGAAACGTATGCTTTGGCCGGCTGTAAACTCAAACGAGGGAGGCCGGGTCAGTTCGATCTCAAAGGCTGTCTCCGAGAGAGGGCTGCGGTTAACCAACACAGCGGTAAGGGCGTTAGGCGCACTCTTTTCCGGCGATTGCGACTTCATTTCTTCCAGGGGACTTTCGGCACACCACCGGGGAGTTGGCTGCATTGACGCGCCGGCACTAAGGGGTGGGCAGAACGTCGGTCGAGGAAAAGGAGAACTTCCCCAATCTGCCCGGGCGCTTTGGCTTCATCGTATTCAGCGGAGAGGGAGACCGTCTGCCTTTCGGCCCTGCAGCGCACGATCCTTGCCATATGTGCCCATGCCGCTGATATATGCCCGTCGGGGATGATAAAAGCCTTGGGGGAGGGCGGTTCCTTTTCCATTCGATCTATGGCCGCCTCCAAAATCTGGCCGAGTGCGCTATTCGATTCCATCCAAAAGAAGGCCTGGCAGCCTCCGTGGCTTTCTCAGTATCTTATGTTGGCACAAGCATCGTTTTGCTCCGGTCAGACAGGATACGCGAAGCAAAGCCGGTCCAAATTCTTGCCGTGCGCTGATTATTTCCCCTTACTTCAATTGTGAAAAATCAAAAGCCTCATCAGTAAGGTACTTCTTATAGATAGAGATGTCTTTCCTCGATTTGATGGCACTTTGTATTTCTTCGCTTCCTCGTATGTCACCAAGCAGTATAGTCCCGACAATAACATTATCGTCAAAGACCAATTTTCTATAGATTTTTTTTGTCTCATCCTTTGTGACCGCAGACTCCATGATACCTTCAGCGTCAATATTACCCGCGGCAAGAAGATCAACTCCTACGACCTTAAGTGTATTGGAAGGAACCGTTCCTTCATATTTCATCGCTTTTCCTGCCATATTGGCGCCGGCTACCTTCCCTTGCTCCAAGGATGCCGGCCAGATTCCATAATAACGTCCTCTATGTTCAATGAGATCTCCAGCCGCATAAATATCTTCGAGTCCCGTTTTCATTGAATCATCCACCTTGACTCCTTTATCTATGGCAAGCCCTAAAGACTTTGCCAGAGTGAGCTCCGGCCGGACACCTGCAGAAATAAGGACCATGTCGGCATATAGTTCTTCACCGCCCTCAAGGCAAACAGAAAGACCACCCTTTTGTTTGACTATTTCCTGAGTCTTTGCCCCAAGATAAAAAGTAAAACCCATTTCCTCCATCTGCTTCTGCAGGATGGTTGCCCCTTCGGTATCCAGTTGCCGTGGAAGAAGCCTGGGATAAATTTCAACCACTGAGACTTCCATTCCTGCCTTTCTCAAACCGTTTCCTGCCTCAAGACCTAAAAGTCCACCTCCAATAAGAACCAGCTTTTTGGAGATTTTAGCCCTCTCCTTGATTACATTTGCATCATCGATGGTCCGAACAGCAAACACCCCGTCTAATTGTGCCCCCTTAATGGGTGGGATAAAAGAATAACCCCCCGTTGCCAACAGGAGCTTGTCGTAGCGGAATTCCTCTCCACGTGACGCGAAGACTGTTTTTCTTGATGCATCAATCGCTGTGATCTCAGTTTCAAGGTGGAGATCAATATTGTTTTTGGTGTACCAATTATCATTGTGTGTCGTAAAACTCTTTAAAGTCCGCTCTCCTGAAAGGTATTCCGGAAGAATAGGGGTATAATAAAAATAATATGTTTCCCTGGAAAATAGTAAAATTTTTCCCTGATTATCAATTTTCCTGATCATCTCGGCAGCGGAATTTCCAGCTACACCGTTTCCAATAATTAGATAGGTTACCATAACCGCTCTCCTTTTATGATTTGTTGAACTGACAGACAGGTTGCTCGTATTTGCAAGCACCCTTTATGGAGGGCGCAATAATAAACTTAGTGCAGGTTTAAAAAACAGTCAAGCCTTTTAAGAAACACGAATACTAAGCTTGACTAAACGTGACGAACAAAGTAGATTATGAATCATCTTAAGGCATAGAGCGGAATCCGAACTCATTTCGCGCAGCAAAATGCCGATAATTCATCACCGGAAATCTTTAAGTAGTGCTATTTTTTGGGGCAACCCAAATCCTTTCCGCCGGGATAGCGAGGGATTATTGCAAAAGAAACCACCGTTGCAGGGAAATATCAATTCGATGCTTCCAGGAAGGCAATGGAAAACGGGAGGAGTAACCATGACAACAAAGATCAAAAGGGTATCGAGAAGTATTGTGTGCCCCGAAGGGAAGGAATGCACTGAACTGTTAATCGAGTGGACCGCTGTCAAAGGTAAAAAGATGTTACGCCAGATCGACTGCAGCAACCCGATGCTCTCTAATTTCGGTACGGAGGATTGCAAGTGGACATGCTGGGACCGGCTTTCCCGAAGGGATTGAGAACGGAAAAGGTTGAAGCTGCGTGGCAAAATTGAGGTAAGGTGATGAAAATTGATTATATAAGGAATATCGGTGTGGTCGGGGCCGGCCAAATGGGCAGCGGAATAGCCGAAGTAGCGATCCAGAGCGGCTTCCAGGTTGTCATGATGGACACTAAACCTGAATTTGTTGAGAAGGGCATGGCCCGGATCGCCGGGGATCTTGAACGGCTTGTATCAAAAAGCCGCCTGGATGAGCAGCAGAAGAAGGAGAGGATGGAAAAAATCTCCACGACCACACTCTTGGACGAGCTGGAAGGAATGGACTTCATTATCGAGGCATCTCCGGAAAATCTCTCCATTAAGTGCGAAATATTTGGAAAGCTGGACAACCTCTGTCGGGCGGAAACCATCCTGGCCAGCAACACCTCCTCCATTTCCATAACGAAAATCGCTTCGTTCACTCAGCGCACGGATCGGGTCATCGGGATGCACTTTTTCAATCCACCGCCGGTGATGAAGCTTATAGAGTTAATCCGCGGGCTCAACACCTCTGACGGCACCTTCGAGATCACTCGCGAGCTTTGCATAAAGATGGGAAAGACACCCCTGTCGGCAAATGACTATCCTGGGTTTGTCTCCAGCCGCCTCATCTTCAGTCTCATGAACGAGGCTATTTATGCCCTTTACGAGGGAGTTGGGACCCCGGAAGACATCGACTCCATCATGAAGCTGGGGGCCAATCACCCCATGGGCCCGTTGGAACTGGCCGACTACGTGGGACTGGATACGGTGCTTTCGGTGATGAAGGTCCTGCAGGAAGGGCTGGGGGACCCCAAGTACCGGCCGTGTCCTCTCCTGATCAAGTACGTGGATGCGGGCTACCTGGGGCGCAAGACGGGAAGGGGATTTTATTCCTATGAGACGTCGAAAAAACAATAATAGCGGCCCGTCCTCGGAGTCCGAGGCCGCATGAGGACGGCGAAAAAGTGCGCATATGATCGGTTTTGAATTAACAGAAGGACAAGTTGAGATCCAACAGAAGGCCAGAAAATTCGCCGACGACATAATACGGCCCGTTGCGGCTAAATTCGACCGAGAGGGAACTTTCCCCATGGATGTGATGGAAAAGGCATACAAATCAGGTTACTTCACAGCCTTCATCCCCTCCCGGTACGGCGGCGCCGGGATGAGTGTCCTCGATTACTGCATCGCGTCCGAAGAGTTGGCCGCCGCGTGCATGGGAGTGTACCTCTCCATTTTTGTCAGCAATTTGGCACTGCATCCCATAGTTGAGTTCGGGACCGAGCATCAGAAAGAAAGCTTCCTCATCCCCTTTTGCCGTGATTTCAGCATCGCTTCGTATTGCCTGAGCGAGCGTGCAGTGGGTTCAGATCCCGCCTCCATGGAGGCCGCAGCACGCCTGGAAAACGATCACTATGTGCTCAACGGGACCAAGATGTGGATCACCAACGGCAGTTACGCCCGATTGTTTCTGGTCTTCGCGCAGACGGACCGGGCCAAAAAACACCGAGGGATCGTAGCGCTCATCGTCCCTGGTGACCTGGAAGGGATCAGGAGGGGGGCACCCATAGATAAATTGGGGCAGCGAGCCTCCAACACCACGGCCATTAAGTTCGACAATGTAAAGGTCCCTGCAGAGAACTTGCTTGGAGGCATAGGAGAGGGGTTTAGGAAGGCCATGGCTGCGCTTGATGTGACCCGCCCCCTCATCGCCATCGGCGCGGTGGGACTTGCCCGATCGGCCATGGAGTACGCAGTTGCCTACGCACAGAAGAGGGTACAGTTTGGAGTTCCCATCGCCAAGCACCAGGCGATCCAATTTATGTTGGCCGACATGGCCACTGAGATCGATGCAGCCAGGTTACTGGTTTGGCGGGCCGCATGGATGGCTGACCAGGGACAAAAAAACACAAAAGCTGCTGCGATCGCTAAGGCCTTCGCCGCGGATATGGCCATGCGGGTCGCTACGGATGCTATTCAGGTTTACGGCGGGATGGGTTACACCACATGGCACCCCGTGGAAAAATTGCTGCGCGACGCAAAAGTCCTCCAGATCTACGAGGGCACATCTCAAATCATGCGCATGATCATCGCCAGAAACCTGTTGAAGGAGCTTCCTCTCAAACCGGAATCGTTGTCTCCTGGAACAGGCAAAGGGATTGGAGATACATAATGAACGATGAAAATACCGGTGCTCAACAAATCAAGATGCGCAGGATACTGGACAAGGATGGACGCAGCGACAAGACGCTCATGCCCGATCTGACGGAAAATCAGATTCGTGAGATCTACCGCTGGATGCTCCTTGCCCGGATGGCCGACCAACGCGCCGTCATCCTGAACAGACAGGGTCGCCTGGGTACATATGCACCGCTTTTGGGGCAGGAAGCCAGCCAAATCGGAAGTGCCTATGCTTTGAAGCCGGAAGACTGGGTTGTCCCTTCGTACCGGGAGACGGGCGTTTTCCTTCTAAAAAATGTGCCTCTGAAAAACATATACCTGTATTGGATGGGCAACGAAATGGGCAGTCAATTCCCCGAGGGAATCCGCATTACACCTGTCTCCATCCCTGTGGGGACTCAAACGCTGCACGCGGTGGGAATAGCTTGGGCAGCCAAGTTGCGTGGGGAGAGAATAGTGAGTGCGGCCTATTTCGGCGATGGGGCCACCTCCACGGGGGATTTTCACGAGGCCATGAATTTTGCGGGAGTTCTGCAGACGCCGACTATTTTCTTTTGTCAGAATAACCAATACGCCATATCCACCGTCCGGAAAAGACAGAGCGCAGCGGCCACGTTGGCGCAGAAGGCGCTGGCTTACGGGTTCAGAGGGATACAGGTCGATGGGAATGATGTCTTCGCCGTGTACTCAGCTACCAAGGAGGCCAGGGAGAGTGCTGTTGCGGGGGAAGGTCCCGTAATGATCGAGGCCGTCACCTACCGGATGGGTCCACATACCACTGTGGACGACCCGGGCAAATACCGCGATGATCAGGAGACGGAAAACTGGAGGCCTCTGGATCCCATTCTGCGCTTGAAACGATACATGGAAAACAACGGCCTGTGGAACCAGCAGATAGAGAATCGACTGGCCGGGGAACTGGAAGAAGTGGTGGACAAGGCCGTCAGGGATGCCGAGTCTGTTCGCGACCCGCGTCCGGAAGAGATGTTCCAGTTCACTTACGAGCAGATGCCGCCCAACCTTCGCGAGCAATTGCATGAACTCAAGCAGTTCCTGGAACAGAAAGAAGGATAGCCATGCCGAAATGCAATCTGGTGGAAGCCATCAATCTGGGGTTGAAGGAAGAAATGGAAAAAGATCCTGCCGTCATGATCCTCGGAGAGGACGTAGGGAGGGAGGGCGGAGTTTTCCGAGTGACCGATGGCCTTCAAGCGATTTACGGGCCCGACAGGGTCGTCGACACGCCGCTTGCGGAATCGGGCATCGTGGGCACGGCGTTTGGGTTGGCCCTCAACGGTATGCGACCCATAGCAGAGATTCAATTCGAGGGATTCCTCCCTCCGACCCTGGACCAGATCATCTCTCACGTTTCGCGGATCCGGACCCGCTCCAGGGGCCGCCACAGTTGCCCCATGGTGATCCGCTCCCCCTATGGCGGCGGCATCCGCGCCCCTGAACATCATTCCGATGCCAACGAGGCCCTCTTTGCACATATCCCCGGCATCAAGGTTGTTATCCCTTCCAACCCGTATGATGCCAAGGGGCTCATTATTTCGGCAATACGAGACCCCGATCCTGTTTTGTTTCTGGAGCCAAAGCGGATCTACCGCGCCGTCAGGCAGGAGATCCCTGACGGCGAGTACACAGTTCCCACCGGGGAGGCTGCTGTCGTACAGGAAGGTGATAGCCTCACGGTCATTTGTTGGGGGGCCATGGTGCGGGAAGTCCTGCGGGCGGCTGAGGCAGCCGCCGCGGAGGGTATCAACGCGGAGGTCATCGATCTGCGGACTATATCACCCATGGACGACGAGACAATCATGGATTCGGTGCGGAAGACCGGCCGGGTGGTGGTGGTGCACGAGGCCCCGAAAACATGCGGGGTGGGGGCGGAAATCATCGCCCGCATAAACGAAAAGGCCTTTTATCACCTGGAGGGGCCGATGATTCGGGTCACGGGATTCGACACCGTCATGCCCTTGCCCAAATTGGAGAACATCTACCTTCCCGATCAAGAAAGGATTTTGCGGGCCATGAGACAAGTCGTGGAGGCTTGAGGAGGACTGATGCCATTCGAGTTTAAGCTTCCGGACCTTGGTGAAGGGCTGACTGAAGCGGAAATTGTAAAATGGCTGGTGAAGGAAAGGGATCTGGTTACTCGAGATCAGCCCGTAGTTCTCGTGGAAACTGACAAGGCCCAAGTAGAAATACCTTCTCCCCGCGCAGGGACTGTCCACCAGATCCTTGCGGCCGAGGGAGAAATAGTAAAAGTTGGGCAGGTTCTTTTCTTAATCCTGGAGGAAGGAGAGACCGCCGTCGTGGAACAGCGGAGGCCGTCGGTGGGCGTTGTCGGACAACTGGAGGAAGCACCCGAAGAAGAGGAAAAAAAGGTAATCCCTGCGCCTCCGGTACGGCGGGGTAAGCCCCTGGCCACACCGGTGGCAAGAAAAATGGCCAAGGACCTGGGTGTGGATCTGTCGAGGTTGATGGGCACGGGCCCTGAAGGACGTATAACCAAAGAGGATGTCAGACGGGCCTCGGAGACAAAGCCACCTGTCAGTGAGGAGAGGGCGGCCCCGGCCGCGGCAAGGAACCGCGACGCTTTCGGCCCGGTGGAGAGGGTGCCCCTTCGGGGTTTGCGGCGGACCACTGCGCTGGCCATGGCCAAATCAAAGTCCACCGCCGCTCACGCCACCGCCATGGACGAGGCCGATGTCACATTGCTGGCGAATATCCGGAAAAAGGAAAAACAAAAGCTGCAAGAAATGGGAGTTCACCTGACTTTCACCCCGTTTGTGATCAAAGCCGTGGTGATCGCTTTAGAAGAACATCCTTACCTCAACGCCTCTTTTAATGAAGAGGCGGGGGAGATCATCCTGAAGAGATATTACAACATTGGTATCGCAACCGACACTCAAGATGGGCTTATGGTGCCGGTGATTCATAATGCAGGGGCAAAGAGCATTATTGACCTTGCCGGAGAAATCCAGCGGCTCTCGGAGAAGTCCAGAAGTCGGAGCGTCGATGTGGCAGAGTTGAAGGGGGGCACTTTCAGCATTACCAATTACGGCTCCATCGGCGGACTGTTCGGCGTCCCCATCATCAACCACCCGGAAGTGGCCATTCTGGGGATGGGCCGGATCCAGGAAAAACCCATTGTGGTGGACGGGAAGATCGAGATTCGCAAGATTTTGCCGCTTTCTCTGAGCTTTGATCACCGCGTGGTGGACGGTGCTGAGACGGCCCGTTTTCTCAACACGGTCATTGATCATCTGGAAAATCCCAACCTCATCCTGCTGGACGTCTGATGCCCGTAGATGTCGCCTGTACCGGTTATGGGCCGATTATGTGATCAACCACAGGGTAGGATCCAGGATCGCCCGCCTGTCCTTGATGCCGGGGATTAATATCTTCGCTTCTTCTACGCCTCGGTGCATGCAGGACACACGGCCATGCATTTGAAACACGTGTATTGAAATCCGATAAATTGGGCCTGGTAGAGACTGAGCAAGATGGGGTCGCTAAGCAGGGCTTTCTGCTCTTCATGCGGGATTCCGATAAACTGCCGTAAATACCGTATTGCTCCCCCGATGCCATAGGGCTGGGATGCCCTCAGACATTTCATGACATCGGTCTTACCCTCCTCATCCAGAGCCTTAGCCTGACAGGCCTCAACGCAAAGGCCGCATTGGTTACAGAGGTTCCCCGGAACAGATGGATCCGAACGGAGGGGCAGTTCCGTCAGAATGGTTGTGAAGATGATACGGGTTCCGAACTGAGGGTGTATGACCAGGTTATGACGACCAAAGACTCCAAGGCCTGCAGCCACAGCAGCATGCCGAATGGAGACATCCCCTACAAGCCCCATGACCTCAGGCCCCATGTCCAGTGGATAGGACAAGGGAACAGGTGCTGCTTTAGCCTTGAAATGCTTCTCTATGTGCCTGGCCATGAGATAGTTGTTCTTCCTGGAGAGATTCATCCCTCCCATACGGGAAGCCATGCTGATCCGTGCGTTCTCGCTCTCCACAGCGCCATTGATCTCCCTATAGCCAAGTACGATGATCGATTTCACATTAGGTAAAATGCTTCTGGGGTCTGGCGATTTCTCGGATCGGTAATCCTCTATGGCAGCAAACCCCATCGCGTCCGCCCCCAACTCATAACCGAATTCTCTGATCTGTTCTTTATCCATTTTACCGCCCAGATATCTCCTGTTCACAATATTCAGTGCAAGAAATTATCTGTCCTTGAAGGCCTCGAAACAGGCGCTTTGAAAGGATTTTTTCCCTCAGAGCCAAAACACTGTATCATAGCTTCACAGACTTGCAAAGGTAGTAAATAGCATGTGCAAGGGATTAAAATTCAAAGCATTGTGATAATTAAGTGAATTATCGGAGAAAATCCTGAGTAAATAGGTTTTGTTGCTGAAATGAGAGATTGGAAAACCGAGGCAAAAAAATCTATCCAGCGGGTTGCGATGTGGAAAGATGCCGCTTTTCATCGATATAGGAGTGGGGGCCATGACGAATGCGCCATCTGCCCTCTGAATCGCTTTGAGATCATCTTGACTTATAACAATATCCTGCTACTATTTGCTGTAAAAGAAGCACGTTCGCCGAAGCAGCCCGGCTCTTGCGCATAAGTGGTACCAACAACCGCATGTTGAACAAAAAGACATGCCTGTGGCCGGCATTCGGGCACACCAACTCACGAGCAGAGGCGTATGATGACGTACCTCTTCTATATATATGGAGACCTAATGCCGACAAGGAGGTAACAAATGGCCACAGAAGAGAGAACCGGGGAATTACTGAAGCAAATACACGATGCGGTGGTTGCTTATGATGGGGAGACCTGCGCGCAATTGTGCAAAGCTGTTTTAGAAGAGGGCATAGATCCCTACCAGGCTGTTATAAAAGGCCTGGCGGCCGGTATGGACACAGTGGGAGGGCTTTACGAGAAAAAAGAGTACTTTGTTCCGGAACTTCTGCTCTGTTCAGATGCACTGTACGCCGGGATGGACATTCTGCGTCCGCACGTCAAAATGGGACAGGATACAAGAGCAGTTGGGAAAATACTCATGGGGGTTATTGAAGGCGATATTCACGACATCGGGAAGAACCTGGTAAAAGCGATGTTCGAGGCGGCAGGGTGGGAAATTTATGACCTGGATAAAGATGTGAAGCTCCAGCGGTTCGTCGAAGAGCAACAGAGGACAAATGCAGAAGTCGTCGCGATATCCGCCCTGATGACCACAAGCATGTTAGCTATGCCGAAGGTCATCGAAATGCTAAAAGCTCAAAACCCCGATGTCATTATTATGGTGGGTGGAGCCCCGTTGACGCAAGAAATAGCTCAAAAATACGGCGCCGACGGGTATGCTCCCGATGCGGTAAGCGCAGTTCACGAAGCTAACAGGCTCCTTGCAAAGGCGATCTAGCCGACACAATGGAGCAAACTCGTCACCAAGAACGTGAGGGATACAAACATGCATCTCAGGCAAGACCATATGACCAGCCGGGAGCGTATGGATGCCCTTTGGCAGTACCGGAAACCGGACCGAGTTCCTCTTGCTGCCTTGGGTACCGGATTTAACACCAAAAACACCGGCCATAGTGTAGCGGACGCCTATGACGATCCGGAGAAGAGTTTCTTCGCGATGGTGTGGACCGCGGAACAGTATGGCTGGGATCCTATACCTCAGCTTTCCGGACATGCCGTTTTGGGTGCCAAGGACTTTGGAGGAGAAGTCCGACTGCCGCAGGGCGAGTACGAAGGCGCCCTTGTGGTAAAATCCTATCCGGTGCAGACGGAAGATGATATCGAAAATCTGCAAATGCCTGATCCGAAAACCGCGGGCAGAATTCCAAAGGCCATGAGGCTCGCGAAACTTCAATACGAAAACAACCTGCCGGTATATTTCTTTTCGCGTTCCCCTTTCACTATGGCAGCCAACATCTGCGGCCTGAATCGGTTTTGCAGATGGATACTGAAGAAGCCGGAGTTGTGTGAAAGACTCATGAGGTTGACCATAGATCACATCTTCAATGTACTGGAATATTGGGTGGAAACGTTCGGACCGGAGAAGGTCTTCGCCTGGATGAGTTCCCCTAGCGAGTCCAATCAAGTGATTTCACCCAAACAAATGGAAAAGTTCGCGCTCCCGTATCATTACGAGTACCACGAAAGGTTGAAAGCCCTGGGAATCAATCGGTTTGGCTTTCATATTTGCGGTGATCAGAACCTCAACATGCCCTGCCTGGCCGAGGCCCCTCCGTGGAGCCATCCCAGCGTGCTCAGTTTTGGCCACGAGGTGGATATCGAAGAGGCGGGGAAATATTTCCCGGAAGACATTATCTTTGGCAATATTGCGCCCGCTGTGATTCAGACCGGAACACCGCAGCAAGTGTATGAACTTTGCAAGATCGCCATTGAAAAAGGAAAGAAAGCGCCCGGCGGCTTTATCCTGGGGCCCGGCTGCGGATTGCCTGTGGCGGCACCGCCTGTCAACGTGTATGCGATGACCAAAGCGGTCCACGATTTCGGCTGGTATGTATGATTGATGATCAGCACGTTGTCTTCACTTTTGACTGAATCTTCCCCGGCACCTGGGAGAAAAGGACCTGAATGGAAAGTTTCGGCGCCTTGTTGCCAAGCGTATCAGCCTCACAAGAACCGCTTTTGATTGCATTATTAATGATGGGCGCCTTTGCAGGAGCTTTCATCACATCGGGCTTTGGTATAGGCGGTGGCGTGGTGATGACTCCTCTGTTTATAATGCTCCTCCCGGCCAAAATCGGCGTAGGACTGGGTGCTCCCCTCATGTTATTGATCAGCGGCACAGCCGTGCGCCAGTACTGGAGACAATGGAACCGGCGTAACCTGCTGGTGCTTCTCCCCTCTTGTCTGGCTGGTATATGGCTTGGCAGCTATTTATTGGCGGCGGTTTCCGGGGAAACGGTGCGCAAGACAGTGGGCGTGCTGGCCCTCGGTTTTGGCTTCATTCAGTTAATCATCATCGACCGACCCGATTTGAGAATCCGTTTTCGCCCTCCAGAATGGCAAGGTGTCTTTTTCGGATTGGGCTCGGGCATAACCACCGCCCTTGCTCATACCGGCGGCATCGTTTTTTCCTTCTATTTGTTTCCCAACAGCCCAACAAAAGAGTCTTTTGTCGCGACCACGGTTTTTCTTTTTTTCTCCTCCGGCCTGGTGAAGATCGGAACCTACTGGTATTATGATATCCTGACCATTCCGATCCTGATCGCTTCGCTGGCGCTTGTCCCTTCTTTGATAGCCGGCTCCATCGCGGGAAAATGGCTCAACAGACGCTTATCCAACAAGCTGTTCATGCGGCTGATCCCGCTTATTGCCGCGGCCATGGGGATCAAGCTGATCCTTGGATAGAGAACATGTGCTTGTTTTTTAGCGCCCCTTGGCCCCTTATTCGCTAACATGTCTCTCATCGAGCAATGCGCTGTTTCCCTTCCACATTCTCCCGCATGGTAGCGTAGTCGCTTACAGGAAAGTGATACGTCCATTTTCTTCACGCAGCACGAGATGAACCTCTGCTGTGTCAATTGAAAAAATGTCTTTACGATTGTGCCATTTGGGTATCTGATCCGGGCATTTTGTCGAACAGAGATCAGCCTCAAGAAACCAGCAGCCGAATGCCTGTGAATACCAAAAATATAAGAATTAAGCGATAAAATATTTGTTCTTTTATAGTGTTAAAAAGCCTCACGCCGAAAAAAAGCCCCAGAGCGGCAAAGGGGATGGTGATGACTCCCCAAAGGAATGCCTGGTAAGTCAAAACCCCTGACAGAGCATAAAAAGGAGCTAACAGACAACACATGGTCATTGCCCATATAAGAAACGTTGCTTTGAGTTCTTCTTTTTTTAATCCTTTAAGGGTGAGGTAAGTTACGATAATTGGCCCGGATGCCACTATGGCTCCACCTACGACGCCGCTGAGGAATCCAGCAAGCAGTCCCCACGCATTATTGCTGATCAGTGGTCGAGCGGGAAAGCTCCTCCTTGTGGAACAAAAGCAATAGAGAAGGATAAAGGCTCCCAAAAACAATCGAATGGTTTCTTCGCTTAAAACCCGTAATAAATTTACTCCTAACGGGAGGCCCAGTATTAGCCCAAAAAGAAGTGGCGCAACATATCGGAGGGTCAGGTGATGCCTAAGGTTAAAAAGCAGGTACCCCGTATAGAAGGGCGCTTGCATGGCGATCATAGGAACAGCGATCTTGACGCTGATGAAATAAGGCAAAAGAGCCAGGCAGATCAATGCATAACCAAAACCGAACACTCCGTAAATCAATGCGGAGATTATCACTACAGAGGATACGGGAATAATGGTATAGTCGATCATTATGATTGGCGCTTCTCCATGAATGCAAGATTATGATATTAAGGATAAAATCGGTGCCGAAGTTTGTAAGCAATAGTTGATACTGTGCCGTTTGCAAGCAAAACGATGAACGTAATGGACATCTCTGCTTTCCAGCAGACCGCAAAGCGCCTGAACACTCAAACGAGGCATAATCTCTTCATACCTGTTTCCATTTTGTGCATTCCCATCAAGAGTTGTAATGGATAGCTTCTCCGCTATGAAGAAAGACGTCGTTCATGCTCTTTATTCCTTTCATTCACAGAGCCTGCCCATAGAGATCCATTGTTTGCTTGATAGTTGGGCGGCGGAGGCTGATTTTGGATGTTCCGCTTTAGTATCAATCCCTCGCAAGGGTGGATACGGCAATAAGCAGTGGAATCGGCCTGACTACCGGCAGCTACCCGGACTAGCTCGCCATTGGTCAGGGCATAGACACTGGGTCGCTCTATCCGCCGAAGAAGCAAAATTGGCTGTGTCCCATGCCATAAACTATACGTCCCGGTAACTCCCTGATCCGGCCATCGTCGCAGCGCACCACCATGGCGGCGTCCTGCCATGGCACAAATCGAGAGACCTTGAACTTCATACTCATACGGGGGACCAGCAATGCCCAAGGATGTGGCCAAGGAGATACTCTCCATGCTCCACAATGCCGAGTGCTGCATTTTTTTATGACACGAAGAGACGGTCTGTCAGGCTAGTTTTGCATACAATTCGGTAAGAGAGAAAAAAAGACCAAGGCTAATGTATTCATTGGAAATGATCTTCATTTCAAGACCGCCAATGTCATCGTCATTGAAGAGTACCAAAGAATTGCAGCCAAAGCAAATTTGTGCCGTGTAAAAGTGCCGGTTAAATCTCTTGTGTATCTGAATGCCTGTTTAACACGTTGATAGAATCCGCCTCCGCAAGGTACCGGTTATACAATGCGCTCACAAATGCCGGCTTCGATGTCATCGCCTCAAACTCGAAGAATATACCGACCATTGCCTCGCAGAATTCTGTCAAAGATTTTCTGGAACAAATTCACACATTCCCCATCTTTTCCTGAGATACAGTCTTTACAGGATAACCGGTTTCTGTTATATTTAATTCAGTCAATAGCGTTATGCCCCCTCCGCACATAAGGATTCACAGGCAAAAGTATCTTTCAGGGTTAGTGGTGTTGAACAGATAGGAAAACGCCTGGAATGGTTTTTTTGAGCCTCTACGAGGTTCGTAATGGAAAAGAGGAAATATCCGGATCATCCGCTTGTTGGTGTTGGCGCCGTGATCATTGGGGGAGAGCGGGTGATACTGATTCGTCGCGGTAAGGAGCCGGGCTATGGGCGATGGAGTATTCCCGGGGGGGCGGTGAAACTCGGTGAAAGCCTTCGGGAAGCATTGACGCGCGAGGTGCGCGAAGAAACAGGCCTTGAAGTGACAGTCGGCCTGATGATCGAGGTGTTGGATCGCATTGTAAAGGATAATGGGGGCCGGGTGGCATACCACTACGTACTTATCGACTATGTATGCTCGGTTTGCGGCGGGCAGTTGGCTCCTGATACTGATGCTTTAGACGTTTGCTGGGTGCGTAAGGAAGAGATTGGGTTTTTTGATTTGCCGGAAATAACTCGAGCTGTTATTGAAAAAGCATGGAAAATAGATAAAAATAATTGAATATCAGACGACAAAACAAGAGTTTTGGCGCACAAGAACCTTTACATACGAATAGAGACGATTTGAATTTTGAATATAGGAGAAATTTTTCTCCTTTTCCCCTTGACAATTTTATGGAAATAGAATAATCTAAAAAGATAATTTTCAATTGGTCTTTGAAAGTATTTACCGGAATTTTGGGGAAGTAAAAAAGGGATCTTTTTTATTTTTGCATTCTTTATCGACCTTTATCGACATCGCCGGCAAAAAATAAACTAAGCGAAGCTCCCCGCTTGCGGGACAAGTAGAGGGGAGTTCATCCACCTTATTCCAACTTTGCATTCACCTTCGTCCGCATCGCAGGTTATTCTGCGGGATTTTCATCAGACTCAGTACCGCATTGGTTTTGGGTTGAAAAGAATTTTGCTGGCGTAGCTCAATGGTAGAGCAGCTGATTTGTAATCAGCAGGTTGCGGGTTCAAATCCCATCGCCAGCTCCAAAACAATCGATCTACTGGAGAGGTTCCCGAGCGGTCAAAGGGAGCAGACTGTAAATCTGCCGGCACAGCCTTCGGAGGTTCGAATCCTCCCCTCTCCACCATGTATTTGCAAACCAGGGGTATTTGATCAATTTCATGGGCGTGAACAGCTGCCACCGCACCTCAGCAGTCAATACAATATTCTTAATGATGGCCTTGAAAGATTTCAAAGTGTTTTTCCCGCTGATGAAATATTGGATGGAGAGGGGAAATAAGCGCCGATAGATGGGCCTTGAATATTATGCGGGAATAGCTCAGTTGGCTAGAGCATCAGCCTTCCAAGCTGAGGGTCGCGGGTTCGAGTCCCGTTTCCCGCTCCATGATTAGTAACCATTGCCCAAGGATTCCCTCGATTAGTGAGGGGAGGCTTATATATATAATGGAAAAAGGCCGTTGGAGGGACACACGGCTGGGTTTTGGTGTACATTCAAATGCACAAGAGCCCACGTAGCTCAGTTGGTAGAGCACTTCCTTGGTAAGGAAGAGGTTCACCGGTTCAATCCCGGTCGTGGGCTCCAATAACAATAACATGTACGCTCATGGTCATTCGTCAACCGATCGAATCGGACGATAATGATGCCCTGAGATGACCATGACATAAGAGAGTATCGTGGAAGCGGCGTTTTAAGGAGGAATAGCGCATGGCCAAGCAGAAATTTATGAGGACGAAGCCGCACATCAACGTGGGGACCATTGGCCACGTGGACCACGGGAAGACCACCTTAACGGCGGCCATCAC
>JAFDED010000085.1 GCA_019310535.1 Deltaproteobacteria bacterium
CATCGAAAGGTGCGTGTAGTCACAAGAAAAAAGCTCACTGAAAGGCGAATAAAGGTCTAAATTTCCATAACTTATGGCTCATTAGGAGTCTTTTCTTTGGGGTGAACATTTGTTGAAGTGGATGTTTACCCTAAAGGGTAGCACGCTTGGGCAGGGCATAGGCTCTGCCTTTGCATTTCCTGCCCATCCAGCAGTCAAAAAGCGATAAACTCCAAGTGTTCAAGGCAATAGATTCCGAAAGTTCTTATGCAAAATACCTTGAAACCGGGGAAAGCTATAAAAGAGGTTTCGCTCAGAAGGGAGCGCTCAACCTCTATTTTAAATCTTTCCCCTCATTTGCTGTAAAAAAGACTCTTTTTCTTTAAAATAAAGCCCTCTCGCATGTCGGATACCTATACATGCGGGTTTTTTCTGGCTTGTGAGAAAAAACCCACTATTGAGTGGAAGTAAGGAGGTGAAAGCATGAACGAAATAAAAATATACAAAATCTTAGAACACATAAAGCGAGAGGGCTTTGCCTATGATGTCATGGACATTGAGGAATTAACAGTCCGTAAAATTTTATGTCATTACGGGATTTACGTTGACATCACGAAAGATGAAGAAATCATAATCCTGGCCCAGCTCAGAAAATGGGCCGAGGAATATCAGGACTGGGTAATGACCCAGTTCACCCTAAACAAACAAGGAGGCGGTATGTATGTATAAATATAGAAATAGAAACGCATATATGAAAAAAGAAGCCTCGCGGGTAATATCGGAAACCCCGCAGCTTATAAAAAATTACCGAAGAGACGACGGAATTTGGGCAACAGTGGTTTTAACCGATGATGAAGAACACCAATTGCGGCAGAGCCACAGGGAACAACTTGTGGAAATTATAAAAGAATGCATTGAAGACTCAAAAAGGATTGCTGAGCCGAATGGATGCATTGAAATCTTCCTGGCACTCTTTGAAAAAAGAGCCGACCACATCTTCACAGTGATGAATAACAAGATGACAGAGAAAGTCTATGAAGCCCGCACAAACGGCGATTCACAAAGCTTCCCAGAACAGATAGCTTAACGAGCCGTGACATCCCTGACAGGATAATGGATGCGCCGCCCCTTTGGGGCGGGGAAAAATCCCCCCATCTCCACCCCCACCCATGGTGGGGAAAAGAAAGATTGGATTTTGGGGAAATATAGAAGGGGAAAAGGGATAATATGGCCGGTATCGGAACAGGAACGGAAACGTAACATGCAGTGATGATTAATTATTTTCAGTCTAATTAATGTTTGTTTATAATAATATATTATTACGCATAAACATGAAAGGAGCGGGGTGAAAATAATCAATTTTATATCCTGCCGATTCTAAGTTGCAGAGATTTAGAAGATGGCATTTTTACCGAAAAGCCATTTATTGAATGAGGAAACGTTTTTTGCGTCAATATCCTGTCAACGAAATAGAGTCAACCTCGAAACTCTTTCTGGTGTCCTGAGACTGTGCTGAGGTTGCACTATGGATTAATGATAACAACTCATTATTAAGATGAAGATTGTCAGGGTATGAGCTGAACCCTTTAATTTTCTTGATTTTTCATCTTAATTGTGGTTATTTGTTGCCTATGATTCATTATGAATTGGCAGAGGATATCGGCGGAAGGATAAAGGAGATCGTTCATAAGCTCCGAATGACCCATTTGGACGAGTCCAGAGTGATTTGCGTGAGGAGTAAAGGCTCCAACAGCAAAAGAGTTATTGTCCGTTGTCATGGACTTTATATTGTGCCCTCGTTTCCCGCTGTAGGTCTGATCTCCCTCTAAATCATGCACCGCTGTTCAGACAGTCTCACCGGCCTTTTTACCAGGGCAGACTACGTGAACTGTATGGCCTACCATGGTTAACATCTGAAAGTGGACCATCGCCTCATAGTCCTCGACGAAATCTCCCACCAGCATAAGAATCTTCTTTGGGTGAAAAACTCTTCCAATATAAGTGGATAGAGATCGGCTTAACAGAGGAGTGGACCATGAAGCGCTTTGCATGGCTGGTGGGGTTGCTTTTGTCCTGATTTGACATTCATTTAGCTTATTAATCCTGTTAAATCCATACACAGCCGGATAAATAAATTGACAAAGGCATATCACCGTCATAGGATAATTTTAGCTTTAAGACCTTCTGATTTTAAATCACTCGAATTGGCTTGGCTATGTAGGTAAATATGGAAGATCGATGGCTTTCGGTGGATGAGATTGCCGCCTATCTCGGGATCAAGCGGGACACGCTCTACAAGTGGATCGGTGAAAAGCGCATGCCCGCCCACCGTGCCGGCCGCTTGTGGAAATTCAAGAAAGACGAAGTGGACCAGTGGCTAAGAAGCGGTGGAGCTGACGCCCGAATTGATCAAATGAGGAAAGACCGGCAATAATGAAGGTCGTGGATTATTCTGCGATGGAAAAAACAAGCTTGGACTTTAAAAACTCAAAATCATGAAACAGAATTCGAAATACAACTCCCGCCTCCTTAAAGGCGGCGCTCTGATCCCTGAAATGCGGGCCTTGCTTCGCATTTGGGAACCATCTGCCGACTCCAATGGGCTTGTGAAGAGCCTCATCCAGGAAAATATCCTGGCAAAGCGCACGCGTTCGCGCATGGAAGATATACTTCGGGAAGTTTTTATACCTCGCTATGTTAATGGTAATCCGCCAGAAGCCTGGCAATTCCTGCAGCCCCTCGAGCGCGCAATGTGGCCCACGGAACACATGCGACTCTTGCTGTACTATCACGCTGCAAAGAGCGAATCATTGCTCTATGATTTCGTCATAACCTCCCTCTTCGATCAATACTATTCGGGAGCGGTAACCATCAGCGTGTCCCATGTCCTTGCGTTCCTTCGGCAGGCGATGAAAGAAAGGAAGATCCATTCACCGTGGTCCGAATCGGTATCAATCAGGGTAGCTCAAGGGCTTCTGGCGGCTTTGCGCGACTTTGGTCTTCTAATGGGAAAGAAAGTCAAGCGGATCCAACGGCCGGCTTTTCCCATTCCATCCTTTGTTTACATCGCCTTTCTCATTAAACGAGAAGTCGCATCAGGGCAGCGCGTCCTGGAGCACCCGGACTGGCGATTGTTTCTTCTTAATCCCCCGTCCGTGGAGCGCCTATTCCTGGAGGCACATCAGGAGGGATGTCTCCAGTACCACGCGCTGGGGAATATCATTCGCATCGATTTCAAACATGAGACCATGGAGGAGCTGATACATGGCGTCCTCGCAGCAGCACCTTGAAGACCACCGCCGCCGGCTGAAGCTCCTGGAGGCCGATCTCTGCGCCAGGGAAATGCGCATCAGCGCATACCACGATCTGCCCTTCGCCATCTATCGGTATGACCCCACCCTTGAATATGAAATCCGGCGCGAGGCCGATCTGCTGGCGACTCGTATCAAAAACCAGACGGGCAAGGAAGTGGTGTCAATTTCCCTTGCTGAGCTTCTCTTCCAGGCTGTTGAAAACACGGTGGGCTGGGAGAGCGTGATTCAGGCGGAGCGGGAATTCGGCTTCCATAAGGCCCAGGAGACCGTGCACCAGATCCTCAGCGACCCGAACTACGCAGATCTGCCCCGCATGCTGGAAGAGCGCCTGAAGCCCCTGGACCCTGCCCGGAACATCGTGTTTCTCATGCGGGCGGCGGCCATGGCCCCGGCTCTCTACCATATGTCCAAACTGCTGGAGCAGATGCAGGGACGGACCGACGTGCCGACCATCTTCTTCTATCCCGGCGCGCTGGTGGGGGTGACCGGGCTGGATTTCATGGCCATGGGCAGCCGCGACGTGCAGGGGAGCTACCGCGTGAAGATTTATTAGGAGTTCTCCGTGGAGCCGAAACTGAGAGCGAAAATACATGACCTTGTCCTCAAAGCGAGGGAGCTGTTGATGGAGGAAGCCCGATCCCTGCTGGAGGGCGAATATGGCCTCCATGCCGACGGCGGCCTGGAGCCTGCTGAAGGTCTCCCGTCTCTGCAGACGAATGCGGAAGCAGCCGAGACCAGGAGAAGGCTGGAGCAATTCCTGGCCGACGAGGCCAAGGCTGGCCTCCGGGGCCGCGAGACAGTGGACAAGCTGGTCAAGGAGGTGGCCTTCACCCATCTCAACCGCCTGGTTGCCTTCAAGATGATGGAGGCCCGGAAGCTCATCCGAGGCACCATCGATAGGGGGACCGACTCCAACGCCTTCAAGTATTACCTGGTGGAGCACCCTGAAGACGAGGCGCTCTGGAAGAGGGGCGAGGTGGACGAGGCGTACCGGCACTTTCTTTTGTGGCAGTGCGGCCAGATCGCACGGGAAATAAAGATCCTGTTCGATCCGGACAATTTGCCCAGCCGTCTGTTCCCCAGGCCGCGTGCCCTCAAAGAACTCCTGCAGATGCTGAACGATCCCGATGTGTCACCGGCGTGGGCTGAGGATGAGACGATCGGGTGGGTTTATCAATATTTCACAGAAAAGGAAAAAGCCGAGGTCTTCTATCGTTTGTACAGGAAAAAACAGAGAATCAAATGCGAGGACATTCCTGCGGCAACAGAGCTCTTTACGCCCCGCTGGATTGTCAAGTTCCTCGTCCAGAATACTCTTGGGCGCACCTGGTTGCAGATGCATCCAGACAGCAAGCTCGGTGAGAAGCTCGATTATCTGGTTCCATTGCGCGGTGAGATTCCAAAGCTTCCCTTGAAACCTGTCAGGGAAATCACAATGCTCGATCCAGCGTGCGGTAGCATACACTTCGGCCTTGTGGCTTTTGACCTCTTTGTTGAAATGTACCGGGAAGAAATGGCTCACGCGGGCCAACCTGGCTGGCCGGAAAAGCCCTCGCTTGAACTTGAAGAGGATATTCCCGCAGCCATCATCGCCAATAACCTGTACGGCATAGACATTGATCTGCGCGCGGTGCATCTTTCAGCCTTGACGTTGTATCTCAAGGCCAAGACGCTGAATAAAAAGGCCGAGATAAAACATTCAAACCTGGCCTGCGCCGACATACTCCTCCTGGATGGCGAACGCCTGGAGGATTTCCTGAAAGAGATGGCTTTTACCCGTCCAGTGTATGGCCGTGTCATACGTTCCCTCTGGTCAAGGCTGAAGGACGCAAATCAGCTCGGTTCGCTCCTGCGGCTGGAAGAGGAAATCCATGCGTTTGTTGAGGCCGAGCAAGAAGCCCTCAAGAAAGACAGGGCAAAAACACCTCTTTTCCCTGATAGGGAGCGTTTCGCTGACGCTTACGCCAGTGAGGAGGATTTCTTTGAGCTCCTCGGCGCACAGATCGTGCAGGCATTTGATGAGTTTGCACGACGTGAGGCTGCAGATGGCAAAGATGCGTCATATTTCACCGGCGAGGCAGTAAAAGGTTTGAAGCTTCTGGACATTATGTTTCGGAGATATGATTGCGTTGTAACCAATCCCCCGTACATGACTTCACGGAATATGAACGATATTTTACGCGATTTTCTCAAGTCGGCATATCCAAAGGCTAAATCAGACCTATATGCTGCGTTCATACAGCGGTGCAGCGAATGGCTTGATGAAGGTGGCAGACTGGGCATGATTACGCAGCAGTCGTTCATGTTCATTTCCTCATATGAAGACTTTCGCAAGGGATTGATTGAGGCATATGCCATTGAGACCATGTCCCATGTGGGACCACGAGCATTTGACGATATAGGTGGCGAAAAGGTGAATGGAACAGCCTTTCTGCTCCGAAGGGAGGTTAAGCAAGAAGCCCGGGATGAATCCATCGGTACTTACTTCCGCCTCGTCAAGGAACCGGATGCAGAGGCGAAGCGCAATGCTTTCGAGACAGCCCTGGCCGCTCTGAAGGCCGGGCGAACTGACCCGCGCGTCTATCGCTACCGCTCAGGGAGACTTCGAGGCTATACCAGGGAGTCCATGGGTATATTGGATTACACCTGGATTGAGGAATTTGTTCAAATCATTGCCCAAACTGGCAGAGATCTCGCCGCCACGTCAAGGACTTGCAACAGCGGATAATTTTCGTTTTTTGCGCTTCTGGTGGGATGTCGGAATACGAAACATAGGAATTGCCTGTAAGACCTCGCTTGAAGCTCAGACTTCAAGGAAGGCCTGGTTTCCTTACATGAAGGGTGGAGATTTTAGACGATGGTATGGTAATAAAGAACTTTGCGTTAACTGGGCCAATGATGGCGCAGCAATACGGAACTTGGGAATAGAATCCGGACGTGTAGACTCCCGCCCTCAGAACACCGACTTTTACTTCCGCCGCGGGGTGACCTATTCTTACTTGACAGCAGGCACTTTCAGCGCCCGCCTTTCACCAGGTGGTTTCATTTTTGATGTTGCAGGCTCCTCGCTTTTTCCCGATGATATTCCTCTTGTTCTGGCTGTCTTGAACTCAACTTTTGCAGCCTATGCGCTTAAACTCATTAATCCTACTGTTAATTTCCAGGTGGGCGATCTTGCTCGTCTTCCTGTTCCAGAGTCTTCCGGCAAAAAGCTCAGTCCTCTGGTTGAGAAAGCCATTAGCCTTGCAAAAACCGACAGTGAGGAGGATGAAACAACGTATGACTTCGTAGGTCCACCAGCATGGAAAACAGGTATTGACGACGTGGCAAATCGGCATAGCCTTCTCGCTGAGATAGAAAGTGAGATCGATGAAGAAGTGTATCGCTTATACGGCATCAGTAGCAAAGACCGCGAGGCTATAGAGGCCGAACTGGCAGGGCCGAGGCTATCTGAGAGCGAAGAGGAAAATGGGGGAGCATCCAATTCCGAAAAAGAATCAGAGCCCACCGAGGAGCAACCCCTCACACGTCAGGAACTCGCCCTGGGCTGGATCGGCTACGGCCTGGGCATCGTCATGGGCAGGTTCCAGCCGGGCTCTCCCGACGGCCTGGGCCGCGGGCGGTTCGAGCCGGAGGTTGCCCGGAAGCTTGCCGCCATGGCCGACGCGGACGGCATTATGGTGATTGACAGGGGCCATCCTGATGACATCGCTTCCCGTGTGTACGCTGCCCTGTGCACCGCTCTGGGTGAGGAGGACGCGGCAGAGGTCGTCCAGGCTGCCACCGGCCGGCCCGGCGACCCGGAGACGGAGCTGCGTGGATTCTTCCAGCGCGATTTCTTCAAGCAGCACATCCAGCAGTACCGCAAGCGGCCCATCTATTGGTTCCTGCAATCATCCGGCAAAAGGTATGGGGTTGTCCTGTTCCACGAGAAGATCACGCCCGACACGCTGTTCGTGATCATGCAGCGCTACCTGGACCCCAAGATCGCCCTGGAGCAGAGCAGGCTGGAGGAGCTGACGTCCAGACGCCAAAAGGCCCAGGGACCGGAGCGCCGCCGCATTGATAAGGAAATCGACACATCGGGGGAATTCCTGGCGGAACTACTTCAGTTCAAAGAAACAATCGAATCCATCACCCGGATGAAAAACCAGCGCGGGGAGACCGCGGGCTACGCGCCCGACATCAACGACGGTGTGCTGATCAACATGTCGCCTCTTCGTGGCCTCATCCAGGACCGTTCTTACGCCCGCGAGCTGCAGAAGTGCTGGGACAGGCTGGAAGCCGGGGATTATGACTGGTCCCATATGGCCATGCGCTACTGGACCGACCGGGTGAGGGAGAAGTGCAAGATCAACAAGTCCTACGCCATCGCCCATAACGTGATGGACATGTATGAAGGAACGTGATGAAAGAGCGTGAACTCAAAGGATCGCTTTGAACTCAGAGGGATGAAAACATGAAGAAGATCGGCGACCTCTTCCAGAAACCCATCCACCGGAAGATCGAAGAGGTGATCAAGGTTGACCAGACCGACGAGGTGGTGGTGCACGACGAGATCACGGAATATATCGCCACCGAGAACATCAAGCAGCACTTCCGCGAGGTTCTCAAAGCTTACACAGAGGCCCCAACAGAGCCTACCGAGGGGGTGGGGGTCTGGGTCTCAGGCTTCTTCGGGTCCGGCAAGTCCAGCTTCGCCAAGATCCTCGGCTACATCATCGAGAACCGCTCCATCCTGGAAGATGAAGCGGTGGACGTTTTCTGCCGCCAGGTGCCGGATGAGCGTCTCGCGGCTTTCCTTGATTTCGTCCGGAAGAGCATCCCCACGCAGGCGGTCATCTTCGACATCTCCACCGAGCGCGGGCTGCGCACCGCCAGCGAGCGGGTGGACGCGGTGATGTACAAGGCGCTCCTGCGGCAGCTTGATTACTGCGTGGATTTCGACCTGGCGGAGCTGGAGATCACGCTGGAGGGGGATGGACGGCTCGACCAATTCGTCTCCACGTATGATGAGATATTCGCGCAGCAATACGGCGGTGATAAGGGGAAGTGGCATTTCCGCCGAAACCTGGGCGCGGTTGTCTACAACGAGGCAAGCCGGGTTCTCCATGAGCTTGACCCACAGACGTATCCTGAGCCGGACTCCTGGGTCAAAGCCCGGCAGCCCTTTGATCTGGACGCCAACAAGCTCGCTGACAGGGCCTTTGAGCTCATGGCTCGCCGCCGGCCGGGCAAAGCGCTGCTGTTCGTCATCGACGAGGTGGGGCAGTACGTATCACGATCGGTGGACAAGATGCTGGCCCTCCAGGCGGTGATTCAGGCGTTCGGCGTGGCCGGGAAAAATCGCGTCAGAGCCCGCAAGGCCATCGCCCCTGCATGGGTCGTGGTTACCAGCCAGGAGAAGCTGGATGAGGTGGTGGATGCCCTCGACTCCAAGAAGGTCGAGCTGGCACGGTTACAGGACCGCTTTCCTGTCCGCATCGACCTTGCGCCGGCGGACATTGCCGAAGTGGCCGGCAGACGCATCCTGGCCAAGAAGCCAGAGGCAGAGAAAGTACTGGAAAAACACTATGATGAGAACGAGGGGAGGATCAACGCCAATTGCCGCCTGGAGGGGGCAAGCTACCGATCCCAGGTGGAGCGGGATGCCTTTATCCGGCTCTATCCCTACATGCCGTACCAGATTGACCTCTGCATTGATATCATGTCCGGCATCCGGCTCCAGCCAGGAGCCCAGCGCCACATCGGCGGCTCCAACCGGACCATCATCAAGCAGGCGCAGCAGATGCTCATTCGGTCGGATGTTGCCCTTGCGGAGCGGCCTGTGGGAGACCTGGTCACGCTGGACATGGTCTATGAGCTGGTGCAGGGCAACCTGTCCAACGAGCGGCGCACCGACATGGCGTCAATCGCCAATCGGTTCTCCGATGAACCCTTTGTGGTCAAGGTGGCCAAAGCGGTGTGCATTCTCGAGTACTCGCAGAAGCTCCCCCGGACGCCTGCGAACATTGCCGCAGTGCTGTGGCCGCGTGTGGATGCAGACTCCCTGCTTCCACAGGTCCAGGACGCGCTAAAAAAGCTTGAAGAAACGCAGTTCGTACGCCTCACTGAGGGCGGCTACAAACTGCAGACGGCCCAGGAAAAGGACTGGGACACAAAACGGCGGAATCTGGGCCCCAAGCAGTCGCAGCGGAACAAAATCCGGCGGGATATTATAGAGGAGATATTCAGCGATCCTGGTCTTCGCACATACAGGTATCGCAATTTGAGGACCTTTAAAATCGGTGTGAACATGGATGGGGTTCCCATCGGCGGTGAAGGCGATATTACGTTCTCCCTGGTGCTGGCCGAGGACAGGGACGAAACCGGAGAGCGCGTAGAAGAATGCCGCCGCATCTCACGCGAGAAGGATACACCCCGCTGGAACGAGATCTTCTGGGTGGCGACCCTGACGGAGGATGTGCACCAGGACGTGGATGAGCTCTACCGATCACAGGAAATGGTATCCGCGCATGAACGGCTTGGGGCGCAGGGGAAGCTCTCTGGAGAACTTTCTTCCTGTTTGAACGATGAAAAGCGCCGTCGCGACAATTTAAACCGCCAGTTGCGTACAAAATTGCTTCAACTTTTCCAGGCAGGGCAGTTTATGTTCCGCGGCGTACAGGAGGAGGCAACATCATGCGGCGCCAACGCAACCGAGATTGTGCGCAATGTGCTAAACAAGCACATCCTTGATCTCTTTGAAAAGTTAGAGCTTGGTGCACGGCCGGTGGGCGCAGAAGACGCAGAGAAGATCCTGACTGTGGGAAATCTGGGGGGACTTCCACCCATCTTCTACGATGGAGAAGGCGGATTGGGCCTCGTTATCAAGCAAGGAGACAAATACGTTGCCAATGCATCAGCACAAGTGGCCCAGGAGGTCTTGAGTTATATCAAGCGCATGAGCGAATTCGGGGAGAAGACAACGGGCAAGACCCTGGAGACGTATTTTCGCGGTTTTGGTTACGGCTGGGAGCGGGACATGCTGCGGCTGGTTCTGGCCACCCTGCTTCGTGCCGGGGCCATTGAGGTGACCTATCAGGGGCGTCGTTTCCGTGCGCATACAGACCCGATGGTACGCCAGCCATTCAGCAGCAATACAGCATTTCGGGCAGCAGCCTTCACACCGCGTGAAGCGCTGGATCTCCGTATGCTCACTGAAGCTGCCAGGAACTTCGAAGACATCACCGGGGAAGAAGTGGATATTGAAGAATCCGCTATCGCCGGGGCTTTTCAGAAGCTTGCCCGCAATGACAGAGAGCGGGTCTTGCCTTTATTGGCCCAGGTTTCCGCATTGGACCTTCCTGGATCCCCCTTCCTTACCGAGCACCAGCGAACATTGGAGGGGATCATCGAAAGCGCTCCAGATGACTGCGTACGAATACTGGCCACCGAGGGGAAGTCCTTCAAGGAAGCGCGTGAAAGAGTCGTGAAAATAGTTGCAGCCATGACAGAAATAAACTTGAAGACAATCCATGCCGCCAGGATCACCGTCCGGCAGCGGTTGCCCGTTCTGGTCCAGCGTTGGTCGGATGACGAGCCTCTTCATGAGGTAGCCAAACGGCTTATTTCCAACCTTGAAGCCGACTCCTTTCACGACCGTCTCCCCGACATTGCCCAGGATAACCAGAAGCTTATGCAGATTTACAACCAACTTTACAATGATACGCACCAAAAACGCGCCGAAGCGATTGGGGCTGCCATTAATGAGGCGAAAGGACTTCCTGAGTGGCCCACACTGACAGGGGAATTGCAGCAGTCGATCCTGGTACCTCTTACATCAAGATTTTGCGAGGAAGTGGCCCTTTCCGAGAGCGATTCTACAATGTGTATGCAATGCCGCGCAGGAGTGGATCAGATGGAGTCCGACATTGCTGCAGCCGATGCATTGAAGCGGGAAGCCCTCAAACGAGTGGACGAGGCACTGATTGAGCCGGGTGAACGGATTGAACGCGTCCGTATTGCGGATTTCTTACCGAATTCAATCTCAAGCCCTGGTGAACTGAACGAAGCATTGGAGGTTTTACGTGAACGCATTGGCAAGCTCCTAGCACAAGGTATTCGAGTTTTCCTGGATTAGCGTGAGGATTAAGAGTAAAGAAAATGAGCAAAATTCTTGACGAACTCAGGCGAATACTGGAGAAACAGCTCGACAACGCCGGCATCGTCGTATGGTATGATCCTGAGGGCATCTATGAAACCGTGGCTCATCGATTGCCTATTGAAGGTGCCACTTTTATAACTTTTGACGGCAGTTATTTCAAGGTGCGCCGGGAAATTGAGCCCTTGCTGATTTCTGTGAATCGTGCGCGCGTACTCGTTTACGTCAAATCGCCACGGGAGACCAAATTGCCGCCGCTCATTGAGCTTGAAGCAGCTGGCGTTGTTTGCGAGCCTGGTGCCGTCACCGGGAGAAACACGAAGCTCGAGGTCCTTGTCCGCGCGGTGATGAAGGCTGAAGGCTGGCCCGCAGCCAAAATTGAAGAGGAAATCAGGAACATTACTTCTGGTTATCACAATCTGAATGATGTTGAACGATTGATCGAGCAGGGGCCAATAGCGGGAACAGGCGCCCTGGCACTGGTGTATGGCGCTTCGGCAGGATCGGAGATAATACTTAAATTTCTCACTAATCCGAAAGCCGATGAGAGCTTGATACAAAAAAATGGGCTTCCAGAGCTTAAAGAACTTGCGGAGATCTCCTTCGGCGTGAAGACTTCTCACGTTTCAGACCCGCACGTTCTGCGGTCACTTTTAAGAAGACACATCCTCCTGACCGATTTCCGCGCAAGCCTGCCGAAAGATGTTGAAGTGGATGCTTTGTCTGCGGTGGAAATGCCACGCAAAAAGGCCCATGTGGACGCATGCAAAGAGCTTGCGTCGACTTGGCGACTCCGAAGCGATCTCAGCGAAAGCTATGCGGACGCAGCCAATCGAGTGGAGGGCGACTATCATCTCGCCCAGGCAGACATATCCGTGCGGCATCTTGGGGCGGTCGAGACTTTTTCCTTCATTGAAGGAGTTCTTTTGGAGCATGCGAGCAAACTGCTCCTCAATGATCGCCCTGTTGAGGCACTGGAGCTTGCCGAATCACGACGCGGCCTTTTCTGGGCGAATTACATAGGCAGAAATGCGTTATACTGGTCAATCATTACCACCGCTGGATTGCTTTTAACAGAATCTGAACGAGTCTGGAATCAGGTCAAGAAAGTGAAGTTCACGGTGTCCGAGATGGTGGCCGCTTATGCAGATGGCAGTGGCGTTACTGGTAGTCCCTGGTGTGAACTGGACTATTACCATCGTGTGCTTGAGAAGCTTTACGCAGAGATTGATCCTGGCGAAGAAGCGGATGCAGAGAGTTTGGAGCGCCTCCTTGCCAAGTGCAGGTCAGTATATATACAGGCTGCAAGCGATCTGGCAGAACGTTTCAGCGATGCGCTGGTCAGTACCAATTTCGACTTGGCTTCCTGTCGACTTCAATGTGATATTTTCAAAAGCGAAGTGGAACCGTACCTTGGCAAAGAGAAGGTCGCCTATTTCTTGATTGACGCTCTTCGATACGAGATGGCCCGTGAACTGGCATCAATCCTTGATGGAAAAGTCGATCTCAGAGCCACCGTCGCTGTCGCTCCCACATTGACAAAAGTGGGAATGGCAGCGCTATTGCCCGGTGCAGAAAAGGGTTTAAGTCTTATCAAAACGAGCGATGCATCAGTTGCTGTTGAGGTGGCCGGCACTATTGTCAAGGATCGGGCAGAACGAATTGAACATCTCAGGTCACGGGTCCGACAACCGGTGCATGTTTGCAAGCTGGACGATATAGTTCGCTTCAGGAAAGCTCTGCGCCAGGAAATTGAAAAAAACAACTTGATTCTCGTTACATCTCAAGAGATAGACGAAATGTGTGAGCGGGGAGAAGGCACATTGGCGAGACGCTTTATGGATGAGGTCCTCCGCCAGATCAAACGGGCAATACGCAATCTTGCCAAGTGTGGAATAACCAGGATCGTGATCACGGCTGATCACGGCTATTTCTTCGGTGAAGCAATGGACAGCAGCATGAAGATTGATCCGCCAGCAGGACAGGCAATTGAGCAACACCGGCGAGTATGGATCGGGGTGGGTGTAAACGACCATCCTTCGTATTTTCACTTTTCAGCTGGGAATCTCGGGCTTGGAGGTGATCTCGAGTTTGCTTTCCCTTGTTCCATTGCCGCATTTAAAGTCGCGGGACCACTGATCTCATATATACATGAAGGAATGGCTCTTCAAGAGATGGTGGTACCTGTTTTGATTGTCCTGCCCAAGCCCAGAAAACGTGAACTGGCTGTGGATATCGGCTATGAGTTAGAGATTTCCACACCTCGGGTGACCACGAGGATGTTCACCGTTCGGGTGGTTTATAGGCCTGCTGGTCTATTTGTCCCTGAAACGGTCAAAGTAGCTTTTCGGGTTTTAAAAGGTAGAAAAGTGATTGGGACCGCTGCCACTTCCATGTATGGGTTCCAGGAGGGCACGAGAGAGGTCATCCTGGAAAAGGAAAGAGAGAATTACGTGACTGTTCTATTAGAGGGAGAGGAACTGACCGGCAAGGTCTCAGTCCGAATGCTGGATGCAGATACAGATGCCGAACTCCAGCGAATAGATGACATTGATCTCTGCATTTCAATCTAATGGTTTGCAAAGGTGAAGGTTCATGCCCGCATTAGATAGAAAAGCCAACCAAATCTTCGCCGGAAAGGTGGTGCGAAAAGACCTTGTTCGGAAAGTGAAGGTCGGGGCGAACGTGCCGATATTTGTTTTGGAGTATCTTCTGGGTAAATACTGCGCTACCGATGATCCTATTGCCATAGAGGCAGGGCTTCGCCTTGTTAACAACACACTAGCTGACAACTTTGTGCGGCCGGACGAAGCAAACAAGGTGCAATCATTAGTCCGAGAAAAAGGAAAGCACACGCTCATCGACAAGGTGAAAGTCCGTTACCTCTCGGATGAGGACAAATACTGGGCAGAGTTGGTAAACTTCGGTCATCGGTATGTTCACGTCCAAGAGCGCTACGTCCGGCAATACGATCGTTTGCTCATGGGTGGAGTCTGGGCTCAGGTGGAGATCATTCACCAGTATGATGAAGAAATTAAAGGGAGGCGAAGTCCGTTTTGGATCGAAGAATTGAAGCCAATTCAGGTTGCCACATTTGATTTGAAAGATTATCAGAAATGCCGGCGAGAATTCACCTCCGAAGAATGGGTTGATCTTTTGATGCGTAGCATGGGGTTGGACTCTTCGCATTTCAACCGTCGAACAAAACTCTTGCTCTTATCCAGGCTGATCCCATTCTGTGAAAATAACTTCAACCTAATAGAATTAGGTCCACGCGGAACAGGGAAATCCTTTGCCTTTCAAGAACTCTCGCCCTACGTTATCCTCATGACTGGTCCCACGACCGTTGCAAACTTGTTCTATAACATTGCAACCGGCCGAATGGGACTTGTAGGGCTCTGGGACGCCATTGCCTTTGATGAAGTAGCTGATCTGCAAAAAATGCAAAAAGAGGTGGTAACCACGCTGAAGACTTATTGCGAATCCGGAACATTTGCCCGGGGCAAAGAACCTATGGAAGGTCGAGCCTCCATCGCGCTGTTTGGGAATACCAATCAGCCCGTTGAAGTGATGGTGCGGTCAGCCAACTTGTTCGTGCCTTTGCCGGACGTGATACGAGAGGACCTGGCCTTTTTAGACAGGCTCCATTTCTATCTGCCTGGATGGGAAATACCTAAGATGCGAATGGAGTTCTTCACCGACCATTATGGATTCGTCGTGGACTATTTGGCAGAAGCTCTCCGCGAACTGCGCCGATATAATTACACCGAGATGGTAGACCGTTATTTTTCGTTGGGTTCACATCTGAATGCACGGGATGTCAAAGCAGTGCGAAGGTCAGTGGCAGGCTTGATCAAGCTTCTCTACCCTCACGGCCAAGCGACAAAAGAAGAAATGGCCGAGTTACTTTCGCTTGCTCTCGAAGGCCGAAGGCGAGTGAAAGAACAACTAAAAAAGATGGGGTCATTTGAGTATCACCGCACTTCTTTTTCATATATGGATATTGAGACCCGTGAAGAGAAATTTGTTGGAGTTCCTGAAGAGGGGGGACGGGACCTTATCTCACCTGACCCGCTTGCGCCGGGCTCCGTCTATACTGCATCAGTTGACCATGAGGGCAAGGTCGGCCTTTACAGGTTAGAGATCGGGTGTTCGGCCGGGACAGGAAAACTGCGCATGAGCGGCGCAATCGATGGAGCGATGAAGGAATCAGTGCAGCGAGCCTTTGCTTATCTTCAAGGACATAAAGTGAATATGGGAATTGCCCAGGCCTTTGACACTACGGATTTTCATGTGGAAGCCATTGATTTGCTATCGAACCGAAGTTCATGCGAATTGGGCACTGCTTTAATAGTCGCAATCCAATCCGCCCTCAAAAAACAACCAGTGCAACCGGCCCTTTTGATTCTTGGCGATTTAAGCATCCAAGGTAATATAAAGGCTGTTCGATCTCTTGCGGAACCGCTGCAAATAGCTATGGACAATGGGGCACGGCGAGCCCTCATCCCTATTGAGAATAAACGGCATTTCCTTGAAGTGTCTGCGGATATCATTGAGCGCGTGGACCCAATTTTCTATGGTGACCCACTGACAGCTTCTCTCAAATCGTTAGGGATGATGTAATAAAAACAAATCGGATTAGACAGATAATGTCCTGTGGCAATTATAGAACAAGTAGGCACAGTATATATTTCCGATGTATTTGAGAAAGCAAGTTGCATATATACTCACTGGGACTGCCGATGTAATCAATCCTCAGATTGATTTGATAGATATAATCTTTAAAGATGTAGATGAATCTTTAAGTTTTTTCAGTTCAAATGTCAAAGCCATTAAAAATGTGCCTGATTATCAAGTTAGAGCAATGATAGCTCGATGTGAAAGGGCAATTTTAGCCTTGTTAAGAAATAGGAAAGTCTAACCAGATTACACTTTCAGAATAATTGAACAAAATGAGAGATTCTGTCCGAAAAATATATAAATAACAGGATATTAGTTCATAATGATACAATTTTTTGTCTGCAGAAATTTTGCCCCCCGGAATGAAGCCCAGAAGTGTGC
>JAFDED010000086.1 GCA_019310535.1 Deltaproteobacteria bacterium
GTAATCCACGGTGTGGAGGCATCCGAGAAAGGGATCAAGGCCCACCAGGCTCACCCCTGCCATCACCGTGTTGAACAGGAGAGTATATCCCAGGCTCAAGAGCGCGTTGACCGGATCGGTGGGCGGTCGTCGAACCCTCTTTTTGAACTCCACCCCCTCAGCGAGAAAGCCTCTGGAGAGCCCTTCAAAGTGCAATACAGCACCTCGTCCCTCAAATCCCCTCACACTGTCCAGGCTCTCAGCTTCAGCCGTCTTCAAGGCCAGTTGTTTCAGGCTCAAGATATGGTCTTCCAGGCGTAACCCCTCCCGGTTGCGATTTAGTCGCAGCAGGACCGTCCTCATGTTGGCAAGCTTTCCCGCAACAATGGCCTGGGCGGTTTTCAGACAAAAGGTCTCCTGGCTCATCTTCTTGAACTGCTCGCATCGCAAGGTTATGTTTTTGCTGAAAGCCGGTTGCAGCCTGCCGCGGTAGTGTCCCATGCGGCTCATGAAAACCGTGTCCACCCCCAACCTCAGTAGGTGGGAGACGGCCGCCGGGGTCAGGAACACATTACCAAAGAGAACAAGCTGATCCAGTTTGAAGAGGTGGAGGGCATGGAGCATCTTCCCGTCCTTCTTTATGAGAAGCCGCTCACCCTCGCGATTCACCGATGCATTCTGTTCCAACACATATGCCACTGTCATCAGCCTCGCTCCATTTTCCATCTGGTTTGCCCGGATTCGCTCTCCCGTCTCAGAACCGTTCCGTTCACCCTGATATGATCGATCTTCTTTCTCTCAAAATGCCTTTCAAGAATTGTCTCCAGGCGCGCCAGGGCTCTGCTGACTTCCTCCAGATTACGCCTGAGGTTGATGTAACGCCGCACCGCTTCCTGTACCGGTATTCTGTCCGGCAGGGAAAGTTCTTCTGCTGCCGGAACCAGGTTTGGGTCCACATGCAACAGGGGGGAAGGGTATTTGCCTCCGCGGAGGTCAAACGTGCAATTGCACGAGACCGATGCGGTGATTTCCGGAACGAGTTCCCTGATCTTATAACAGCTTATGGGATTCGGCTTCAGCCGTGTAGCCTGCCGCTGCACCTTTTCATATTGATAGTCCGGACAGGGTTCCAGCACCCGGTGCAGGGAATCCCCCTGGCGATCTGCCAACCCCACAGTGTAAAAGAGAATGACCTTTTCTCCTTGAGTGATGATCCTTCCGCGCCGTGCTTTCTGGGCCAACTCATGCAGAACCTCGCACCGGCGAAACAGTATCCTCACCCCCTCGGGCATCTCAATTATGTTGGGGGACATGTCGCTTGCTTTCCGATGCAGGTGGCGCAACTGGTCTGTGATCATTTTCACTGAAATCGGCCTGATTTTCTTGAGGAATTTGAGCTGTTCTCCATACGCTCTCCCGTCGCTGTCCAGGAAGAGTGAGCGACGCAAGGTGCTGCGCTGGATTCCCAATGGCAGTACCAAGGGGTGCTCCACCCAGCCCACTCCCACTGGTCTGGTCGCGGGGATGGCCTCCACCGTCAGACTCCCCTCATGGTCCGGTGCATTTTCCAGGAATTTTTGAACAATGCGCTTGATTTTCAAAAAATGGGTGAAATCGTTGAAGAAAAACCAGAGGCGGAACCGGCGGTCTCCACACTCCTCCGGATAGGCAGGCATGCCACATTGATTTGCGTAGCGAGCCAGGATGAGCACATGGTGCCTCATCCTTTCTTCAAGCAAAGCCAGGTATCCCTGGTTTTTCAGATTCGCTTGCAGCACTCTTGCGGCCACTCTGACGGATAGCGCTGCATAACGCACTGCATTGTCCGAGCGCATGGGGTAGGCGGCAAGGGCGATGTCCCCCATCAGATGGGAGACCACGAGCTCATGCTCCAGAGGGGCGTCCTGGTATGCATAGGAGACTTCCCCGGTCTTTGGGTCCACCTGCTGGAGGGCGTAACCCAGCTCCCGGCCGGAGAACAGTCGCAGGAAATTATCAGTATCCTTCTCGCTGATGGATGGCGGTAAATACCGCGGTCCTGAGACCGGTTCAGGAGGTTTTTCTCTGGGAACCAGGGCCTCGGCCTGGCCGTGCAAACCCAGTTCATGGTAATTTTCGGCCAGTAACTTCCTGGCATCCTGGTGGTGGGGGTTGGATTTTAAGGCCTTTTTCAAAGAGTGGATCGATTGTTCATAGTGGCCCATTTCAGCCAAGAGCAAAGCCAGACAATAGTGGGTCTCACTGTCCTGGGGGGCCAGCTTCAGGGCTCTTTCATAGCATTCCTGTGCATGACGGGCCATCCCCAGCTCCTCGCACACCTGTGCCCAGCCTCTCGGGAGGGCGGCATCACTCGTCGGCATGTGACGCCGCTTGATCACCACCTCCTGGGCTTTGTCCTCTTCGCCGGCCTCCAGATAGGCCTCCGCCAGTTCCAGGTAGAGCCTGGGGTTATGCGGGTCAGATTTGATGCGGGTGAGAAGCGTGTCGGGATTCATAATTTCAACTTGGCCAATTTGATCACAATATAAGTGGAAGAACTTTAAAATACGGGAAAATGATATTTTTCCAATTCATCATTTATGTTCTTGCCATCTTGAGATAAGATAATTTCAAGGAGTTGTTTCACCATTTCAATGTATTTTTTAATATTGTCAGGGCTAAGGGCTTTAGGGCACAAGCCATGCTCAAATTCGCATTTATTGCGATCGGACATCAGGCCTTTAATTGATCCAAGAAAATTTTGTGTAATAAGTTCTGGTTTCAACGCTGCCAGCAACTGAACACCTGTAGAAAGGGTTAAAGGTCCAGCAAGATCTCTTTCTTGATATTGTTTTTTATGAAGCATACGACCGATGCTGTGAAATTTTTGCCAATCCAATGAAACATTTGAAAAATCTGGCTCTTCATCATCCAGTCCGTAATAGACCCAGAGGCAAATATCCACATACCTTTCAAGGGTGGCATAGGTCAGGAGTATGGAGGCTCCAATGTGATGGTGGAGCAAAGCTCTTTCGGCAGCAGCCAGATGATTTAGAACCAGGGGTGATCCTTCTTCAATGGTTTTCAGTTTTTCCCCGTGGCACAACTTTGTGGTGATTTCAGATAGTTCTTTACTAACATTGACCTGCGTCCGGATTTTTGGGAGTAATTTACCAGCCCACAGCCACTTTCCGTCCATCATGAACTGCTCCAGGTGGTTTTTTAATTTCTCCAATATATCGCAGGCCTCAGAAAACCTAAATTTATGCCAGGCTCCATAGGCCTCCGCCATCAGCGCCAGGGCCTCGGCTTCGCGCGGTTCATAAAGTTTTGAAGCCAAATTTCTGGCTATATGAGCTGATTCCTCGTAATTACCACTGCGGTATGCTTCCTGGATGCGTTCAAATTCTAAGTCTCCGAATACCTCCAAGGGGTTGCGAAGTAATCGGGGATATTCAGTGCCAGCCACGGGGATGCGTTTCTCTGAGTAATATTGAGCATAATCCACATAGACGATCCAGGCTCCTATAAGAAAACCGGCCAGAGCAGCCGATACGGACATAGATTTTTTGCCACCCGTAGGATCTACGGCCAATTCATGTAGTTCAAAGCCAAATTTTCTAGAAAAATCGCAAACTTCACTATATATTCTCACCTCATTGGTATCTTCAATTTGACGAGTTATAAAACATTTAATGGGTATTCCAGATAAGCGAGAGATGAGCTCCAAGACTGGCTCATCGCCTATTTTATTACTGAGAGAATCCTGGGTTCCTAAAATGAGGATATGCTCTGGGCGCGCCCATGCAGCCATAAGTGCAACTGGTTGCCATGAGAGGCCCAAGATACTGATAAGAGCTTTGACTTTTGGAGGATCCCCTATCCAGCCGTGTAAAGGCAATCGCGCAAACAAAGGAACGAAGGCCGGGCCGAATTCTAGTGCATAAATGAGGTCCTGATCCTCACGTTTTGCCTTAATCCATTTTTCCTGGATACTTCGCAGTTCCTCAGGAAGATTTATAGGTAAGGGAAAAGTCATTATGGGTCTCCTTTACTTATCAGGACTCTGGCTCAATCTTAACTATTTGTAAATTGTTTCCGTACAGCTCCACCTGCACTCTGGCGGTAACAGGTTTCCTTCTGTCAAAGAGTTTCTTGTGAAAGACCTCAGGGACAAGTTCCTTTCCCTTGCAGGTGGCCTTTTCCCTTCCGATGGAAGCCGTTAGGACCTGATTGCCTGGGCTCCAGGTGAGATGTGCCTTTTCCCAGACCTCCCGCGGGATGTGTGTTTCATCAACACTCGGTTCCGGTCTTGGCCCTGGTGATATTTGAGCTTCCCTAAAAAAGCGGCCATGGCCAATGGCGGTTTTTGCCCCGAGGCCGTGTTCTTCCAGGGCTGCTTTCAGGGCTTCTTCAAGGCTATCTCGGCACTCTTGTCGTCCTGTCAGGTCTTTGTGGAGAAGAAGCCTGAACACAAATTTCAGTGGTTTGTCTTCTCTATTTATAGTGTCCACGGCCCAGAACTTCTGGGGGTTAGGTGATTGGTCCTCCGTAGGTCCCCGTTGTCCTTTGGTAAGATAGTCCGGATAATGACAATTCATAATTTCGGGCTTGAGCTTGGGCAGGGTGGCGGGATACGCGTCGAGAAAAATCACTTTTCCCCTCCAGGCCTCTTTTTCGTCGGCAAGGCCAAAAAGACACAGTGCGTCTCCTTGTAATTTTCTCTTCTTAACATTATTCCAGAAGCATCTGGCCTGTTCCAGGCTATCGAACTTGTTGAGTTGGTTCACCAGAAAGGCCAGCCGTACGACACCCTTGATGCTGCTGGCGGGAATAACGGGGATGCCCAGGCTCCAGTCAAAGCGAAAGCCCTTTTCTGTGGGATGTTCATTGCCCAGACCTATGACTAATGGTGTTTTCAGAGGAACCTCTCGCTTGATGTATTTGTATCCCAACTTTTCAAAAGCTCGAACACACTCTTCCAGGGCTTCGTGCCTGTGTTTAAGAGCTACCAGGGTCTCTCTGCAGTTCCATTGACCGGTTTTCCCACTTAAAGTTATCTTTTTTTCATTAAAAAGTTTGATGGAGATTTCCATGTTGTCTCGCAAATCAAGGCCGGTGGATCCTCTTGACTTTTTATAATCAGTGGCACACTTCCATGTTTCTGTTGAAACATGGAACCACTTCTGGAAATAGAGCCCAAAGTTGAAAGCACCATTGGGAATTTGCCCAATGGCATTATTTACTTCCCTACAAACTGGCCGCAAGGCTTGTGGCGTTCCATGTTTCATGGCGTCTCCTTGATTTCTTTAAATAGCCCGGCAGTGGCGTATCGTTTTACCCATTCCAGTACGGCCAGAGCCTCTTCCTGGGCATGAAGGTATTTATCCTGGGACATGTTGGAAAGCTCTGTTATGGCTTTGGTGTGATCTGTCTCATGAATTATCTTTTGTTCTTTCAGCCATTTTATCATGATGTCAAAAGCTTGAATGTGTTTGTCTTTTGTATCGATATTGCCGTTTTTATCCGTCCCCTTTGCCAGAAGAAATGACAGGGCCTGCCCAAACCCGTTCTGGAGGATCATGGCGGGAAGTCCGGGAACCAGCTTGCTAAATGAAACCCTGTCCCCTTTGAGATTTTTTATTTTTTCCAGGGCAAAAGCAGAACGTTGCTGGGCTAATGTGCTAGTCATTGGCTGCCTCCTTTCCCGCTGTTTCCTGCAAGCCATCTAACCTCCATCAGTCCCCGGCCGAGAGTCATATCCCCGCCCATCTGTATGTGGGTAGAGATTGCCTGGGTTACACAATCCCTGATTATCTCAGGCCAGAATGATTTATTACCATTCGTCCGTTCTTTAGCAAAAAACACCAGGATGTAAAGGATGGAATCTGATGGGAGCAGTTCCTGATAGCGCAAGGATCCATCACCAGCGGTTCCTGTTTCAATGTCTATACTGATATGGGGCTGAACCTCTGTGGCAGTGCGAACCAAAAAGGAAAAATTCTGATCCGAAATAAGCAAGAGCCGGGTAACTTGGGGTGCTAAATCCTCAAAAACCTTTTTGAGTTTACCAGCAACATCGGGCGCCTTTTCTGACGGCTTCACTACCAGATCTTCCAGGACCACATCGTTTTTTACATCCCCTATCACGGCAAGATAATTATCTTCGCCCTCAGGCACGCACAAGGGAACTTCCTGATCCATAGGGCACAGAGAAAGATCCCTCTTGAGACGTCTTAGCACTTCTGGACATGTTACCCACACAAAGGGAGCCACGTTGGATCGCACCGGAAAGGCCAGAAGCCGCGCATCGGACACGGATATGGCCCCGGCCTGACCCCCGCTTTCCTCCCCGGTCTCTTCTTTGCCAAAGACCTTTTCAGTGAGCTCTTTGGCCTGAAGCTCTTTATCCTGACATTTTGCGGCATTGGCCTCGTAGTATCTCTGGAACCAGTCCCGGAAAGCTCCCTTGACGCCTGAAGCCTGTACATGGGGCCAGGCCGTGTGCCGTTCTCGCTGGATGGGCAGGTCTACGGCTCCGATGGCCTGACCTGAACCGGCATGAAGTGGAGAAAGGGCATATAAAACACATATTTGTGATAGATCTTTTGGAAACATGGCAAACCTCCTCGATTAGATTCGGATAAATCCGTAAGGAACCGTTGCAACCTCTCCTGCCAGCACCACGGTGCCTGCTGGCAGATAGGCTCTCATGGGCTTATGAAATCCTTTCTTCATGTCCCAGCCTCCCATGCGGATCAATGGGCCAGATACACGGGGAGACCCTTCCCATCCCAAGCATCGAAGATCGCGGTATGGAAAAGGTGACAGGGACATCATCCAGGGACTTTTCCCCTCAAGCCTATCCGGCCCGCGGGCAAGCTGCTGGTACCGAACTATCCTTTGCTCTCCACCCAGTTGCAAAATCCCTTCTTTATCCAGATAATCTGGTATCAATTCCTCAGACAACCCAACAACCATTCTCACGTTGGCCTTAAGTCGCACCTGTGAGGTTGTATAGAGGTACCCCTTGCGTGCCCTTCTTGTGCCATCCTTCAGCGCGATGCCAACACGAATTTCATTGGCAAAAAGCGCTCCTAAGCCCATGATGGTGGGCTCATCCGGTTTAACACACTCAATAGAGATGCGAAGCCGGAGGCGGGCGGAACCCGTATTCAATGCCTTTAATCCCGCTTGGTTTGTCCAGTATCCTGACATGCTTTCCATGTCGCGCTTTGGCGGGTCAATTATCCATATCGGCTCATCCACAGTTCCGCACAAACCTAGTGACCGGGCCATGTCCGGAAACGGAACAGCCGAAACAACATGAACCTCGTAACCATCTTTTGGACGGTCCGACATCTTCCCGAACCAGTGGGCTGGCGCTGGGAATAACCACTCGTGCCCAGCCTCATCAAGGTTCAAGAGAAAAAGCGGGCCTATGAGCTTGTATCCCGGTTCATACCCTTGTTCAGTAGGCCTTCCCAACAGGGGAAATTTCTCGGTGATTTTCTGGTCAGGCCCATCACGGTGGGTGAAATCCTGCGGCTTGAGCCCTCTTTGCTGCAATATGGCTGTGCACAAGGCCCCCGACAGAGTGGAGGGCATAGGGGGGAAGGTAGATCGAACCTCATGGCCCTCACCGGCGATCATTGGCTCTGATCCCTTGAAGAAAAGGGTGTCCAGGGGATCCATCACTATCCACTGCTTTGCCTCATTCATGGCTGAACTCCTTGATTATGATGGATTCGAGCAATGCGGCCACCTATGAACTTGGCCAAGATAAGGGAATCCGCATCCACTTCTGCTCCGTATCTTTTGCGGGCAATGAGGGCTGCTACCCGACTTGCCAACTCATCATCTTTCTCAGATTTTTGCTTTTTCCCGGATCGTTCTATCTGTTTTTTCAGGAATGTGACCAGTTCCTGTGGGGCATGTTCTATGATGGCCTGAAGGCCGGGCTCAAGCTCTTTCAGACGATAGGCCAAAGAAGTGCTCATGCTTTTTGCTCCAGGGAGGCTCAAGGCCTCTCCCACTACTAGAAAGTGATCCAGCAGATATTCAGTGCCCTGAGAGGGGTCAATCTTTTGTATTTGCAATCCTTCAAAAGGTTTTTCCTTCCACTGAGCCATGAAAACCCGGCCCCCTCCTGAACGCTTTTCGAGCTCCAGGGCTAATCCATTCCGATTTCCGTCCTTTTTCGCGCGTTTCAGTAAGTCATGAACCTGACGCATTGCAACAGAAAGAGGCTTCTTATGATGTGCGATAAGAATGCCTGCAGAGATGGAAATCTTTTCCCCTCGGCCCAAGTGCAAAGCTAATCGGCCCGGCCCTGATGGGCAGAATTCCGTAATGGTTTCAGCGTTTTTTGTTGTATCTGTTGGAAAAAAGAGAAACCCCCAGGAGTAGCTTTCAGCGATTTCCATGGCAGCCTGCAAAACTGTTGACACAGGCAGTATGGCACAGACATCATCACCTCCAGCGTATATCAAACGGCCTTTATTCTTGTTGACGATGCGGGGCACTGTATGAAGAGAGAACTCCGCCAGGGCCTCGGATATGGCCGCATGCAGTGCCGGGGACAGGAGTCTGGATTGTCCGAGTTTATCATGCCAGAAACTTCCATACTTTTTATCAAACCTAGGCTCTTTCAGCCGCTCCACCAGATCAGGGTGGAGCACTGTCTCCCAGCGGGAGGCCAGGGTCTCGCCGTTTACCAGGCGCCCCATATGATCACCATCCATGAGTAAAATGGCGTAATATTTATCGTCATCGCGGATGGGGTCATGAACCTTTTCCATATCGGATATGATTTTTTTACACTCGATTCGCTGTGCGGGTGTAATTGAAGCGATTTCAGAGGTTCTTTCCTTTTCATCCTCATCGGGTTCTCGTTCATGGACCACTTGTGAGAGTATTCTGCGCCACCCGTCCCCCAATTTGACAGCAACCCCCCTTTTTTTAACCCTGTCCAGCCAGTCGGCCAGTGCCATCTCCGTGGTGGAGGGAAAAGTTTCCGCCTCCTTTAAAAAAGGATACAGGGGATGGTCAGTCATATCCTTGTCCTTGCAGACCCGATAAGCCAATCGTTTCACCAGAGCCACAGCCGAGATTCTCTCCGAGCGCTTGAAATCGGATACTGGACTCCAATTTTCCTTGAGTGTCCGCCAGAAAGGATCCCTGTCCGGCCTGGGGTTGAGGTCACCCCCATCCCCATTAAAACGGAGGGCCTCCATGTCTTCATGTAAAGTGCACTTAATGCCGGGTTCTTCTGAACGACAGTCTGTGCGCCTGCATTTGCCCGCAGCCAGAAAGCTCTGGGTCATAGCATGGGTGATGCCGTAAAAAGCTCCTTCACCCCTGGTCTGAAAGGGCAGCTCTTTGGAGCCTTCCAGAAACTGGAGGGGTTTTTGCCAGACATTCTCGTGCAAGAGTTTCTTGACAGAATCCTGGGAGGATTCATCTAACAATGGGCAGGCAGCCCAGTGAAAATTCCAGTATTCCCTTATTTGCCGATTAAATTGCTGGCGCAGGTATGGGTCTTTCTTCTCGATCACTTCTTCCACCATCTCGAGGGTTTTATCACCAAGATGGATCCAGACGTTCAAAATGGATTGCTTGATATCTTCGGCCACTTTCTTTTCTTGACCGGTGGGTACAAGGCAAACAAACTTGTTGGGCAGAGAGGCCACCTCGTGAAATGAATCCGATTTATTTTTAGATGTGAGCTTGTGCAGCCCCAATTCAGTATTAAGCAGCCAATTTACCATAGGCTGGCCAATGAGGCTGGGGTAGAGGACATGGTCGGACCCCAGGCTATAAATCACCTGGCGGATTCCCTCGAAAGTGAGCCATGAAAGGATAAGAGATCCGATCCAGAAATCCCGCAGTTTTCTGGCGCGGCCTATGAAGTCCTGCACTGGCGTGATGTTGAAGACGAGGAGACTGGCCCGGTTCAGAGTGGAGAGTTGGAAACAGGAAGTCAAGGCTGATACCAGGGAACAGTGCTGCCAGATACTGTGATCAGGAATACGGGTATCGGCTGGAATCCGGTGCCAGATACTTCCGAGATCACCGACATTTTCCTGGGCCAGGCGTTCCCGAAAGGCGTGGTGAAAATAATGGAACCGAGCAATGGAAAGGCTTTGGGGATCGCGTGGAAATTTAGCGGAAAGTTCCTCCATATCCTTATGGATGATTGCTATCGTTTTTTCAGCTATTTCGGATATATGAATCGTTACCGGAAAGTCCAGACGAATGGCTGCATTTTTACCAGTGGGATGGGTGAGAAGTGGCCTTTGAGAAAAGTCTACTGATCCATTCTCCAATTTATCATGGCTATGGCCGGGCAACTGTGCTCGATCCATCCCTGCAGCAATCTTGTCAGCATGCTGGTAAAAATCTTTATGTGGATGTGGGAGGTTGCCGAGAGCATCCAGCAAAACCCTGCTTCTTTCCTCATGACCTGGAATATGGAGAGCCTTGTCCGGATGATCATGAAGATAATTGGCCAACTTCTGATCCCAGTAATTGGAATCGGCTCGAAAACGCTTCGTATTCATAAGCACTCCTTATAGCTGGCGCGAGCCATTAGTTTGTCCAGCTTGTTATGGACCTTTTGCCATACATCAAGTTGATTAATTTTATCAGGAAGTTTCATTTCTTTGCTATGTGCATAGGGGAGATGAAACACGAAACCTGTGTATCCTTCTTGCCTACGACGCACAACGAAGCGCAGTGGGGAAGCGTGTCGTCCTGAACTACCCCAACCTACCACATTGCGAGCAGGGTGATTATTCAGTGGAAATCCAAGAAGATGGCGCTCTGACGGGTCATTTTTTCCATCTGGATCAAGCTTTGGTATCCCTTCAATGGTCTTGGCCCGAACTCCGACATAGGCATCGGCAAGTTCCCGCATTCCTTCGGCCCAAGAATGCATGGATTTTGTCTTCCATAGAAGAGGCCCTTTTTCATCCTTTCCCAAGCAGTTGGGATAATCTTTCTTGAAGCCTTTATCCCAAGGCATTGTGCACTCATTCAGGAGATTGAGAGCTGTTTCTTTGGCCATAATTTCGTTCTCAACCTGGAAACTTCCCCAGCCGTTTCGGCTACGAGCGCCTATGGCGCCAAAAGCCAGCAAAAGGGCAAATATCGCATCAAGCTCTTTTTTGATTTCATGAGGATAGTCAATGACCCAAAGAAAATTAGACCCGGGGGGAAAGAAAGAATGTCTCACACCTTCCTTTGGGTCCATCAGCCCCATTCCTGCTAAATATAAAAGGGAGTCAATGGATCCTTGCATTTCTGGGTGCTGTATCTTCAAGTTCACATTTGGCGGCCGCTCCAAACGGTTTTCTGGTTTTGGTTGTCCATAAATCATTATATGGATAAGGCTCTTTCTCTGATTGATCTTGCTCTCATTATCGGAGTCACCGGCATAACCAAACAATTCAGATTCCTGTTTTAACAAGGTCTTTTCGTCAAGACAATGGTGCTGAGTTATCCTCCACCAGTAACGCAACAGGCTTTTAAACGGTGCAGATCTCCACTCTGCTTCCTGATGGGCATTACCCAGAAACAGGGGAGTTACAGTTTCGCATTGAAGTTCTATTTTCTTGCGTTTAAAGTAACGAGCAATCGAGATATCCATTGACCTTCCCTCCCTCCTTTCATTATCTATATAGTACCATTCAGACCCACCTAAACCGCATCAGGTTTTGTCTCAGTCCATGTATGGGAGAATTCATAAGGCGGGGGAGATACCAAATTAGTAATTTTGCTTCATGGTTTATATTATTCTTATCTTCCCCCTCTCCGCCCTCACCCCATATCGTTTTGATCCATGCTTACCCACGGTTGTGACCATGTAAAATGGCGCCAGGGTCTCGTCGCCCATCCCTTCTTTCAAGGTGCGGTTGATCTTGCTCACATGCTGGCGGAGTGCCTCGACGTCGAATCCCTCTTTCCACTTATCGAGGAGATTCTCAATCCGTACCAAGCGGGGTCCATAGATCCTCTTGTAGTCCTGGGCCATGGCCTCCAGGGCATGGCGGCCTGCCAAGTCAACGAGAGCTCTGAAGCAGTCCGTGCAATCCAGGCAGAGGAGCCGATTGGGGTAGTGGCATCGTTGAATCTTCTCGCGCAAAAACGCGCAGTAGAGCATGAGCTGCACGGGCAGCATCTCGATAGAGTTTGAACCGATTCGCACCCTCCTCGCCTGGAGGTTCACCTCCAGCTTTTGCTGGACCATAGCTGCATCCAGGTCCCTCTGCCCCTCGGCCACAAGCTCCCTGAAGGGCATGCTTTCAAGGGATAGCTTGTTCCTCAGGCGGATGAAGGGAAGCTCGGCAAGGGTGATGGATGCATCCCGGGTGTTCAGGACTCGAATTCTGTTCCCATGAACATCCTTCACCTCCAGGATCCGGTCTTCCTTGGGCTTGTAGTAAAAATCGGGGTGGGATTCGAACTCGGGGGTTACCAGAACGTGATATAGTCTATCCCACGCTCTTCCGAAGAGCTGGAGGGCGGAACCCAGGTAAAAAGACATGGTTTTCCTGCCCCCCGCCATTGAGCAATGGAGGCGAGAGGCCGGGTCCCTGGCCTTCTCTTTGATGAACTCAGCGATCAGGTCCCCGACGGCCTCATTGTGGTGGGCCTCCCGAATATCATCGAGGTGGTCTCCGTAAGGGTCCTGAACAACGATGATGTGCACTTTTTCCACAGGAATGGGCTCGAGATCGAACTCCTTGAAAAAGGCCTCAAGTCTTCCCTTCTGAAAAAGCTCCCTTTCAATCAAGCTCTTCCCTGGCTGGGTCGTAATAATGTGAATCTCATCCGGCAAAATGGGCGGGTCCTTTTCGAAAACCAGCCCATAAAGGGTTTCCGTGATGATCTGCGGGGTTGTGCCGGCAACGAAGACCAGAATCTCTCGATAGGCCTTGTGCCCCATGCTCATCACCTTACACGAAAGGTTATTCTTCTTGCAATAAATACAACGTTTTTGAAAGGTTGTGTAATGGATCGCCGGTGGACTCAGTAATAACCATCCCGAGCAATGCTTCAGGATTCGTTGATCTCATAACGGCCAAGGCCAAAGCTGGTTCCCTTTCCAACATGGATGAGCCGGCCGAGGACCAGGAAAGGCCAGAATGGCCTCAGATCACCGCGGAAAGTAACCGAACCTACAAAGCCTCCCATCTTCATTCGTATCCTTTGTCGCTGAGAATATCGCTCCCAGTCAAACCACTGGAGGTCCCTATCCTCGGTTCTCACTCCGTTGGCTTGCTCGATCAAGGACTTGAAATCAACCTCAAGTCTTTCCCCGCAGTGAAAGTAGGACAGGGTGTCGATCCTTCTCAGCAGATTACGGATCAGGATGTGGAACTCCAACTCGAGGGTGTAGCGGCCACCGAAGCGGATGCGGGCGGGGGTCCGAAAGTAGAGGGTCACATGGTCCGGTGGAATGGCATCATGTAGCAGGTCCTCCCAGGTCAGAGGACTGGGGTCCATTTTCAACGTTTTGGATCCTCCATCGTACAGGAGGGAGGATCGTTCTGTATCCTTGGAAGGAGGGGCAGGCGCGGCTATTGGCCGGGAGGATATCACCTCTTTCAGGGCGAACTTTCCTTTTCCCCTTCCGATTCCCATCTGTCCCAAGACATCGAAGCTGTAGATGAAGTGAGGAAGATAATCGATGGCTCTCCCGATCAGGATCACACCAAAAGTGATCCTTTCTCCAGGGCGATACATAAGCCTGTCTTCTTCCGGAGGTTCCAGGACAAACGGATGAGGGGCCCTGGGATATTTGCGCATGATGGCGCTATTGGAAGGGAGCGTGGTCTCGAAGACGTAGGAGTACACGCATTTTTCCTTTAAGAGACAGGAATCGCAGGTTTGATTCCGTAGAACACACGTGGCCTTCTTGAAAGCGCAGCCGAAACCTCCACGGAAAGTTGAGCCTTTATAAGGGGGGAGTGAGATCATATCAACGGCCTCCAATCCAAAAGTTAAGCATGCAATCGTGAAGGCCTTCAAGAGAGACTCCATACGCCTGGTACTGGTAATATACACAGACAGGAATTGTCAAGTTTGCAAAGAAAAGTCTTATAAAACGTAATGACATCTTATAAGACTGTAACTTTTTTGTCAATTGAATAACTGAAGGTTGTATTAATGCAATATGATTATGTCACCCCTCTTTAAAATCTGCTGATATGGAAAACACAAAAAGGTGAAAACCATCCCTGAGAACGCGCCGGAGAGCAATCCCGGTGCGTCATGCCACAGGAGCGAAGGGAATGATATTGAATCGGGGGGGTAAAGAAATGCCCGGAGATGCCGCCCGGCCTCAGCAAACTATCCTGGTCTCTGAAGCCTATCATGCACTAGAAATGCATTGAGGAATGGGTATGGTGCCCGCTGTTTATATGTGCAGATGAAGCGTGCAAGGGTAATGCTTTATCCAATGGCCGCGGCCATCTGGAATATCGGCAAATACATGGCAATGACCAGACCGCCGATGATTCCTCCCAGAAAAACCATCAACATGGGTTCGAGCAAAGAGGTCAGAGCCTCCACGGCCACATCCACCTCTTCATCGTAAAAGTCTGCAATTTTATTCAACATGGCGTCCAGTGCGCCAGTGGCTTCACCTACGGAGATCATCTGAACGACCATCCCTGGGAATACGCCTGTGTCCGCCAACGGAACTGCCATCGTTTTCCCCTCGCTTATGCTGGAACGAACACGCATGACAGCTTCTTCAATGACGACGTTGCCCGCAGTCTTGGAAGTAATCTCCAGTCCTTCGAGGATGGGAACTCCGCTGGACATCATGGTTCCCAGGGTTCTGCTGAATTTTGCCACGGCCACCTTTTGTATCAGTGGGCCGAATACTGGAGATCTAAGAATCAAGCCGTCAACTATGCGGCGTCCCTTTTTGGTGGCGTAAACCCTTTTGAAGCACCACACCAGGAGTCCGATGGCAATCAAAATAAAGACAACGTAGCTTTTCAAAAATCCGCTAAGATTGACAACAAACTGGGTTGGGCCGGGCAGTGCCCCGCCAAAATCCTCGAACATTGCTTGAAAAACCGGTATAACGAAGATAAGGAGGATAGCCACAACGGCCACGGCAATGACAACAACTACGACTGGATATACCATGGCTCCCTTGACTTTTCTCTTTAATCTCTCCGCTTTCTCCATGTATGTGCTGAGCCGCAGGAGAATATTATCCAGGATACCGCCCACTTCACCTGCAGCGATCATGTTACAGAAAAGGGAGTCAAATACTTTTGGATGTTTCGCCAGTGCGTCGGCAAAAGTAGACCCGGCCTCCACGTTATTTTTAATTTCCATAAGAATCTTCTTGAATCTTTTATTTTCCTGCTGTTGAGCCAGGATGTCGAGGCCCTGGACAAGCGGCAAACCCGCGTCTATCATGGTGGCGAACTGACGTGTAAAGATCACCACGTCTTTGGGTTTGATCTTGGGCTGCAGAAACGTGATATTCTCTAAAAGGTCTTTGGGCTTGGCTTTGATCTTGGAAGCTGTAATTTTACGCGCCCTTAGCTGATTCTCCACTGTTATCCGATCGGGGGCTTCGATTTCCCCTTTTTGTATGGCCCCTGAAGCTGTTGTACCTTCCCATAAAAAGATCGGCATGAAGCTTTCTCCCTCTTTTTTCGATTATGAGATACTTCTTGACAACCTCAAAACAGGATAATCAAGGTTACGCAGTTCTGACGATTGGTTTACCGCCTGCGGGCACATTGCTGCGCATAAACATTTGCTTGAGCTCCTCTGGATCTGAGGAGCGACCGAGGGCCTCTTCAACCGTTATATGGCGCTTCTGAACCAGCGTGAAGAGAGACTGGTTCATGGTCTGCATGCCAAACTTAGACTGCCCTACTTGCATCTGAGAATAAATCTGATGGATCTTATCCTCGCGAATCAGGTTTCTAATGGCTGGGGTAACCACCATGACTTCCAACGCCAGGACTCGACCTTTATCATCGGAACGCCTGATGAGTTGCTGGGAAAGAACACCTTCCAGCACAAAACTCAACTGGGCACGAATCTGTGCTTGTTGATAAGCTGGAAAGACATCTATTATCCTGTTGATGGTCTGACCACAGGAGTTGGTATGGAGCGTGCCAAATGCCAGATGACCGGTTTCTGAAATTGTCAAAGCCGCTTCAATGGTCTCTAAATCGCGCATCTCTCCGATTAATACAACGTCAGGGTCTTGTCGCAATGCATACTTCAGCGCTGTTTTGAAGCTCTTTGTATCGGATTGAACCTCCCTCTGGTTGACGATGCATTTTTTATGAGAATGTACAAATTCAATAGGGTCCTCGATGGTAACTATATGCTCCGACCGCTCTGAGTTGATGAGGTCGATCATTGAAGCTAGTGTTGTTGACTTTCCGCAGCCGGTGGGTCCCGTGACCAGCACCAGTCCTTTGGGTCGTTGCGCAAGCTCTTTAACGATCGGGGGAAGGC
>JAFDED010000087.1 GCA_019310535.1 Deltaproteobacteria bacterium
GTGATGGCCGCCGTTAAGGTGGTCTTCCCGTGGTCCACGTGGCCAATGGTCCCCACGTTGATGTGCGGCTTCGTCCTCATAAATTTCTGCTTGGCCATGCGCTATTCCTCCTTATCGGAATAATCTAATTGCTATCCTGCTTGTGCCGCGACCGCTTTTTCCTGGATCTCTTGCATAACGGACGCCGGCACTGGTTTGTAACGTGAAAATCTCATATGGTAACTCGCTCTACCTTCGGTTCGAGATCGCAACGCAGTAGCGTAACCAAACATTTCGGATAATGGAACCTCTGCTATGGTATTTTGGCCTGAGGGGCCCTGGTCTATACGAAAAATCTTACCTCGCCTTCCAGTAAGGTCCCCAGCAACGTCGCCAATGAATTGCTCGGGTGTAGCCACTTCCACCCACATAATCGGTTCCAGAAGAACGGGTTTTCCTTTTCTGACAGCGTTCTTGAAGGCCAGGGATCCGGCCACCTTGAAAGCAATCTCCGAAGAATCCACCTCATGGTAAGAACCATCGTAAAGGATCGCCCGAATATCAACCATTGGAAAACCAGAAACCACCCCTGATTCCATGGTTTCCTTAATTCCTCGTTGTACGGCCGGAATGAATTCCTTGGGGATTACCCCGCCCGTGATAGCGTTGACGAATTGGAATCCCTCTCCTGCTTCCAGCGGTTCAAGGCGGATACGCACGTGCCCGTATTGACCCCGTCCGCCGGTCTGTCGAATAAAGCGACCCTCTCCCTGGCACACGCAGGTAATTGTTTCTCTATATGCCACTTTGGGTGCACCCACCCGGGAGGATATGTGATGCTCCCGCAACAGCCGATCTACAATGATTTCAAGATGGAGCTCCCCCATTCCAGAAATAACGGTCTGTCCCGTCTCTTCGTTGTAATGGACCCGGAATGAGGGGTCTTCCGCCATCAGGCGATTAAGGGCCGCTGAGAGTTTATCATTATCTTTGCGGGTAGCAACCTCGATAGCCACAGATATCACTGGCTCCGGAAATTGCATGCTTTCCAGTATTATAGGCCGTTGCGGAGAGCAAACGGTACTGCCCGTATTCACCGTATTCAAACCCACTGCAGCAACAATATCACCGGCATAAACCTCCTTCACTTCTTCGCGCTGATTGGCATGCATTTTCACGATGCGCCCGATCCTTTCATTCTTGCCGGCAGTGGCATTGAGGACCATGTTTCCCGTTTTCAGAGAGCCGGTGTAAATCCGCATATAAGCCAGGTAGCCGATGTAAGGGTCAGACATGATCTTGAACACATAAGCCAGTAACGGATCATCGTCTTTGATCGGGCATTGGACTTCCCGACCATCCGGCGTTATCCCTCTGACTGAAGGCATGTCAACCGGAGAGGGTAAATAATTAACTACCGCATCTAACAAGGGCTGAACCCCTTTGTTCTTGAATGCTGCTCCACAAAGCACAGGGACGCGTTGCATCTGAATGGTTGCCCGACGAAGTGTTCGATTAATCAATTCTTCAGGGATTTCTTCGTCAGACAAGTAATGCTCCATGATCTCTTCGTCTAATTCAGACAGTGATTCCAAAAGATTGTCTCGGCATATTTCAGCGGCCTCCTTATACTCAGGAGGAATAAGCGTCTCTTTGCATTCCACCCCCAGGTGATCCTCATCCTCATAACGAATAGCCACCATTCGAATTAGATCTATTACGCCGGAAAAATTGGCCTCTGTTCCCAGTGGGATCTGGATGGCAACGGGATGAACGCCCAGTCTTTTCCGCATCATCTCCAAAACACCGGGAAAATCAGCGCCCACGCGATCCATCTTGTTTACGAAGGCGATGCGGGGAATATGGTATTTATCAGCTTGTTTCCAAACAGCCTCAGATTGCGGTTCCACTCCACCCACTCCGCAAAATAAAGCCACAGCTCCATCCAGAACGCGCAGAGAACGCTCCACCTCGATAGTAAAATCCACGTGGCCGGGAGTATCGATGATATTGATCCGGTGCCCTTTCCACATGCACGTGGTCGCAGCGCTGGTGATGGTAATTCCTCGTTCCTGTTCCTGCTCCATCCAATCCATCACTGCGGAGCCGTCATCCACCTCACCCATTTTGTATGTGAGGCCGGCATAAAAAAGGATTCTCTCCGTCGTAGTGGTCTTCCCGGCGTCGATATGGGCCATGATCCCAATATTTCTATTTTTTTCAATGGATATTTGCCGTGCCAACTATATATCGCTCCACAAGTCGGAAAAATTACATCTCGTCAAATGTTACAGAACCTTTATTGAAAAATAGCAAGGAGCGCCATCTCTCCCTTAGAATCTCAAACTGATTCGTTCTTTTGTTTAGAATAGTAACATCACCCTACCAGCGGTAATGGGCAAATGCCTTGTTGGCTTCAGCCATCCGATGGGTATCTTCTTTCTTTTTCACGGATGCGCCACGGCCGTTGGCAGCGTCCATAAGTTCCGCTGCTAACTTTTCTTTCATGCTTTTTTCGTTCCGGGAACGGGCGTTATGAATGATCCAGCGGATGGCAAGGGTTAAGCGACGCCCGCTCCTGATTTCCACAGGGACTTGATAGGTGGAGCCTCCAACACGACGAGATTTCACCTCTACTACCGGCTTGACGTTTTCTATAGCCTTTTCAAAAGACTTGATAGGCTCCTCGTTCACTTTTGATCCGATTATATCCAGCGCGTTATAAAATAGAGACTCAGCGAGGCTCTTTTTTCCTTTAAGCATGGTACAATTGATAAATTTTGCAACTAATCGACTGTTATATCGACTGTCGGCTGTCACTTCCCGCTTTATACTCCGGCGTCTTCTGGGCATAGCCTTTTCCTCGTTCCATCTACGTTGTTATTCCCCGTGTGTCCGATGGGAGTCCCCTGTGTTTCTCCTTCAAAATCGTAAACATGCACCTTGCATTGGACGGGGCTCCCGAACGAAAACATCGGGATTTTTTTCTTATGCTGAAGGCCGTGTGAGGAAAACAAGCCTTCTTGATCTTATTTTGGCCGCTTGGCGCCGTATTTGGAGCGTCCTTGCCTGCGCTCGCTCACGCCAATGCTATCAAGCGTTCCGCGAATAATATGATATCGGACTCCCGGCAAATCCTTCACACGACCTCCGCGGATAAGAACCACCGAGTGCTCCTGAAGATTGTGCCCGATGCCGGGAATATATGTGGTTACCTCCATGCCATTAGTCAGCCTCACCCGGGCAACCTTGCGTAAGGCGGAATTAGGTTTTTTGGGTGTTGTGGTATAAACACGGGTGCATACGCCGCGTTTCTGGGGACACCCCATAAGCGCGGGGGCAGAGATCTTCTTTTGAATCTTGACTCGTCCCTTTTTCACTAATTGACTGATTGTTGGCATAAACCTTAAACCCCCTTTTCAAACCAGCATCCCTGAAATATTAGGAAAGCACAAATGTTGTTTAATAGCTAATTTTCACTTACTATGTCAAGCTATTTTTAGTAAATCCTCATTGACTGCTTCTAACTTATCAGGAGATTTGCTCGGTTCGATTTGTTGCGCCGATTCGGGTTTTTCTCCATCTCCGCTTACAATTATCCCGACGTTCTTATAGGCCAGGACCCCTGTTCCGGCAGGGATCAGCCTTCCCATAATTACATTTTCTTTCAACCCCCTCAGATAATCGATCTTTCCGGAGATGCTCGCTTCGGTGAGAACCTTAGTGGTCTCCTGAAAAGAAGCTGCCGATATAAAGCTCTCAGTGGTGAGCGAGGCTTTCGTTATCCCCAGCAGCAAGGATTCGCCTATGGCCGGCTTTCCACCGCGCGAAATGACATTTTCGTTCTCCTGTTCGAAAATGTGTTTCTCGACCTGCTCATCTATTAAAAAATCGGTATCACCAACGTCTTTAATCCGAACGCGCCTCAGCATCTGGCGAACAATCACCTCGATATGCTTATCATTGATCTTGACTCCCTGGAGCCGATAAACCTGTTGGACCTCATCCACCAGATACCTGGCCAGCTCTTTGTCGCCGCGAATGATCAGAACGTCATGAGGATTCGATGAGCCATCCATAAGAGGCTCACCCGCCGTAACGTAATCGCCCTCATGGACGCTTATGTGTTTTCCCTTAGGGATAAGGTATTCCTTGGGTTCTCCTACATCGGGCGTGATTAAAACCTTTCGTTTCCCTTTAGTATCTTTCCCGAATGAGACCCTTCCATCGATTTCGCTTATGATGGCAAACTCCTTGGGTTTGCGGGCCTCGAACAGTTCAGCAACGCGCGGCAACCCTCCTGTGATGTCTTTGATTTTGGTTGTTTCTCTGGGTATCTTGGCCAGAACGTCTCCCGCCTCAGCCCGTATGCCCTCTTTAACCGTGATATTGGCGTTGACAGGGAGCATATAGCGAGCACTATTATCTGTACCCGGCAGCCTGATGGTGCGCCCATCCTCATTTTTAATAGATATACGGGGCCGCAGCTCCATGTCCTTTGAATCCACGATCACTTTATAAGAGAGGTGGGAGACCTCATCGAACTGCTCTTGCATGGTTGTACCTTCAAGAACATCCCTGAACTTCACGATACCGCCCACTTCTGTGACGATGGGGATGGAGAACGGATCCCATTCCACGAGTATTTGATGGGCCTCCACTTCCTGGTTTTCTTCAACGAGGATGTGGGCGCCGTAAATCACTTGATAACGCTCACGTTCTCGGTTTTGCTCATCCAGGATGGCGATTTCTCCATTTCGGTTTAACACCACTTGGTGGCCGTCTTTATTCTTCACGGTACGGAGGTTGATGAAGCGGACCCTTCCTTTGTTTCGGGCTTGGAGGTTAGAGTGCTCCAGAACCTGAGCGATGCCCCCAATATGGAATGTCCGCATGGTTAGCTGAGTTCCGGGCTCACCTATGGACTGGGCCGCAATAATTCCCACGGCCTCGCCTATGTTAATCATTTGACCTGTGGATAGGTCTCGTCCGTAACATTTTGCACATATTCCCCTCTGAGACTGACATGACAGAACAGAGCGGATTTTGACCTTTTCGAGGCCGGCCCGGGTGATCAGTTCCACTTTTTCTTCGTCGATCTCTTCGTTGGCCCGTACGAGCACATCGCCGGTGAAAGGTTCCTTGATATCATCAAGGGCAACACGACCGAGAATACGGTCTCCGACGTGTTCGATAATTTCACCTGCCTCGATCAGTGAAGTAACCCAAATCCCTTCGAGGGTTCCGCAATCCTCCTCGGAGATAATGACATCCTGAGACACATCAACGAGGCGTCTGGTGAGATAGCCCGAATTGGCGGTTTTCAGTGCCGTATCAGCGAGTCCTTTTCGTGCTCCGTGGGTGGAGATAAAATACTGGAGCACGGACAGCCCCTCACGGAAGTTGGATGTGATGGGGGTCTCGATTATCTCGCCAGAAGGCTTGGCCATCAAGCCGCGCATTCCAGCCAACTGCCTTATCTGTTGCTGGCTTCCCCGCGCACCCGAGTCCGACATCATGTAAATAGGATTAAAGCTTTCGATTTGGACTTTCCTGTTTTGATCGTCTTCTACGGTTTCCGTGCTCAGTTCACTCATCATTTGCCCGGCCACTTGATCTGTAACACGAGCCCAGATGTCTATGACTTTATTGTAGCGCTCGCCATCGGTAATGAGGCCATCCATGTGTTGCTTGTGCGTTTCGAACACCTCGAGACTAGCTTTTTCCAGGAGATCTTCTTTGCGACCGGGGATCAGCATGTCCTTGAGAGAGATGGAGATTCCGACTTCTGTGGCATATTTATAACCGATATCCTTGAGTTTGTCCGCCAGAATCACCGTCTCTTTGTTGCCCGCCAACCGGTAGCAAATATCGATCAAGTTGGCCAATTCTTTTTTCTTCATTACCTTGTTAATTGCATCAAACGGAATCTGCTTTGGAACAATTTCGTACAGGATGACGCGGCCCACGGTGGTGCGAACCCTCTCTCCACTCATGCGCACCTCGATGCCGGCCTGCAAATCGACTTCGCCGTTGTCATACGCAATCCGGACCTCGACAGGAGAGCTGAACAATTTGCCGGAACCTTTGACGAAGGGCCGTTCTCGCGTAATATAGTAAATTCCCAGCACGATATCCTGGGTGGGAATTATGATCGGTTTACCGTGAGCCGGCGAGAGGATGTTATTGGTAGACATCATAAGCACGCGCGACTCGATTTGTGCCTCAATGGATAGAGGAATATGGACGGCCATCTGGTCTCCATCAAAATCTGCATTAAACGCCGCACACACCAGTGGATGGAGTTGGATGGCTTTTCCCTCGATCAGAAGGGGCTCGAAAGCCTGAATGCCTAATCGGTGCAATGTGGGAGCCCGGTTAAGCAGAATGGGATACTCCCGAACAACGTTTTCAAGGGTTTCCCAAACCTCGGGGCTTTCTTTTTCCACCATTTTTTTAGCGCTCTTAATGGTGGTGACGTATCCTTTTTTCTCCAACTGGTTGTAAATAAAGGGTTTAAAAAGCTCCAAAGCCATGCGCTTGGGCAAGCCGCATTGGTGAAGTCGCAGGTCAGGCCCAACCACGATGACGGAACGGCCTGAATAGTCAACCCTTTTACCCAGCAGGTTTTGACGAAAACGTCCCTGTTTGCCCTTCAGCATGTCGCTCAGGGATTTGAGGGGACGTTTATTGGGCCCTGTGATGGCCTTGCCGCGCCGTCCATTGTCGAACAGGACATCAACAGCTTCTTGAAGCATCCGCTTTTCGTTACGCAGTATGATCTCCGGTGCATTGAGTTCCTGGAGTCGTTTGAGTCGATTGTTTCGATTAATAACGCGTCGATAGAGATCATTGAGGTCGCTGGTGGCAAAACGTCCACCGTCCAACGGCACCAATGGGCGCAGATCAGGCGGGATCACGGGAATGACTTCCAGGATCATCCAGGCCGGATTCTGCCACGGTTTAATTAAATTGAGAACATCGGGCTTAATGCTTTTTGATTTGATGAGTCGTTCGATGAAGATGTTGAGCCGCTCAATAAATAGCTTGCGATCCTTCCACTGGGTGACCTCTTCCCATTCTTCCTGAAATTCCTCAATGTCCTTCAGTACTTCCGTATATAGCTTTTTGTGATGTTCATCGTTCGTTTCTCTGAGCAGATGTCGAATCAACTCTACCAGTTTGGAAGCATCGGTACCCTTGAAGGCTTCGACTACCCGGAGCCGCTTGGCAAGTTTTTTCCGCTTGGCTTCTGATGTGGCCTCTTTCATTTGAGTTCGCAGTTCAGCGCTCACTTTGATGATGTCCAAATCATTCAGCAATTCACGAATAGCCTCGGCTCCCATTTTGGCTGTGAAGCTCCCCGAACCATACGTTTCTGCAACTTGCCGATACTTATCGTCGGAAAGGAGCTCTTTATGTTGCAAATCAGTTTTACCCGGGTCAATAACGATGAATGATTCGAAGTAAAGGACTCGTTCCACTTCTTTGAGGGTCAGATCCAGCACGGCGCCGATACGACTGGGCAAACTCTTTAAAAACCAGATATGGGCCACGGGAGAGGCCAGTTCTAAATGCCCCAGACGTTCCCGACGAACCTTGGACTGAATAACCTCCACCCCGCATTTTTCGCAGACTACGCCGCGATGCTTCATTCGCTTGTACTTGCCGCAAAGGCATTCATAATCTTTTATGGGGCCGAAAATCTTGGCGCAAAAAAGCCCATCCCGTTCAGGTTTAAAAGTTCGGTAATTGATGGTTTCCGGTTTTTTGACCTCTCCGTATGACCAGGCTCGGATCTTTTCCGGCGAGGCCAGAGAGATCCTAATGGCATCAAAGCTTAACGGGTCTTTCGGTTTTTCAAAAAAGCTATAGAGGTCTTCCAAGATCGTCTCCTCCCTATTTTTCATTCCCTTCCAACAGTTCAACATCAAGGGCCAGGCTTTTGAGTTCCTTGATCAATACGTTGAAGGATTCGGGAAGTCCCGGCTCAAGGATATTTTTCCCCTTGACGATGGTTTCGTACATTCGTGTTCTTCCGAGCACATCGTCTGACTTGACTGTCAAGAATTCCTGAAGTGAATAGGCTGCACCATATGCCTCCATGGACCAGACTTCCATTTCGCCCAAGCGTTGACCACCAAATTGGGCTTTACCGCCTAAGGGCTGTTGAGTAACCAAGGAGTATGGACCGATGGAGCGCGCATGGATTTTGTCATCCACCAGATGGTGAAGCTTCATCATATAAATTGTTCCAACGGTGATTTTTTGATGGAATGGTTCTCCTGTGCGGCCATCGAACAGCGTGGTCTGGCCGCTAACAGGCAGTTGGGCCTTATCGAGGGCTTCATGGATCGTATCTTCCTTGGCCCCGTCGAAAACCGGTGTGGACATGGGAATTCCCTGACTTAACGTTGAGGCCAGCTCCAGGACCTGCTGGTCTTCCAGTTCTTCGACATATTTCACCGCTGCAGACGATGGTAAAAGTTCTTTGATCTTGGACCGCAGGGCGTCGATGTCGTTATTTTGCTGAAGTAACCGGCCTATTACTTCGCCCATACCCTTAGATGCCCAACCAAGGTGCGTTTCCAGAACCTGCCCGATGTTCATTCGGCTGGGGACGCTCAATGGATTCAGAACGATCTCTACCGGTGTTCCATCTTCAAAGTAAGGCATATCTTCGGCGGGCAGGATGCGGCTCAAGACTCCTTTATTTCCGTGGCGCCCGGCCATCTTGTCGCCTACAGAGAGTCTCCGCTTGATGGCCACGTAGACTTTCACCATCTTTATCACGCCGGGCGGGAGTTCATCGCCTTTTTTCAGCCGATTGATTTTATCGTTGAAAACAGCTTTGATCAATTCAATGCGATGGGTCAATTGATCAAATGCGCGTCGCACTTCTTCTTCAATGTCCTTCTCATCCCTCAGAACGATGGTTCTCCATTTGTCCATGGGAATCTGGTCAAGAGTCTTTGCTGAAATGATTTTGCCCTTGGCGAGAACTTTTTCTCCTCCTTTTTTGTCCATGATGTCAACGTTTGAAACGCGGCCATCGAGGAGATTCCGAATGCGCTCTTTGATACTTTCCTGGACGATGCGAATTTCATCCTCCTGATCCTTGATGAGTTTAGTTATTTCCTCGTTTTCGATGGCGCGTGTCCGGTCATCTTTATCCGATCCCCTTCGGGAAAAGACTTTTACGCCGATCACTGTTCCTTCCACGCCGGGTGGTACCCGCAACGAGGTGTCACGGACATCTCCTGCCTTCTCGCCAAAGATGGCCCGCAGAAGTTTCTCTTCCGGGCTGAGCTGCGTCTCGCCTTTGGGGGTAATTTTTCCCACCAGGATGTCTTGGGCTTTGATTTCGGCACCGATCCGGACAATGCCGCTTTCATCCAGGTTGCGAAGGGATTCGTCGCCGATGTTGGGGATATCCCTCGTAATCTCCTCTTTGCCCAGTTTTGTATCCCGGGCCATGCACTCAAACTCTTCAATATGGATGGAGGTGAAACGATCTTCCTGAACCACTCTCTCACTGATGAGTATGCTGTCCTCGAAATTATAGCCGCCCCAGGACATGAAGGCTACCGTGACATTGCGCCCCAGGGCAAGTTCGCCCTGTTGGGTAGCGGGTCCATCCGCAATGATATCTCCGGCTTTTACTACTTGCCCTTTTTTAACTATTGGTTTCTGGTTCACGGAGGTATTCTGATTGGATCTCTGATATTTGATCAGGTTATAAATATCAACACCTGCATCCAGGGGGGAAGAATTGTCTGTCGCCTTAAGGACGATGCGCGACGCATCAACGCTATCGACAATTCCATCACGGCGGGCAACAACCGTGACGCCGGAATCTTTCGCCACAACTTCTTCCATGCCGGTGCCAATCAACGGCGCCTCGGTGCGCATCAAGGGCACGGCTTGGCGCTGCATGTTGGACCCCATCAGTGCTCTGTTGGCATCGTCATGCTCGAGGAAAGGTATCAAGGAAGCAGCAACGCTGACCAATTGATTCGGTGAGACATCCATGAGGTCCACTTCTTCCGCCTTGACCATGGTGAATTCTCCGCCTTTGCGGCGGACGGTTACCATTTCGTTCATAAAACGGCCATTTGGATCCAATTGCGCATTTGCCTGGGCGATGATGTGATCTTCTTCTTCCATGGCGGTCAGAAATCGGATATTGTCCGTCACCACGCCATTTTCAACCTCTCGGTACGGTGTCTCAATAAACCCAAAATCGTTGACCCGTGCATAGGTACTCAGGGAAACAATCAGCCCGATATTAGGACCTTCCGGAGTCTCGATGGGGCAGATACGCCCGTAATGAGTCGGGTGAACGTCGCGCACCTCGAAACCGGCCCGCTCACGGGTTAATCCTCCCGGCCCTAATGCCGAAAGCCTGCGTTTATGGGTCACCTCGCTGAGCGGGTTGGTCTGGTCCATAAACTGGCTCAGCTGACTTGAACCAAAAAACTCCTTGATCACAGCGGAAACAGGCTTGGGGTTAATCAGATCATTGGGCATAAGTGTTTCGATCTCCTGCAGACTCATCCGCTCTTTGATAGCCCTCTCCATGCGAACCAGTCCGATCCTGAACTGGTTTTCGATCAATTCACCCACTGCCCGCACCCGACGGTTGCCAAGGTGGTCGATGTCGTCCACCTCTCGCCCCGCATGACCATCCTTGATCTCAACGAGATATCGTATGGCCGCAACCAGATCCTTTCGGCGCAAGGTCCTCACGCTTAAGGGAACCTCTTCACTGGAAATGCCCAGTTTATAGTTGAGCTTTAACCTGCCGACCTGTGAGAGATCGTAATATTCGGAATTGAAAAACAGGTTATTGAAAAAGTTGCTGGCTATCTCGATAGTTTGCGGATTGCTGGGTCTTAATCGCCGATAGATCTCCATTTGGGCATTGTATACTTCATTCGAAGTCTCGGCCTCTGGATGGGTTTTTCTGAATTCATCGATCTGTTTATTCGATTCTTCGCTAATTTTATCGTTGGCCAGCGTGTCCCGTATGGAAGTTGAGTTGATTCGGTCATCAATAAAAAGGGTATGAAAGGATTCTATGTTTTTGTCCAGAATCTCTTGTATCTTTTCTTTGGTCAAGGGTTGATTGTTTTCAAGGATCACTTCCCCCGTGGCCGGGTCCATAATGTCGCGGGCAGCAAATTTGGATTGTAGATACTCTGGAGTCACGGGGATCAATGTGATCTTTGCCTCTTCCATCTTTCGAATGCGGGCGCGGGTAATTTTGGCTTTTTTTCTGACTATCAATTCTCCCGATTTTGGGTCCACAATATTGAAAGATGCTCGCGTGTCGAGTAGCAGTTGTGGATTCACTTCCAGATAAAACTGGCCATCCCTGACTATAATATGTTCTTTTTCATAAAAAGCGTCCAGGATATCCTGGGTGGAATATCCCATCGCCTTGATAAGAACTGTTGCAGGTATTTTTCTCCGTCTGTCTATACGGACGTATATAACCCCTTTTGAATCGAACTCCAGGTCTATCCATGAGCCTCGCAAAGGGATAATTCTGGCCGTATATAACTGCCTTCCAGCGGGGTCGGTCTTGCCCTCATCCCTATCAAAAAAGATTCCGGGTGAGCGGTGAAGCTGGCTGACTATAACCCGCTCCGTACCGTTGATGATGAAAGTTCCTTTGTCGGTCATCAAGGGGATTTCACCGAAATATACTTCTTGCTCCTTAACGTCCCGGATACTCCTGTTATTGGTGTCCGGGTCCACGTCCCATGACACGAGTCGAACGGTGATCTTCAGTGCCGCAGCATAGGTGAGTCCTTTTGGAATACATTCACTTTTATCGTATTTTTCCTCACCCAGGACGTATCGAATAAACTCCAAAGACGATGTTTCGTTGAAATCTTTAATGGGAAATACGGATTTAAATACGGCCTGCAAGCCTATATCCTCTCTCTCATCGGGATGCACTTCTTTTTGGAGAAAACGATCGTAAGAGCGTTTCTGGATCTCGATGAGATTGGGGATATCAATAATTTTTTTGATTTTGGCGAAACTTTGCCGTATGGACCGATTATTGGCTCTCAGTTCAGCCATCATTCCCCCTCGAGGCACTCTGCGCCTCCAGATTTCCAGCCGACTATGATAATGGAATGTCAAATCTTAATTCGCCAGGCCACGGGGCAGATCGTATCGGAAAAATTTATTTAATCTCCACCCGGGCTCCAACCTCTTCCAACATTCCTTTGATTTTCTCTGCTTCTTCTTTGGAAATGCCTTCCCGAACCGGCTTGGGCACTTCTTCCACCAAAGCTTTAGCTTCTTTTAATCCCAGGTCAGTAACCGACCGCACTACTTTGATGACCTGGATCTTTTGACTTCCGACTTCAGCGAGTACCACATCGAATTCCGTCTTTTCAGGCGCTGCCTCTTCCGATGCTGCTGGAGCAAATCCCACAGGAGCCATGGCAACGGGTGCAGCAGCAGTTACGCCGAATTTCTCTTCCAGTTCTTTAACGAATTGGGACATTTCCAGCACTGTCATATTTGAGATAAACTCAATGACGTTTTCTTTAGTGACATTTGCCATGAATTGTTCCTCCTCAACGATATTTGAGCCCCATACGGATCAAGCTTCAGATCCTTGTTCTTTTTCTTTTGTCTGTCTAATGGCCTCAATCACCTGTATGAATTGGCGTGCCACGCCACTCAAAACTCTCGCGAAATTGGCCATGGGTGCATTCATGCATTGAAGCGTCTGGGCTAATAGTACCTCTCGTCCCGGCAAGCTGGCGAGTTCTTCCAACTGGGGCCGAAGCAGTTTTTGTACATCCAGGATTCCCGCATGAACTTTCAGTTCTGGATTGCTTTTTTCGAAATCTATCAACAACTTGGTGGAAACAGATGGGTCTGCTTGAGAAACAACAAGCGCCTTGGGGCCCATGAAGTGCTCTTCGAGTCCTTCAAAAGCTGTTCCCCGGGCAGCTAATCGCATCAAGGTATTTTTCACCACCTTGAGCTCAATGCCGGAGCGTTTGAGAATCCGCCGGAGTTCCGTCATCTTTTCGACGTTAAGACCCATGTAGTCCACTAGAACAGTAAACTTTGAGTCCACAAGCTTTTCGTGAAGATTGGCCACAAATGCCTCTTTCTCTGCTCTGTTCAACTATGCGTCCCCTCTTTCTTTACACATCCTCCAAGGGTGGAGTTTTTCCTCAGCATCCCCCGGTGGCTCTGGATGAGCCTTCTGCATCTTCAACGCTATAAAATGTCTCGGCATACTGGCCGATGCCGGTTGCACATGTGTAAGAGGACATTACCCCTGTTTTCTGCAAGAAACGAAGATTATCCACTATTCTGAGGTCAAGCGAAATTCGTTCCCTCTGGATACTTGCCACAGAATCAAGGGATGTCCCACTTAGCCAGCTTTTTCTCTCTGGTTTCAGGTGGTAATTATTTCACAACGCTGCGTGCCAGCACGGGATCGATCTTCACTCCGGGTCCCATGGTGGAGGACAGTGCAAGACTTCGCAAGTAAATTCCTTTGCTGGTGGCCGGTTTGAGCCTTATTATGGCATCCAGGAGAGCCTTTATGTTATCCAGTAACTTTTCAACTCCAAAGGAGACCCGCCCAACCGATGCATGGACGATCCCGGCTTTTTCAACCCGAAATTCAATCCGACCGGATTTCAGCTCCTGGATGGCCCGTGCCACATCGAAAGTTGTTGTACCTACTTTGGGGTTGGGCATCAGTCCCCTGGGACCAAGAATCCGACCCAATTTGCCCACGATGCTCATCATGTCGGGGGTGGCGATGGCTTTGTCAAAGTCCAGCCACCCTTCCTGGATCTTTTTGGCTAAATCTTCACCGCCGACATAATCCGCGCCCGCTTCGATAGCTTCTTTTTCTTTCTCGCCTTTGGCAAAGACCAGCACCCTGATTGTTTTACCCGTACCGTGGGGCAACACAACGGTGCCTCGCACCATTTGGTCGGCTTTTCGCGGGTCCACCCCGAGCTTGATTGCAATATCTACGGATTCATCAAGCCGTGCGGTGGCTGTCTGGGCAACCAGATGGATCGCTTCTTCAAGATCGTATCGCTTTGTAGGGTCCACTTTGCTTTTGATCTGCTTGTATCTTTTTCCCCGTTTGGACATAATGAACCTCACCACATCAGTTCTTTATGATCTCGATGCCCATACTTTTGGCAGTACCCTCAATTATCTTGATTGCCCCCTCGATGTCATCCGCATTGAGGTCCGGCATCTTGAGTTGAGCTATCTCACGGACTTGCTCCAGCTTTATTCGCCCTACTTTCTCCCGGTTGGGCTCCCCGGAACCCTTGGCTATCTGAGCCACCTTCTTTAACAAAACAGATGCAGGCGGCGTTTTGGTGATAAATGAGAATGAACGGTCCGCGTACACAGTTAAAACCACCGGGATAATGGTTCCTTCTTGCCCTTTGGTCTGGGCGTTAAAGGCCTTACAAAACTCCATGATGTTCACGCCGTGCTGACCAAGGGCCGGCCCTACGGGAGGAGATGGCGTGGCCTGTCCAGCCTGAATCTGCAATTTAATCATTCCTGTTACTTTTTTGGCCATTAAACCCTCGCTTCGAGGCTGCCCTCTCGCCGCTGTGTTAAAGCAAGCTCAGAGACAGCCAAAATGAATATATATTGCTAGGAATGCTGGGCACCGCAGCATGCTGCTATTCTTTGATGACTTGGAAAAATTCCAGCTCCACCGGCGTTGCTCTGCCGAAAATGCTCACCAACACTTTGAGTTTCGCTTTTTCAGGACGCACTTCATCCACCACACCATTGAAGTTTTGGAAAGGTCCTTCCACCACTCGAACATGGTCCCCTTTCTCGAACGAAAATTTCGGCTTCGGTTTTAAAGCCCCTTCGGCAATTTGCTGAAGGATCCGATCGACCTCCTCATCAGGGATCACGGAAGGAGTTTCTCGTCCTCCAATGAATCCGGTTACTTTTGGGGTATTCTTGACAATGTGCCAGCTTTCGTCATTCAACTCCATTTGAATAAGTATGTAGCCCGGAAAAAACTTCCGACTGGACGTTCGTCGTTCCCCTTTGACAAGCTCTACCACTTTCTCTGTGGGGACTAAGATTTGGCCGAACTGTTCTTCCTTATTAAAAGCACGAATCCTTTCTTCAAGTGCTGCCCTAACCTTTTTTTCATATCCTGAATAGGTATGGATTACATACCATTTCTTGGCCATAATTATTTTTCGCCTTTTTTAAATTTTCTCAAAGACAGATGGTGGAGAAATATTAAGGAGAATCTTTCCACACTCTATAGAGAAATAATTTCATTACGGCCTCCTGCCGTATTCATACTGATAGCAGACATGTGCTGCTGGGTATTTTATAGACACTAGCTCATCAGCAGTCGGATAATTCGAGTTAAACCCAAATCCACGAGGCCCAGATATAGCGCTATAATAAGAACAAAAATTATTACAATAGAGGTTGAACCAATAGTCTCTTTGCGGGAAGGCCAAGTTACTTTTTTGAGTTCAGTGCGAACTTCCCGAAAAAATTGAATGATTTTTTCAATCCATTTCGTTCTCATGTATAAAACCATAGAAAACGGACCAGCCTATCGGCCTGCCCTTGGTAAAAAAAGCTCTCGAACGTTACACATTCCGGATACTTTGGAAAAACCGTTTTCCAAAGCCACATAATTTGTCCGTCGATGGCATTTATACTCACTTGCAAATTCTCATCCACGGTGGACCGTCCTTGAAGCCTCTCATTAATTATTTGGCAGGCCAGGAGGGATTCGAACCCCCAACACCCGAATTTGGAGTCCGGTGCTCTAACCGTTAGAGCTACTGGCCTGTCTTTCCCTGCGTATGCGCGTTACATAAATGTTCAAAAACTGCAGCGAACCGGCAAATTTTTTTATCTTTTTCTCGTGCGGCTCACAGATCTTACTACGTGAGTAACATAAAAACACCCGCGAAGCTTTATTTGCTCTCCCTATGCAAGGTGTGACGCCGGTCAAATCTGCAGTATTTCTTGAAAGCCAGCTTATCAGGAGTGTTTCGCTTGTTTTTTGTGGTAGTGTAATTCCTGCGCTTGCATTCAGTGCAGACCAAGGTTACTATTTCTCTTGCCATGTGGAATCTCCCGCCAGGGCTTTCAGTGATGAGATGAAGAACTTTTACAATATTTTTCCTTCAAATCCCTAAATTAAAGCGTCACTCGATAATTTCGCTGATGACGCCGGCTCCCACCGTTCTGCCTCCCTCACGGATGGCGAACCGCAGCCCCTCTTCCATGGCAATGGGCGTTATCAGGTGTGCCTCCAGCCGCA
>JAFDED010000022.1 GCA_019310535.1 Deltaproteobacteria bacterium
AGCAAATCCTCTCTTATTGTTGCCTCTGCACCCATTGCTGTATTTCCTTCCATCCTTCCTTACCCATAACTTTTATCCTGACCAGGGGGATACCATGTTCGTTCCGTTTCCCACCTCCTGGAATGAAATTATGTTGACTTTTTCTAATAATAATGTAACATACTTTCATCAAGTCTTATTTACGTAACGCTCGTTCAAATATCTGTATGATGGGTGAATGCAGGACTTCACCGAGATGTAATAAACAGTAATTTTACCATGCCATAAGAGGTGAACATGCGCATCAGGGTGGCCATCAATGGTTTTGGAAGGGTGGGCAGATCCATCGTCCGGGCGGCAAAGGCCCGCCCGGAGATGCAGATGATCGACTTCGTGGGTATCAATGACTTGATGGAACCCAAGCAGTTGGCCATGACCTTGAAGTATGATTCCATCCGCAAGATATACCCCGGCAAGATCAGCATTGTGGGGAATTATATGATCAAGGGCGGGGACAAGATTGAAATTATTTCGGAGAGGGATCCAGCCAAACTTCCCTGGAAGCGGCTTAACGTAGATGTGGTGGTGGATTGCATCGGCACTTTCACCACCCGGGAACAGTTGGTTCGGCACCTGGATGCCGGCGCCAAAAAGGTGATCCTGGGTGTGCCGCCCGAGGGGGAACTGGACGCCACCATCGTCATGGGAGTCAATGATATGTCTCTTACCGGCGAAGAGACAATCGTTTCCAGCGCTTCGTGTACTACCCACTGTGCAGCTCCGGTATTCAAGGTACTACACCAGAAATTCGGAGTCAGGTGGGGTTTCCTCACAACAGTCCATGCATATACCAATGATCAGAACCTGCTGGATTATCCGCACAAAGACATGCGTCGGGCCCGGGCGGCCGCGCTCTCCATCATTCCCACAACCACCGGGGCTGTCAAGATGGTGGAAACAGTGATTCCTGAGCTAAAAGGCCGTCTTCAAGGCATGGCCTACCGCGTGCCTGTGGCCGATGGTTCCGTGTGCGATCTGATGGTGGAACTGGAGCGGGAAACCACCCTGGAAGAAATCAATCAAACGATGCGCAGAGCATCTGTGGGATCATTGCGGGGGATCCTGGAGTATGCAACCGAGCCGCTGGTCTCCGTTGACATTGTGAGCAACCCTTACTCCAGCATATTCGATGCAGGGCTGACCCAGGTAATAAACGGAAATCTGGCCAAGGTCTCCGCATGGTACGATAACGAGTGGGGCTTTGCGAACAGGATACTGGAATTAATCCAGCGAATTTTCTGAGGAAGCTACATATTGTTCTTCAGAAAATTATAGCAGCAAGCAATTAGGGGGATGTTATGCCGATAAGGGTAGGAATTAACGGCTTTGGACGCATAGGCCGGTCAATTCTCAGGGCTAACCGAGGTCTCAGTGAACTGGAGTTCGTGGCGGTCAACGATCTTACCAATCCCGAACAACTGGCGGTAACCCTGAAATACGACTCCATCCACGGGGTTTACGAGGGAAAGATCAGGGTGGACGGCGACAACATCATCATTGACGGCGACATCATCCGGACCTTTGCCGAGAGGGATCCGGAAAAGATCCCATGGGGGGAGATGGGAGTGGACGCAGTTGTGGACTCCACAGGACTCTTCAAAAGTCGAGATGTTCTGGAAAAGCACCTGAAAGCCGGGGCCAAGAAAGTAGTGCTGGCCGTGCCGCCAAAGGGCGAGATAGACGCCATCATTGTTCTGGGAGTCAACCACCACATCCTCACCGGCGAAGAGCGGATCGTGTCCAATGCTTCATGCACCACCAATTGCGCCGCGCCCGTGGTTAAGGTCATCCATGAAAAGTTCGGAATTCGACGGGGGTTCCTCACCACTGTGCATGCGTATACCAATGACCAGCGCTTGCTGGATTACCCCCACCGAGACATGCGCCGAGCCAGGGCCGCGGCACTATCCATCATACCCACGACCACCGGCGCTGCCAAAACGGTCGAGAAGATAATCCCCGAGCTTGCAGGCCGCCTGGAAGGCATGGCTTACAGGGTCCCGGTGGCCGATGGTTCCGTTTGCGACCTGATGGTTGAACTGGAGAGGGAAACAGAACCGGAGGAAGTGAATGAAGCCATGCACAATGCGGCCCTGGGAGAACTCAAGGGAATCCTGGAGTACTGCACAGATCCTATCGTTTCCGTGGATATCGTAGGCAACCCGCATTCCAGTATCTTCGATGCGGAGTTAACCCAAATGCTCGAGGGGAACCTGCTCAAGGTCTCATCGTGGTACGACAATGAGTGGGGATACTCCAATCGCGTGCTGGAATTGGTGCAGAAGCTGTTCCAGATGGGAAGTTGAGCAAAAAATGCCCGGTGCCCGGAACGACCACCAAGGACAGGGACGTGATCACCGTGGATGGTGTGCTCATCCGACAGCTATATAAGAGAATTCCTTTGACTGAATTAGCGGATACGGGGCAACATTCACCGTATATCTTCTGCCTCAATCTTCGATACGTTGTTTGGTAATCGCCACATATCTCGGAAAAGGGCCATCCAGTCCACCCTCTTTTTTCTTCCAGGAAATGTTGAAAAGTTATACAAGTAACTGCCAAGGGGATACGGGTGGGGATAACATTCCGTAAATCTATACTGAGCTTTGCTGCGATTGCTCCCTATGGTGTTACGTAAAAAATAGAAATTAGAATTATTATGAATAATCATTTAAAAGCAATATAATTAAATGGTTATGCAGTAAACCCGTGCAGCCACCTGACCATTTTCATGCTCCGCGGGTGCAGCCCCTGAATGACAATTACGTTCTGTAAGATCTACTTCGGGCAAACCTCGTTTGCGCTGTGTACAGAATAAACATGGGTAATTATCACTTGCCTGTCATGGCCCTGATGCGCAGGCGAAGTGCGTTGAGGCGGATGAAACCCGTGGCGTCTCCTTGCTCATAGCCTCCCGCCTGGTCGAAGCTCACCATATCCTTTCGGTACAGCGAGTATGGCGATCGCCTCCCAAGAATGATACAGTTTCCTTTATACAGCCTGAGCCGGACTGTGCCGGTGACCCTTTCCTGGGAAGCGTCAATCATTTTCTGCATCAATTCACGCTCGGGAGAGAACCAGTAACCGAAGTAGATCAGGCGCGAGTACTGGGGGATCAAGCTGTCGCGCAGGTGGATGACCTCTCGATCCAGGGTGATGGACTCCACTGCCCGGTGAGCCGCTTGGAGCACTGTGCCGCCAGGGGTTTCGTAGACCCCCCTGGATTTCATCCCCACGTAGCGATTCTCCACCAGGTCCACCCGCCCGATTCCGTTACTTCCTGCCACGTCGTTGAGATAAGTCAGCAGCTCAGCCGGAGTCATACGCCGGCCATCCACGGCCACAGGGTTTCCTTTCTCGAAATCTATCTCCATCTCAGCAGGTCGGTCAGGTGCCCGCAGGGGGGGGACGGTATAATGATACATGTCTGCGGGCGGCTCGGACCATGGGTCTTCCAGAACCCCTCCCTCGAAACTGATGTGCAGCAGATTCTGGTCGATGCTGTAAGGCTTCTCCACACTTGCTGTTACCGGAATGCCGTGTGTGTCGGCATACGCCAGCAGTTCGGGTCGGCCGGTGAACGTCCACAGTGGGTCTCGCCACGGTGCGATGATGGCTATGTTCGGCTCCAGGGCCATATACGTGAGTTCAAATCTGACCTGGTCGTTTCCCTTACCGGTGGCGCCGTGGCTGACGGCATCAGCCCCAAGCTTTCGGACGAGCTGGATTTGACCCATGGCAATGCAGGGCCGGGCGATGGAGGTTCCCAGCAGGTAGCCCTGTTCGTAAATGGCGTTGGCCCGCAGCATGGGAAACACAAAATCCCGCACAAACTCCTCACGACGGTCTTCGATGACCACCTGGGATGCTCCTGTGGCCTCGCCCTTGCGGCGGACTTCGTCCATGTCGTCCCCCTGCCCTATATCAGCACAATAGGCCACCACATCACACTTGTATGTCTCTTTGAGCCACCGGAGGATAACCGATGTGTCCAATCCTCCCGAATAAGCCAGCACCACTTTGCTGAAACGCCTTACCATCTCTCCTCCTGTCGATCCCACGGGGTTTTGTCAAATCCGCTATTTTGAGAAGATATTTTGACAGAATAACTGAATAAACTGGATTTTCCTTTTTTTCCTGTTGTCCTGTTTGTCCTGTCGAAATTTTTCTGCGAAAGTAAAAGACGAATTCTAAAATCGTCTTGGTGAGGGCTTTTATTACTCTGCCTCCGCCAGCAGTTCGTCCAGCGTCTCCAGAAGGGCATTGACTTGCTCTTTCTGGACAACCAGAGGCGGCACGAACCGCAGGATTTTATCCGCGGTGCAGTTTATAAGGAATCCTTTTTCCATGGCCTTGCTCACGAGACCGCCTCCGGGGATGGTGAGTTCAATGGCCAGAATCAATCCAAGCCCGCGGACTTCCTTGATAACATTGTGTCGATCCTTCAGCCTATTAAGGCCCTCACGGAAATGCACCCCCACATCCTGCGCGTGAGCAAGGAGTTCCCCCTGAAGCATGCGTTTCATGACGACGATCCCCGCAGCAGTGGCCAGAAAATTGCCCCCGAAAGTGGAAGCGTGGGTTCCTGGTGAGAAGCTTTCGGCCACCTCATCAACGGCTATCATAGCACCAATGGGGAACCCTCCGGCCAGGGATTTGGCCAGGGTCATAATGTGGGGTTTCACGTCAAAGTGCTCATATGCGAAAAGCAGTCCCGTGCGTCCAATGCCCACCTGCACCTCGTCAAAAATCAGGAGGATATTCCGCTGGTCGCACATCTCCCTCAGGCCCTTCAGATAGTCCGGAGACGGCATGTTGACGCCACCCTCCCCCTGTATGGGCTCAACCAGGACGGCGCACGTCTGATCCGTAACCGCTCCCGCCGCAGCCTCCAGGTTATTGAAAGGCACGTGGTCAAATCCTGTCACAAGTGGAGCAAATCCCTTATGGAATTTTTTCTGGCCCGTTGCACTCACAGTGGCCAGAGTACGGCCATGGAAGGATTCATTCATACAGATGATGCGGTATGCGTCCTCACGGCCTTGATCCTTGGCGTATTTTCTGGCCAGCTTGATGGCGGCCTCATTGGCCTCGGCCCCGCTGTTGCAAAAGAAGACCTTATCTCCGAAGGAATTCTCAACCAGGAGGCGCGCCAGTTGAATCTGGGGTTCGATATGGTACAGGTTCGACGTGTGTATGAGCCGCCCGGCCTGATGCTGAATGGCCTCCACCAGTTCCGGCGGGCGGTGGCCAAGGTTGCATACTGCAATTCCCGCCACGAAATCCAGGTATTTCTTGCCGTCCACATCAGTAATCACGCAACCCTCCCCCTTCTCAGGGGCAATGGGAAACCGCTTATAGGTGGCCATAAGGTATTTTTCCGCTTCTTGAATCAGCGACTGGGTTCTCATATTTCGCCTCTCCTGTAAAATAGCGTCTTATCAATGCAAAATGCAAGATTAGCACTTAGCATTTAAAATTAAAGGAAAAAGGTTTTTTTCATAACCTCCATCCTTCAGCCATTTTCCTCCATCATTTCCCCTTCTCCTTTAACCTTTCCCCTTTCTCCTTGTTAATTGATAATTTTCCAAATTTTCTTCAAGTAGAAGCACGTGTACTAAACCGGGAATTGCTCTTCAACCATAAAATCATTGATAATTCAAATCACTTAACCTTTTGCATTGTTAATGTTGTATTTTGCATTGATCAACCCACAATCTGGGTTCCTATTCCCTTATCAGTGAACATCTCCAGCAAGATGGCGTGCTCCACGCGGCCATCGATAATGTGAACTTTGGATACTCCCGCCTCAAGGCCTTCGATGCAACACCGGACCTTGGGCAACATTCCTCCCGAAATTGTCCCGTCGGCCATGAGCCGCCTGATCTGTTGGATATCGATGGAAGAGATAAGATCTTTTTTCGAGTTCATTATCCCCTCTACGTCTGTCAACAGAATAAATTTTTCGGCGCGCAGGGCGCCGGCCACCTTGCCTGCCACAAGGTCGGCATTAATGTTGTATGTCTGACCATCCTCCCCAACACCCACAGGGGCAACCACGGGGATGAATCCGTTCTGCTGCAGGGCATCGATGACATCGGTCTGAACCATTTCCACCTCACCCACCAGACCCAGATCTGAATCGCGTCGGATCCGGCCGTCGGGTCCCCGCAGCCACAGCTTTCGTGCTCTGATGAGGCCGCCGTCCTTGCCGCACAGGCCCACCGCCCGTCCCCCGCACTGGTGGATCAGGTTTACGATGTCTTTGTTAATCCGTCCTACCAGCACCATCTCCACCACTTCCATGGTCTCGGGGTCGGTTACCCGCATCCCCTCCACAAAGCGGATCTCTATGCCCAGGCGCTTCAGGAAATGCCCGATCTGCGGCCCACCGCCGTGGACCACCACAGGAAGGATGCCCACGTATTTCAGCAAGACCACATCCTTGACGAAGCTCATCAGCTCCTTTTGCGCCATGGCCGCACCTCCGTACTTGATCACCATTCGCTTGCCGGCGAACTGACGGATGTACGGCAGCGCTTCCAGAAGGACATTGGCCTTATCGATAAGATGCTGCATAAACTCTTCTGCCTTGCCAGTAATAATCGCGCCTTGGATTCCTCATGCTCGGGGGCTCATTTTGATCTCAAAACAGAACACGGCCCAGGAGATGCAACGTTTCGATCAGCCTTGGCTGTATGGGACGCCCTATTCAGACGTTGCAAGGAAATAAATAGGTCTAAGCGGGAGCAGGCTCTTATCCTCGTCTTTAAGCTTATTGTAAAACTCTCGCCATAAGTTGATGAAACGGTGAAGGTCGATCAGTTCAACATGAACATGGGAACTGCGTGCAGCTGCCCGCGCCTCAGGTGAAAAACCGCCAGTAGATACAAAGATTCCCACATCCCCTTCCTTTTGTAACAATCCCATGAGTTGACGCACTTCCTGAACGGGTGCTGCAGATTGCCTGTGTTTGATCTGGATCTGTATTCTGGGCGATTCGGTACCAAGAGGGTCTCGGTACGCAACAATGTCCACCCCTCCGTCTTTCCCTTTCGGCGCAACAAAAGGCGTATAATAACCCATCCCCCGAAGCATCGCGGCCACGAGATCTTGAAATTCATAAGGGTTCTTCGCATTTATAAACTTCTCAAGTCCTTCGATTGCCCTTTGCTCTATGAGTTCATATGGAAGTATTTCGGCAGTGGGTTCTGCGACCGTTTCATCTTTATGAGTATCAGGCTGTTCAGATTTCCATTTGGCATATGCGACCTTAGCCTGTTCAAAGAGTCGATCAGCGCCTAGTTTGAGAGCCTCTTCACCTTCCGGGGTTAAATGCCATATACCGCCTTTCCTAACCAGGTATCCAGCCTTGACGTAATAGATACTCATTAAATGTAAAATCGATTCCCACCGAACGTTGCCACTTCTCCCGTATCTTTCTTTTGCCCAATCGTCCAGGTCAACTTCTTTCTCGATCTCCTTGAGGAGGTCGCGCACAGGCATTTCTTTCTCGTTTTCACGCAAGATACTCAATGCCGCATATATAACTTTTGCGCCAAGAGTGCTCGAAGGTGAAAATTTTTTTGTTTGATCATGCGCTTTTTACTCCTTCCCCGTCAGCGGAGCATATGAACTAGCCTGGATAACCCAAGATCGCAATGCATCAGATAAAGTTGTTAAACTTAATCTTTTTCAAAGACCCTCAAAAAAATAAAACGACACCGCGGCCTCGGGGCCTGAAACAGCAAGATGGAAAGCCTACAGGATATACCGGCTCAAATCTTCATCCTCCACCACATCCCGGAGGCGTTGCTGTACGTAGTGGACGTCTATGACCACCTGCTTGTTTTCCATGTCAGGAGCGTTAAAAGAGAGATCCTCCAGGAGTTTCTCCATGATGGTGTGGAGCCGACGGGCGCCGATGTTCTCCGTGCGATCGTTGACGCGTTCTGCAATGCGGGCGATCTCCTCAACGGCTTCGGGAAGAAATGTGAGATCGATCCCCTCGGTCTCTATCATGGCCATGTACTGTTTGGTGAGCGCATTTTCAGGTTCCGTGAGAATACGCACGAATTCTTTCGCCCCCAGAGAGTCCAGTTCCACCCGCAACGGGAACCGCCCTTGCATTTCCGGAATAAGGTCCGAGGGTTTATGAGCATGGAACGCGCCTGCGGCGATGAAAAGAATGTGGTCCGTTTTGACCACCCCGTATTTGGTGCTCACCGAAGAACCCTCTACAATAGGCAGCAGGTCGCGCTGGACCCCTTCACGAGAGACGTCGGGTCCGTGCGAGGTACCGCTGCCCACGATCTTGTCCAGCTCATCCAGGAAGATTATGCCTCCCTGCTCCACCCTCTCTTTGGCGATCTTGACCACTCGATCCATGTCAATGAGCCTGCTGGATTCCTCTTGTACAAGGATCTCCATGGCCTCTGAAACCTTCACCTTCCGCCTCTTGGTCTGCTTGGGCAGGATATTGCTGAACATATCCTTCAGGTTGATGTCCATCTCCTCCATGCCCTGAGCGGAGAAGATCTCGATAACGGGCATGGCGGAGGCGGTAATCTCGATGTCTACATAGCGCTCGTCCAGTTCACCCCTGCGCAGTTTCTGCCGAAACTTCTCCCTGGTGCTGATTCGATCCTGAACGGGGGGAACAGCCACGTCAGAACTTGTAGACACAGGCCCGGGTTGGGCCTGAGAGACAGTGCGCGGGTGTGGCAGGAGTATGTCCAAAAGCCGTTCCTCGGCTACCTCTCGGGCTTTGGCCTGGACCTTCTCCCGCTCCTCTTCACGGGTCATGTTGATCCCGATTTCCATAAGATCTCGGATCATGGACTCCACGTCGCGGCCGACGTACCCAACCTCGGTAAACTTGGAAGCCTCGATCTTGAGGAAGGGAGACTGGGCCAGGCGGGCCAGTCTGCGCGCAATCTCGGTTTTCCCCACGCCGGTGGGGCCGATCATAATGATGTTTTTTGGAGCAATCTCGTCCTTGAGCTCTTCGCTCACCTGCTGGCGGCGCCACCGGTTTCGGAGAGCTATAGACACTGCTTTCTTGGCCTTGTGTTGACCGACAACGTATTTGTCAAGCTCTGAGACGATCTCTCGCGGTGTAAAAGTTTGCATTATATCATATTTCCTCTATGTGAATCTCACGATTAGTGTAAACGCAGATATCCGCTGCGATCTTCATGGCTTCCTCAACAATGGACCGAGCATCCAGATCTGTGTGTCGGACCAAGGCGCGGGCGGCGGCCAGAGCGTAAGCCCCGCCCGAACCAACGCCGGCCAGACCATCGTCGGGCTCTATGACATCGCCCGTGCCTGAAATAATGAAGGAGTACTCCTGATCCACTGCGAGCAGAAAGGCTTCCAGCCGCCGCAGGGTACGATCTGTTCGCCAATCTTTGGCCAGTTCTACTGCTGAGCGTTTGAGGTTGCCGTTGAAGCTCTCCAGTTTCTCCTCCAGTCGCTCAACCAGTGTGATGGCGTCGGCTGAAGCACCGGCAAAGCCCACGATCACTTTGCCGTGATAGAGGCGGCGCACCTTTTTTGCGCTTTGCTTAATCGTGGTCTCTCCCATGCTCACTTGTCCATCTCCGCCCATGGCAACCCGATCCTTATGTCGGACGGCCAATATAGTGGTGCTGTGAATCATTGTCCCTTTTCCCGTCTCAGGTAGATAAAAGAAATTTGGAATTTCGAGTTTTATTATTTTCGACTCCGGGGATGTGCACGGTCATAGACTTCCATGAGCCGGGTGGCGCTCAGATGGACATAATGCTGGGTAGTGGAAAGGCTGGCGTGCCCCAGCATCTCCTGGATGGATCGAAGGTCCGCACCCCCATCCAGAAGGTGCGTGGCAAAGCTGTGGCGCAGGGTATGGGGATGAGGGCGCTTCACCATTGCCTGCATCCGCCAATACTTATTTACTATCATGCGCACCGCGCGGTCAGTGATTCTGCCTCCCCGTCGATTGAGAAAAAGCGCCGCTGGATCTGATCGGCCCGTGCGGTTCCGCAGTTCTCCACGCTGCAATAAATAATTCTTCAAGACTTCAACGGCCCGGGCCCCTACGGGTACAATCCGTTCCTTCCTCCCCTTTCCCATGACCCGCGCAAGCCCTTCCCGGACATCGACGTCCTCTACATTCAAACCCACCAGTTCCGATACCCGCAATCCGGAGGAGTAAGCAAGCTCCATGAGGGCCCGATCTCTTAATTCCAAGGGGGAGGCTCCCGAGGGACCATCCAGTAGTTTGAACACTTCGTCGACGCTCAAAACCCCAGGGAGATGTTTCTCCGGGCGAGGGGAAGATATTAAATCGGCGGGGTTTGTATGAACCAACCCATGGCGCACCAAAAACTGGAAAAAGGCTCGGATGGCGGAAATCTTCCGTGCGATAGAGCGTCTCTTGGCGGTGCGGTAAATGTTTCCAAGGTAGGAGCGAATCACTCGCTGGTCAACAGCTTCAGGATTTACATCTTCCTGGTCCCCCCTCAGGCAAAACCGCTTTTCCAGGAGATATTGTCGAAATTGCCGAAGGTCTGAAAGGTAAGCACGGATTGTGTGAGTAGATCGATTCTGCTCGAGCTGGAGAGCGATTCCGAATCGCTCAATGGCATTCCTCACATCAGGCCTCCTTGCCCTCACCGCTCAATGCTTTTTCCAATATCTGTTCTTGCTCTCCTACTTCATCGATGATGATGTTGAGGCGATTGCGAAGCTCCACGAGTTCATGTCTGGTAAGGTTTTCTCCTTTCCCGTCCAGCCATAGGATCACTTCGTTAAGCCACCTTTTAATAAGCGTTTTCATGTTCCGCCTTTCCATGGACGCGCTGCCATCCTCCGTGAACATACAACCTCTTTTGCTCTGTATGAAAATGATGGCGCATTAAATAAATAAAATCCCTTCCTTGTCCACATTATCCACATTTATCCTGCCAATTTTTCCGCGAGAGGCAATGATGCCTCGCGAGTATCCAACTTTTTCATCGAGAGACTGCAGCACAGCATGCCTTTTTAAAAAGACATCAATGACCCGGCCATTAATAAGACTTCACAAGGAATGATAAGTAAGAATGAATGCACAATCCATGGAATACGCACCAGTAATTTATCATAATAAATAACACTGGTATCATGTTTTGTCAATAACCATTTACCACCTCCTTGCAAGAAAAGTTCTTTGCTTTCAGTCCATCTCTATGAAAATTCATTGTAAAATAATTATTTTGCTTTTTTCATGTTTCGTTGCGCCCGCGAGGTCATGATGGTTTCTATGAACTTGCTGAACCGCATCCCCTACAGTACGATATACCTGCAGAGAGTGAATACGTGGTGATATGCGCATATTGAAGACATTCTTTATGTGATATTCAAAGTCTAAATGAATTTACAGCTTTGATCGGTGCACCCGGTGTGGATCCATGGCGCTGGGTATAGGTGATAGTAACAATGAAATTGGGATGCGGTAAGGTTTTTCTTGGAGATTCGCCTTCGTAATAAGGGAATATGACGGTGTTTTTTCTCGGCCGTCTTCATTAAACCACAGGATGCCCGTGAATATTTATTTGTAACTTTGAAACTTGCATTTTCGGCGAACAACTGATATAAAATTCAATATATTGTGCATTGTATCCGAATTTGGTTTACATCCCGAATTGAAAAAATGCGCAAAGAAAACGAAATCAACACTCAGTCCTTCTCAGGCAACAGGGTTTTTACCTTCACGGTTTCCCTTCACACCATACCATGAGAAAATTCCGATTCCTCCATTGTGCCGACCTGCACATAGACAGTCCTTTCAAGGGATTAGCGCTGCTGGATAAGGAACTGGCGGCTGCGTGCCGTGAGGCCACCTTTCGAGCCTGTGAGCGCATTGTCGATATTGCTTTGGAACAGCAGGTGGACTTTGTTACGGTGGGCGGCGATATTTACGATGGCGCAGAGCGCAGTCTCCGTGCGGCCGTGTTTTTCAGGGACCAGATGACGCGCATGGCACAGAGAGGGATTCCTGTATGTATCGTTGCAGGCAACCATGATCCACTGGACAGCCTTATCGCTCCCGTTCGGTTCCCCGAGAACGTCCACCTGTTCGGAGACCAGCCTGAGTTTGTGCCCGTGGTTCGCAAAGACTTTGAGATCGCCCGGGTGCACGGGATCAGTTTCCCCACTGCCAGGGTGGAGGAAAACCTGGCTCTGAGGCTCAAGCCTGGGAGTAATGCTCCTTTTGCCATCGGCTTGCTCCACTGCAATGTGGCGGGCCAATCGGGGCATGAAAATTACGCCCCCTGTGCCTTGGATGACCTGATACATTCCGGAATGGATGCATGGTGCCTGGGGCATGTACACGCCTATGGGCTGCTTTCCCCATCCCGGCCCCTGGTGGTGTACCCCGGGAATCCCCAGGGACGCCATATCAACGAAGCAGGTCAGCGCGGGTGTACACTTGTGGGAGTGGACGAACTGGGGAACATATCAACCCAGTTCATCCCGGTCCATCAGGCGCGCTGGGAGCGGGTGGAAGTGGATATTTCAGAGTTCGAAGACGTGGACGGCTTGCTGGCGGGCGTTGAAGATCGGCTTTGCAGCGCATCGGCAGGAGGCCCGGAGGATCTCCTGGTAGCCAGAATCCGATGGCATGGAAGGGGACCTCTCCACGACTGGCTTTCCCTGCAGAAACCGGAAGACCTGCGGACAATGCTTCAAGAACGGTTGACAATGTCCACATCGAGGCTGTGCATTGAGTCCCTCGAGAACGCAACCGGAGCTTCCATTGATCGCTATAGCCTGCTGCTGCAAGAGAGCTTCGTCGGCGACTTTCTCCGGCTGATCGAAGAGGCGCGGCAGGGCGGGCCTGCGCTGAATGCGGTACTGGATTCTCTTTCGGAACTTTTCGAGAACCGTTTATGCCGCAGGTTCCTCACCGATGGACCGGTCGTGGCTGCCATGATGGGGGACCAATCAGCCATCAGGGCGCTTCTTGATGACGCAGAGACCCTTGCCCTGGACTATCTGATGCCAGAAACGTAATTTATCAATACAAAATGTCGAAAGCTGATTTGCATTTTAAACTGCTGATTTTGCATTTTGAAATTATCATTACGTAGAAAACAAAGTTGTTGCGCAATATATATTGATGGATAATAGCAGGCTCTGCAATATATTGCTAAACGATTCTCATGCTCCGCGGGTGCAGCCCCTGAATGACAATTACTCTGTTTTAATACCATGAATATTCAGGAGATGTATGTAGGTCGCTTCGGCTCCATTGAGGACCGCCGCGTCGGCCCTTTTGGATATGGTTTAACCCTCGTCCGGGGAAACAATGAGGAGGGGAAGACCACTTTACTGGAGCTGGTTCGCGCTGTGCTCTTCGGCTTCAGGGAACGGTCAGCACCCAACCCGTATATCCCGGCGCATGGCGGAGGGCGCATGGGAGCTCTGGAGGTGGTGGGGGTTGATGGAGCTTGTTGGCGAATTGAGCGGTCCGAGGGTCCCAGGGGCGGCAGGGTGAGGATTTTGAGCGCACAGGGCTCGGAAAGTCCTCCCGAAGCCTTGCCAAACCTGCTCCACCGGACAGACCGGCATTTGTTCGAATCAGTGTTCGCCTTCGGGCTTAAGGAGCTGCAGGAGGTCGAATCCCTTCACAGCAAAGAAGTACAGGGACGCATCATGGGGGCCGCTGCCGGAACCGGAGCCGTTTCTCCCGTGGATGTGTGGAGAAAGCTGACGGAGCAATCTCGAGCTCTTTACAGGCCCGCAGGGAGGACGCAACCAGTGGGGAGGGCGAACAGGGCTCTGGATGAGGCGGAAGCCGAGATTCAACAAATCCGCACTGTACCCGCCCGGTACGCTGAATCGTCTCGTCAACGGCAAGAAGCCTGGATGGAGCGGGAGCAAGTGCGTCATCAACTGGCCAAAGCTCAGGAGGACTTTGCCCGGTGCCAGAAGCTGGCCGACCTCCAGGCAAGCTGGGAAGAGTTCCAGAAGGCGGGGGCACATATTAAAGAACTTGAACCAGCAGCTAATTTTCCACCGGACGGCCTCCGGCGGCTTGAAGAAATCATACGGCGCATACGCTCCTCTCGGGAGCTCACTGAGGAGTTGGAATCCCGGTTACGGACGATTCAGGAAGAAAGGAACCGCCTCATCCCCAATCAGGAGATTACACGTTTCCGGTCGGACATCGATGAGCTTGCCGATAGGGCTGTTGCGCTGAGCGGACTCCCTGATGAATTGACGAAAGCACGGGGGAATGATGCCGCGGAACACCGGAACATGATAGCAGCGCTCAACGCAATTGGAAACGGGTGGGATCAGGAGCAGGCGCTTAATTTCGATGCATCATCATCCGTGGAGCAGGTGGTCATTGAATGGGAGAGCCGCCTGCGGGAGGCCGAGGAAAATCTTCGCCGATGCAGGGAGCGATTCGAATCAGCAGAAACCACCGTCCTGCAGAAAAAGCGAACCCTGGAAGATACTGAAAAAGCGCTGGCCCAAGAGTCGATATCCAGGGATAGTATGGAACAGCCCGCGGCCCGTGATCGACTTGAGGAGTGGCTGCGCTTTCACGAACGGGCACAAGCGGCACGGGAACGTGTAAGAGCCTTTGAAGCAGCGCTTGAGGAGACCGTCCAGGATAAGGATGACCTCGCCCGGCAGTCCGCCCGGCTGGCCCAGGATAGTGGCCCACTGATCCCTGGGTGGCTCCCCCTGGCCGCGGCAATGTTCTTTATGACCGCTGCTTTGCTGGCTGCGTGGGCGGGCTCAGCGGCGGCGGCGCTGATTACTGCTTCGGGGCTGGCCGGAAGCCTTTTGTTGAACCGGTTTCGCCGTCGGTTGCTGGAAAACTCCAAGGCCCGACTCAAAGAGTTGAGCGAGCAACAAGAGCGACACCAACAGCGACTGGAGCGTCGCATGAGGACTCTACGGGAGGAGCTTGCCAACGCGAAAGAACGGCAAGCAGCCGCGCTCGTTCACATGTCCTCCATCAGCAGGGAACTGCTCGGCCGGGATGAGATATCGGAGGAGGAGGCCCGGCTGGCTCTGGCCAGGGCCCGGGCAGCCGGAGAGCGAGTGGGGAAGCGTCAAGCCCTCCAGCTTCAGGCGCAACAAATCCGAAAAGAGCTGGGTCGTGCGCGGGAGGATCGAGACAGATGCAATTGCGAATTAGAACGAGCTAAAAAGTTGCTCCAGCAGATCCGGGCCGAATGGGATTCATGGCAACGAGAGCGGAGTCTGGACAAAGTAGAGTCCCCGGGTGCGCTGCGCATCTTTCTCCGGAGCATCAGGGAATTCCAACAGGCGCACCGACGATGGGATGAATCTCAGAAAATGGTAGCGCGCCAGCAGGCCATATGGGACGACTTTTCCGAAAAGGCCGCTGAAGTTCTTGAGGCCTGTGGACGCGAAGCGCCTGATGGATTCGAACTCTTGGGAGCAATGAGGGACCTGCGAGAAGAGTGTCGGGCTGCGCAGGAAGCATTCCAAAGGAAGCATGAGTTGGACGAGCGCATCCGTGAGGTCGCCTTGCAACTTGAAAGCGCCGGAAAACGCCTCTCCGAGGAAGAGACCGAACGGGAAATGCTGCTGACCAGGGCCGGCGCAAAGGACGAGGAGTCCTACCGCGCTCTAGCCCCCATGGCAAGCAGGCGAGAGGAACTCATCGCGGGCCGGAGAGAGCTTTTAGCCTCACTGCGGGTGGGAGCTGACCTGCCTGACGAGGAATCGGTCAGCAATACCCTCCAGGCGGTAAATTGGGAAACTATTAGGAGCAATAAGGAAGCGCAGGCATCAGAGGTTGCCAGGCTCAGGGATATGTTGGATAGCCTGGGTGAGACCATCGGTCATCTGGACCACGAAATCCGGTCCATGGAACAGAGTGATCGCCTCTCTTTCCTGCTCCAGCAAAGAGAGCAGGCGCGTGCGCAACTGCATGAAAGCACCTGGGCATGGGCGACGGCGAAGGCCGCGGCGACTCTTCTGGACCTTGCGCGACAGAAATATGAAACACAGCGTCAGCCAATGGTTATTCGCTGGGCTTCAGATATTTTTCAAAAAATGACAGGAGGCGCCTTTGAGAACTTGCGCATGCCTCTTGACAACGCTCATCCTATGGCTATGCGCTCCTCGGGTGAACTGGTTCCCACAGAGCACCTGAGCAGGGGCACAATGGAGCAGCTTTACCTGTCCATTCGCCTGGCGCTGATACGCGAGTATGTCAGACAGGCTGGTCCACTCCCTGTCCTGATGGACGATATTCTGGTGAATTTCGATCCCGAGCGGGGACGCGCCGCGGCTCTGGCCATTAATGAATTCTCCCGCTGCACTCCTGTTCAGGTTATTTTCTTCACCTGTCATCCTCACGTGATCAGGCATTTTAAAGACGCTCAGGATCCGCCGCCGGACATTCTGGATATGGGAAACCTCCTGTAAGATTGACCCTGGCGTCTTTAAACCAATAAATCCGTTTAATGAACTCAAAATAGCCTCGAGGCTTTACGGGCGGAGCGAGACGCCTCGCCCGGAGTATTGGATAATGCATTTTCAGTATTACTGGTGCTTAGCGCGCTGGATTCCAGTTAGGTCTTCGAGGGAAATGGGGCTTAATAAATGGCAGACATTCTTGGGACAATCACTCTGATGGGATCCGGGGAGATGGCGGAATCCATGCGAAAAGTCCATAAAGCTATTCTATCAAGGATCAGCGGAAGAGTTCGAGCCGTGTTTCTTGACACACCGGCAGGTTTCCAGCTCAACGTCGATGAGATCTCCGCGCGAGCCGTAGAGTATTTTCAGCATCGCCTGGATACACCCCTGGCAGTGGCATCGTACAAATCCAAACAGATCAGCGCGCTTGAAGCCGAGCAGGCGCTGATAAAACTCCATGAAGCAAACTACATTTTCGCAGGCCCCGGAAGCCCCACATACTTCATTAATCAATTGCGAGGTTCGAGCGTGCTGGAGACACTATGCAAGCGATTCGCGGCAGGCGCCCACCTGGTTTTTGCCAGCGCTGCAGCCATTACAACGGGACGTTTTTCGCTGCCGGTTTACGAAATTTACAAGGTTGGAGAAAAACCGTACTGGGTAGAAGGATTTAATTTTCTTGAAGATTTGGGCGTGGATGTAGCGGTCATACCACATTGGAACAACGCAGAGGGAGGAACCCACGACACACGATTCTGCTACCTGGGAGAACCGCGGCTGAAACGCTTGGAGCACGATCTGCCCGATTCTTCGGTAATCCTGGGAATCGATGAGCACACGGCATGCATTATCGAACCAACCCTCAGACAATGTCATGTCCAGGGGGTGGGCCAAGTCGTGGTGCGATATGGTGAACGCGAACATGTCCATCCCTCGGGCACTTCTTTTAAGCTGGATGAGCTTCATCCAGGGACCTTCGACCGAGAGGCGGGAGCAATCTCTCCTGACAGGCCACCTTCAGAGAGCATACAGGATTGGGATGCGGAGACTCAACTGGATGAACAGATTCGCCTGACAGGCGGTTTACTGGCCGACCCGGCAACCCGTACATGGGGCGTCTCAAGCATCCTCTATTTTCTGCTGGAACTGGCCCGCAAGGTAGCTGCTGCAAAAGAGACCGGTATAGATGGGGAAAAAATTGCCGCGGCTGAGGCGATGCTTATACAAATGATGATACATTGGAGTGGATATGAGAGCGCTTCGAATGAAGTAAATGAGCTGATCGATCTGCTCGTCGCGGTCCGCACAGATCTGAGGGCTGCCAAGCGTTGGGAATTGGCGGATCAAATTCGCCAGAACCTTGCGAAAAAGGGGATCATCCTGGAAGACGGCCGAGAGAACACCACATGGAGTAGAGCAAAGCATTAAAGGAAGGTTCTTCAAAGATTATCATGCAAAAGACAAACACCTCACACAGAAAACATCAACGTTTATAAGAAAAGAAAATGGTCTATATCATTGTGTTGCTGGCGGAATTTGTGTGAAAGGATCACCAGCTCTCACGATAGGAGGGGTTCAATTCATAATAAATCCTCAAGTTACGCCAATCTTCTGTTCCCTTGCAGCGATTACAAACCCTGATAAATCTTCCATCCGCCCTGAACTCGCGTCCGCATTTGAGACACTCGCGAATGAAAATTTCTTCGTGAACAGCAATCTTTTTTCTTGGTTTTGCCATTGCTTCACCTTCAAAGTTTACATTAGTTTAACAATCCCTATTAATTTTGTCAAGATATATTTTCCGTATACCCATCACTCCTTAATATGGATTAACAAACACGGCGTGATGGAGATCTTCTCTTATATATAATATTCAACACTTAATCATTGTTAAAGTTATCTTTATTCTTGATTATCCATCATTTTGCAATGGAGCGAATTGGCCGCTTGCAAGGGCTAAGGCTTTTGCGTGGCTGTTTGCCCCTCATGCAATTTTTGTGCGTCCTTTTTCTCAACCCTCCGCAAAAGATACTCCCGTAAAACATACGAAGGGGTTCATCTTCCAAACACTCCCCTTATTGTATCTTGTATTTAAGGCATCTGTCTGTTATCATGCATATAATTATCACATCTTGATCTCCCTCTTGAGGCAAGCAGGCGGAGGGCGATGAGAAGGCATCCATTACATGCAAATCATTAGGAGAGCTGAACATGGCGGACAGAATCGATTACAAAATTTATGGTGATGACATGCAAGTGGTCGAGGTGGAGCTCGATCAGGGTGAAGGTGTCCGTGCCGAAGCGGGTGCCATGATGTTCATGGAAGATGGCATCGAAATGCAAACATCCACGGGCGGAGGAATGTTTAAGGGTTTCAAACGAATGATAACGGGCGAGAGCTTTTTCATTACCACGTTTCTTTACAATGGAAGGGGAAAAGGCCGCGTAACGTTCGGTGCTCCGTATCCGGGGAAGGTCATTCCCCTGGACCTCAGCGAACTGGGATGCAGCTTTCTGTGTCAAAAAGACGCCTTCCTGTGCGCTGCCCGAGGCATCGAGATCGAGGTGGCTTTTACCAAGAAAATCGGGGCCGGGCTCTTCGGAGGAGAAGGCTTCATCTTGCAGCGCCTCGTGGGAGAAGGGATGGTCTTTGTTCATGCGGGCGGAACCATCATTAAGAAGGATCTGGGTGCGGGCCAATCCCTGCGGGTGGACACGGGATGCCTGGTTGCGTTTTCGCCCTCTGTGGACTACGACATCCAGTTTGTGGGAGGGTTCAAGAACGCGCTGTTCGGCGGTGAGGGCGTATTTCTGGCTCGTCTTACCGGGCCGGGACCTGTTTACCTGCAGTCTCTGCCCTTTTCCCGGCTGGCAGATCGCATATTCTCCGCCGCTCGATGGCAGTCAAAGGGGGAGAAATCCGGAATCGCCGGCTTGGGCGATGGGCTCCTTGGGGGCCTTTTTGGGGGGGACAAATCATATTGAGTCCTATTTCATCCAGCTGGCTAACGTCTGATCGTACCATTGGACCGAAAGCTGTTACTCAATACCGGCCAAACCTTAATGGCATTCAGGTTCATGAGGGGTGGCCCAGACAATGTATTGTCCGGGCTGCGCAGCAGCAAGAGGCAGTACATGGCTCGTTTAATAGTTCCCGGGCGCGGGGTGCACCGGGCAAAACCTCTTGCCGCTTCGCGACCCGGACGACTTGTCGTCCGGGCCACCCCAACAACATTCTTCATCTATTATTGGCGGCAATTTCACTGTAATATCGTTGATCAATATGTTGCTGATCAAAGTGGATTATTCTATTAGAAAATGAGAGGCGGGGCTATGTGTGTACGCCCCGTCTCCTTCTCCTCGGTGAAACCCGGATTTTGCATTACAATATCGATGGATGATTATAATACATTACCCATCATGGATGTTATCCATGCTTGAACGCAGGATAAAAAATCAGCACTAAAAGTACTCAATCTTCTTGACATCCTATTTTACATAATGCTAACTTCAAACCGCCCGGGAACAATTGTGGGAGATAGGCTATGAGTCAATATATATTTTTCCCAAAGGGGGGATTTAGCGATGTCTCCTCTTTTCCCGGGTATCTTTTTGATCGGCGGTTGATCATTTATACCATGCGAGTTGGATAAGTATGCGGGAGGTCTTTTCACGGAAGGCCGGGGCTGGCCCTCTGAAAGCTGTTGCAACATGCCTGTGTTCGGACATTTCTTTCTTAGAGGAATATGTTCGGCTTTTCGTGAGAATACCGATATTTCCCAGACGATCCTTTGCGCGCCTGAGAGGCTTTCAACAATTCGTGCCCGGGCGGCCGATACTCAACGAGCAGATTGTGCTGTTGAATAAAGCAAGGATTTCCGCGGAAATCCCTCAAAAGCCAAGGACGTCGGGGACTAAGCAAAATAAGATCCGGGATTATAAGTCGTAGAGGCGGTCATCTCTGGCGGGGAAGGACTTTTTCTTTCCGGGACTTTTTTTACCTGCTTCGGCGAACGGGTCCTCGCTTTCCAGCAGGTTTCCGATCTCGGTCTCAATTTTTTCCGGATCTTCTCCCTCTTCCATGCGCCTGATAACCTCTTCCATTCCGGGACCGAGCTTCAAACCCGTGGCATCATACAGCTTTTTCATGAGACTGGCCGCTTGCCGGGGGTCATCCTCGCTCATGCCCTCTGCATCACGGGCCAGTGCCTGCATAGCCCTGTCTATCCTGCCTTCATCGAGGTCGGGCACATCGGATTCCTGAGTATCCTGTTTTCCCCTGGAAAAGGAGAATATGGACATCCTTCGCTCCAGTTGCACTTTCGCACAGCGAGGGCACATTGGAAGCTTTGTGGTATTGATGACTCGGGAGAAAAAGTTAAAGATAGTATGACAGTTCCGGCAATAAAACTCGTAAACAGGCATTTTCTTTTCTTTCCGGTGTTCAAATAAGGGGAAGCGACATCCCAACATGAATCCCCGGTGAATAGCATGATATCGCTTCACCAAAAAATTGACATGCCATCCTAATTTATTATGTCATAGCAAGAATTTAATGCCCGCACCACAGCCTTGATACATTAAATCAGAAAATACAAATCAAGGTCGGACAGGTTAAATCATGAAAATGAATATAACCCCCCTCCGGCCAATGCAATCGACGATACTGCATGACGGCATCGCACCCAAGGTCTTTCCCCTCTTTTTAAGCGTTGCAATTCACTCGACGCCGTTAATGCCCGCGTAGGTGAAAAATAAAAATATCACGCTGCCCAATGGAACGAAAAGATCAGGGTCATGCATCCGATTACTATAACTTTGCGGCCTGGATTCAGTCGTATGGCGCCTTCCGGATTCTCTCCATTGGCAGAATCTCTTTTCCGAAGAAAAATTAATAGGATTATCCTCTTAAGTCAGCAAATAAAACTTTAATTGTTTGATTTTTATTAAGTTCTTATTGCTTAACCATTGGACCGAAAGCTGTGACTCAATACCGGCCAAACCTTAATGGCATTCAGGTTCCATGAGGGGTGGCCGGGGCAATTTATTGTCTGGGCTGCGCAGCAGCAAGAGGCAGTACATGGCTCGTTTAATAGTTCCCGGGCGCGGGGTGCACCGGGCAAAACACCTTGTCGCTTCGCGACCCGGACGGCAAGTCGTCCCGGCCACCCCAACAACATCCTTCATCTATTATCGGCGGCAATTCGACTGTAATATCGTTGATCAATATGTTGATGATCAAAGTGGATAATCTTAAAAATAAATCACTATCCACGGCAAGTCAAGGCTTTTTCGCAGATTTTACCCTCTCCCGTGCTGAAAACATTTCACTTTCTCGCCCAGCCTTATACTGATGTGCCGGAAGTGTTGCATATTAATGTGATCACGGTTGGTTACAGCGTCGTGTCGGGTTCCGATCATTTACGTGTACGATGCATCCGGGTTTAGTTTGAGGAGAAAGGACAGATGTTCTTATACATCATGACACGTCATTAAGCTATACAACAACTATCTATTGAGAGATTACGAGAAAAATGGACGGGAATGGCTCTGCGACGACGCCTTGCTTGCAATTCAAAGAAGGGCAAGCAATGTCCGGCGTTCATTCCGACCTTTGCCTGAGAATTTCGCGCTGTCTCTGGAAGACGTATTGAATAATTTTTTCCTTTGAATCTTCGGAAATTTCACAAAATTTCATCGAGACGCGATAAATGTTTTCATCATGCCGCGGGTTATCTGACCTCGACACGGAGACCACCTCAGCTATACAACCTATAAAAGCCATGTAGAAGAGAGGCAAGACCATCCGAACGCCCACATGATCTCCCGGCTCGTAGGGTTGATCCGTCCAGAAGGCCATGCCAGAGCCGCTGATATTGATTTTTCTGGGCTTGCTAATAATGAGTTCTTTGCCCTCATCACAACTAAGGAAAGAGAGAATGACGTTTAATTTGACATTGATCTCGGCAAGCATGTGAAACAGTTTTGGGAAGTCGGCTTCTGCCTGTTTATATGTATTCATGTCTTTATTCAATAAATCATCGATAATGGAGTTCGAACTATCTGACCAATGGGGTTTGAGGTATATATCTTTTGCACAGGCTAAATTTTCTGGGGATAATTTTTTAAGGAGAACGGGCAGATAGACATCCACGCGGACATAATTCCTCGAATGGAGTTTTTTCAACTGCACCACAGGAAAATCCAGGACATCAACGATGCAAACAGGGAGGCTTTTCTGCCCAAAGCTCAGCCTGGCCCGACAACCCTCGCGCCCTGTCCATGAATTACCGACTTCGCCTTCGAGTTCGACCTTTATAGTATCTATCGATTGGTCAAAAGGGGGCACCTTAACTGAAAAGCCTTTTGTGCATTCATCACCATCAAACACTAATATTCCCTTTTGCACGGTATCATAGAATCTTTCGAGTTTCATGTCCCTTTTCTCATTATTGGCTCATCCTTTGGTAGAGTGGAGTCCTCCGAGAGTTCTTGGACAGATAAAGGCGGGAATCAGCGCGGTGGATAAAGCTGTGTTCCGATTCATTCTCCTCGGTTTCTGTTATAAAAGATACACCATAACTGATATTGATACTTAAGGTGATTCCATTCCACGCGAAAGGATGATTTTCTATCGTTTTCACCATTCTTCGGATGACTGCTTCAGCCTCACCTTTTCCAGTCTCCGGTAAAATGACGGCAAATTCATCTCCACCGTATCGTGCAAGTATATCTGACTCCCGAATAGAGCGACTGAGGCAAAGAGCTAGTTCCCTGAGGACATGATCCCCCACCAGATGTCCGTGGATATCATTGATCTCCTTGAAATTATCCACATCTATCATAATCAAAGAGAGGGGTTTGTCGTATCTTTTCGCCTTTCTGAACTCTCTTTTGATAAACTCAAAAAACGCCCTGTAATTATATATTCCGGTCAGGCCGTCGGTAACGGCCATCTCTTTCACCTGCTCGTATTCCCGGGCGTTTTTCAGAGAAAGCGCCAATATGTTCGAAAGGGTCAACAATAAGTCTTTTTTACGAGGATGGAAACCCGTTCCGTTTTTTGGGATTGCATAGATCATACCCAATGGCAGGCCTGCTATTCTGAGTGGTAAACCTAAAGCTTTTTCAAGCGGCGGACTGAGGGATGCTAAGGGGCTTTTTCCGTTTTTCGACCCATGGCATTCAAGAATAATCTCATCCACATCCACGTTTTGTTGTGAAAAGCTTATAAATCGCTTTGCTATGTCCTTTTTTATGCCATCGAAAGATTCTTTATTGACCCCCCCGGCGGGTAGATGGATAACCAGCTTTGGTTTTGCATTGAGCAAAATAAGAATGGCAAAAAGCTCATAATTTATCACATGATTTAACCCGGCATCTATAAGGCGCATAAAAATTGCTCCCCAGTCTAAATCATAAGCCACCTCACTGCTGATACGATTGATAAAATTCAGCTCCTTGTTCTTTTTCCTCAAGATTTCCTTTTCTTTTTCGAGCTTGCCATTAACCTCCTTCAATTCTTCGATCATACCCACAATCTCGAGGAATGCATTCCTGTTTTCGAGTCCCTTCTTAATGGACTCCCCGATCTTTTTAGGCAACAACTCCTTTGGGATAAAGCTGAATACCCCTGCATGAACGATTTCTATCAAATCCTCGATCTCGATCTTATCTCCATAAACGATGAAGCAGGCCTTAGAGTTATTCTCCTGGAGGAGAGTGTTCCATGTCATGATCCTTTCTTTGGCTGCACTATAATCTGAGAGGATAACGCAAAATCCCTCTTCGGTGAGGAGTGATTCTATTCCCTCAAAACCATGAGTTGTTATCGCCTGAAGCCCGATCCCTCCAAGCAATCGTGCAATATCACTCCGATCCCGCTCGCTATCACTGATCAAAAGAACTTTCTCGGCCATAAAAACAAATTCCTCTCTGCTTTGGGTAGAGATTTATAAGGAATTTCTTGATTATATAATCGCAAATGTTATGCCACTTTAAAGCAATGCTCCGATGCAGGTGTGAAGTAATTATCGAAAAGAGTATTTCATTATGATTTCAAAAAGATACTCTTCCAGTATGATGAAAATGGAGGGGTTTCTTGAAGGGTTTTTCGCAGCTATCAAACAAGCATTATGGGTAATTATCTCTCTTAACCGTCAATATTTTGACCACCCAGGCTCTCAAATGCTGGAAGGGGTATTGAAGAAATGAGTCTTTATATCTTTAGGGCATTACAGTGGGGACAGATATCATTCGGTTATCCAAGAGCATTTCATCTTTCTTTTGCTCTTGTAATGCTAAAAACGTTTCGACCACGAAGGGGTCAAATTGACTGCCGGCGCATTGATTCAACTCGTACAACGCATCCTTGACCCCTTTTGCTTTTCGGTATACGCGATCAGATGTCATGGCATCAAATGAATCGGCAATTGCCATGATTCTGGCTAATAAGGGAATATCCTCTCCGGCAAGCCCGTCTGGATATCCCTTACCATCCCATCTTTCATGATGATGGCGAATCAGATCCCTTTCCTTGGGCAGCAGGTCAAGGGGTTTGACGATTTTCTCACCAATGGCCGGGTGAGTTTTGATGAGATCATATTCTTCTACGGTAAGCCTTCCGGGCTTCATCAAGATGGAATCGGGGATACCGATTTTACCTATATCATGGAGATAGCCTGCAAATTGGATGATGTCGATATCCTCTTTATCAATGTTCAAGGCGGTGGCGATTTCCACCGACCACTGAGTAACTCTAGCTGAATGGAGCTTTGTGTATGAATCTTTAGCTTCGATGGTGGAAACCAGGGAACGGAGTGTATCGACCAGGTTATTGTAGACGCTCTCATACAGGGCTAAGTTTTCAAGGCAAAGCGCTGCTCGCTGAGCCACAGCAGAAAGCAAGTTCATCTCATTCTTGGAAAAGCTTATTCCATCCTCCTTATCGGCAGCGTTAATCACGCCCAATACTTCCCCTTTAATTAAAAGAGGAACGGATATAAATGAGTTCGTTTTGTAATGGCCAACTGAGGCATCGATATATTTTCGGGATCGGTGGATATCCTTTACTAAAAGAGGGTTTCCTTCCTTTGCGACCTGTCCTGCAATCCCTTCACCAAGCCGAAGCGAAATTTTCTGGGCGATATCAGTGGGAATGCCGCAAGAAGCCTTGATTACCAATCTTTTTCTCTCAGGGTCCATAAGCATCAGGGAGGTTTTTCGGGCGTTCGTAACTTCCATGGCAAGTTCTGCGACCTGTTTGAAGAGGTTATTTCTGTCTAACGTTGACTCGTTAAGAACCTCACCAATCTTATAAAGCACCGTGAGATCCCTGATCTTTTGGTTGAGTTTATGATTTAATCTCTCGATCTCCTTTTTCTGTTCGAGTTCGCGATTGAGTTGGGCATTTTCCAACAATAACTTTCGCTCATTGAGCAGTTTCTGAACGATGAGTTCGATCTCTTCAACCCGAAATGGCTTTGCGATGAAATCAGAGGCCCCTTGTTTCATGGCCTTGACTGCCACATCGAGAGAAGGAAACCCTGTGATAATTGCCACCGGAATTAAGGGGTTGGATTCTTTTATTCTTCGAAGCAGTTCGAGCCCTTCTAGACGGGGCATATTGATATCTGTAATGACGATGTCCACAGCTTCATTTTCCAGGGTTTCCAGCGCGCAGAGCCCATCCTCTGCTTCCCAGACCTTCAAGTCTCCAAGGTGTAAAAGGATTGCCTTGAGGGTATTTCTAACCAGCGGCTCATCATCTACCAGAAGTATCCCTGATGATGTTTTTTTTTCAGATCCCATGGCGTGTGTGGTTCCCTTTCATCAGAGCATGGATAAAAGCTTCTTTTTTAATGTCCTGAATTCATTCTCATCGATAATACCCTCTCCCATCAAAAGAAATAATTTATCGAGTTCCTTCACCATTTCCCATTTCTTGACCTCAGAGTTATTCGGGCTCTGGTAAGGAAGAAAATTGAATGGGAATTTCTTTACGGATAAGACATGGTGTGCAAGCTTTCCCTCAAATGATTCCAGACTTTCGTTCAAGCTTTGAATCTTTTTTTCGAGCCTTTCCTTCTTGGCCCGCAACCTTTTCATCTCCTCATGGGTTGTCTGGAGTTTTTCAAAAAGGAGGCGGTTTTCTTTGATGAGGCGAATCCTTTCAACGGCTTTCCGCACGAGAATTAAAATCTCATCGAGCCCGAACGGTTTCTTGATATAATCAAATGCCCCTTCTCGAATCGATTCCACGGCCGTATCGAGGGATGCATACCCTGTAATTATTACAACAAGGATATTTGGATCGATCCGGATTGCATTCCGTAATACTTCAAGTCCATCGGCACCCGGCATCTTCAGATCGGTCAGAACCAGATCGACACCCTCATTCTCAATTATCTCGATGGCTTCCAATCCATCTGAAGCGAGTCGGATATCGTACCCTTTCTGCACGAGTAAATCCTCCAGAAGATCTCTGGAGGATTTATTGTCATCGACGATCAAGATGCGGATGGATAAATTGTTTATGTCGTTCATTTTGTCATCACATTGTTTCGCCACTATCTCCTCAGAATCTTTGCCTTGAATATTAAGGACGCAAAGCCCAAAAATGCGTCCTCAACGATAGTAAGGAGGTTCTCTCAATAAAAGGTGATCAGGGTGTTTCTTCTTTTTTGCCGATCAAACTTTCTTTCATTTGGGCGGCGACCTGTTCGAAGATCTGCCTTCGCCTTCCATCGAGGGAAATGTGCACTTCATCTTCTATCACCCGCGGGCCCTTTTCCTTTATGTTGTTCCGAACCTTTTCCAGACGCAATTGCTTATTGTAGGTTCGCAGAACGTTCTGGATCTGGTAGTTCGATATTGTCATGGCGTGCCCCCGGACAGTAAAATTCTCTCTTTATTATCTTATCGGCAAAGCACCCCGATTACTTTAATGACTTGCTTCATTTTCCGCATCATCGAGTTTGTGTACCTTCTCTATCCTTTTATGTCCACAAACCTGGGCTGGTATTTCCTTTGCGATTTATACCTATTGGAGGCATGACCGCTTGATTTCAACTTATTTATACGGGTATTAGTCTCTCCCAAAAGATTTTCGAGCAATTCCTGATTCTCACGTTGCTGAGAAGCCAACTCCCGCGCCAGTCCAGTTAAAAGATCCACCCAGTGCCTGACCGATCTTGTGTCTCTGCCGCTCCAGTCTTTCCATTTTTTTCTCAACGGAGAAAATTGAACCTCCAATTCTTCGATCTTTAATATGTGTCTCTTCTTGTCATCTGCGATTTTAGCCAGGCCCTCAAAATACTCGGCCGTGATGGCCTTTTTCTCCAGAGAGGCTAACCCGACCAGACCCCTGTATAGATCCATCTCCCTCTGGATCCAGTCTATAACCTGTTGATTAAGGTCTTCCGGATACTTCACTAGGCCACTACGCTGGCAATTCTCCTGGGCTGGGCCTGTGATTTGAAAGGATCTGCAGGATACCGGGTCTCTTCGGTTTGGATAGTTTCCCATGCGTCTTTCAGCTCCTTAAGCATTTTGATGATCTCTTCCAGGCCCTCGACGTCCTTGTGAAGGTCTGCATAAAGAATCTTTCGGATCATATAATTATATAGGTTTGCCAGTCTCTCGGCGATCTCGCCCGCCTCCATGTTCAGGCTGGAATGGAGTTCGTTTATGATGTTCTGTGCCTTCAGAAGCGCTCTTTCCTTTTGTTCGTACTTTTTTTCCAGTAAACAGAGTTTTCCCGATTCCAGGGCATGGATGGCGCCCTCGTAAGCAATGATCACTAATTCCAGTGGATTTGCCGTGATAACCCTGGCTTTTGTATATTGATTACTTGCCACTCCATTCATCATTTAACCAATCTCCACTTTTTCTTATTTCGTCAAATGGACCACATCGAGTTGATGCTCGAAAGCTGGCCCGTTAACCACTGGCTCTGGCTTTGGAGGGCGCCGAGAGCTTTTTCCATAGCCACGAACTTATTGATCATTCGCTCCATCTTATCGTTAAGCCTCGATTCCATCCTGGATATCCGATCCTCAAGGGAATCGATCCGGTTCTGGTAAGCCTCCTGCTTGTAAGTCGCATAACCGGAATAGGCGTCCGTGATGAAATACAGTGCCCTGTCAACTGCCTCTGCCACACCGAGGGTAAGAGTGATGTCTCCCACTTCGCCAGTTGCCGTGCCCGTATATATAATGCTCAAACCCTCTATGTTGGGCTGGTCTTCATCGCCTGCGAGGATTTGCCCGCTGCCGGTGGCGGCCTTCCCGTCGATGGTGCCCGCCACATCTAGCCCTTGGTAAGAGTCATCCACAATGCCAAGGTTGTTGACGTCCTGTGAGACCGTAAACGTGCCGCTTGAACCGTAAGAATCGTGCGTGAGCACCAAGAATTGGCCGCTGCCGTTGTCCGATGCGGTCACGCTCATCGAGTAGCGCCCTTCCTGGCCTCCGCTGTTCGTGGTGAGTACGGTTCCGAAATTCAGATCAGCGGGTTCGGTGATATCCAGGCTCAGCTCGCTGTTGCCAGCAGTATTGTCGGTCAGGGTGATGCGGCCCGACGCATCGATGGCTGCCGTCACCTTATTCCCAAATGCGGATTCAATGGCGGACAGGAGCCCCCCTACGGTGTCCTCGGCTACGTTTTGGATTTTATAGGTGCCCGAGACCTCATTGCCCCCCCGGTCAGTTCCTGTAAATGTGATTTCGTCGTTATCGCTCAGGTTCGCCGAGTCACCCAGGCTGTTGTATACGCTGTTCCATTTTGTAGAGGAGGAGATGGGCGTCGTAGTTCCCGAGTCCGCGTATAGCTGTTCGCTCCCCACCAGCTTCTCCGTGTAGATCTTGTCCACCTCCGAGTTGATCGTGTTGACGATCTCGGTGAGGTTCATGCCGGCCGTAAGCGCGATTGTAGCCGTCTTGCTCCCCTCGGTGAGGGTGAGCACCTCATCCCCTGCCAGACCGCCGCCGCTTATATCTGTTGTACCCGTAACCGAGGCGCGTGCGGCGGCCTGGGTTATGTTGACCGTGTACGTGCCTGCTTGTGTCTTTACACCGTGATTGATGTAGTCCAGGGTCCCTGTGTCGCTCGTTCCTACGGCTGCAAACAAGTTGACCACATCGTTGAAGTTGCTCACCAGGTAGCCCCTCAGTACTGTCTCGTCCACGCTCAACTGGCCCTCATTGTCAAGGGTGACGCCAGCCTGGCCGAGGATGGAGAGGCTATCCGATATTCCCCATACCTTGTTAATAAGGATGGAGGTCAGGTCAGATCGGACTGAACGCAGAGTCTGGTCACCGAATAGAACCCCCCCTGTCTCTTCGGTGTCCTCATCGTAAGAAAAATGCTGGCTGATAAAGGAGGCCACCTCGTTGTATTTGCTCACGAACTCACTGATATTGCCGATGATGGCATCAAGGTCGCGCTCGACGTTCAGGGTGATGGTGGTGCTGGAGTCTGCTTTTTTCAGCTCCAGAGTTATTCCTTCCACAACATCATCCACCATGTTATCAGAACTGGTGAGCTGAACCCCGTCAATATCCAGAATCGCATCTGTTCCCTGCACAAGCTCCCGGTCTCTAACATCCGACAGGGCCGAGAAGCTCCCCCAGTCGAGATCCGAGTAGGTATCCTGAATGGTGGATGCGAGGGAGATCTGGAGGCTGCTGGCCCCGGTCTCCTCGTCCGCCACCTGGATCTTCCCCTCGCTTGTCAACCCGACCCAGACCTTGTCCCCACCGGCCTCAAAAGCCGACTTGATGGCATCCATGAGATCCTGAACAGTGCTGGACGAGGTGATGTCAAAAGTGGTGTTGACGGGGTTGTTGCTGTGATCAAAGCCGGAAATGGTAATATAGTCCCCGGCTGGAGAACCGCCGGACGTAAAGGTATTGTAACCGTCGATATCGATCAGCAGGGTGGATGCGGTGATTGTCGCCCCCTCGGAAGTCATCGCATTGCCGGAGGTGGTGCCCTGCACCGTGCTTGTCCCGCCCTCAAGAACCCCCAGGGTCTGGAGAATGTTCTGGCTGTCGATAAAGTCCTGTGAACCATCTATCTGCAGCCGATAAACGGTCTGTCCATTAACCTGCTCGCTTACCACCGATGCCGATACACCAGTAATACCCGCATTGTTAATGGCGGTCTTGATATCCTCAAGGGAATCGTTTGCCAGGTTGATGCTCACATTCTGGTAAACATCGAGGCCGTCTTTGATCTTGATGGTGTCGCTTTGCGTTGTGGTGAGCCCCAGGAGTTCCTTGATCTCCACGGTGGAGCTGGCGAACCGGTCGCTCTGGGCACCCGATGTTATAACGTTCTTGATAGTAGTGGTGTTATCCAGCCATCCGAATTCCTGGACGAGATCGGCCGACGACCCGTTTAGAAGGCTCATCCCTGCCTCTCCCGTGGCATCGCTGGTCAAAATCAACCTGTAATCGTTTGTTCCATAGGAGACGATGCTCGCTGTCACCCCCGTGGGTTGAGTCCCGGAATTGGCGTTGTTGATCAATGCTTTGACATCGGCCAGGGAATCGGTGGCCGATATTGTTATGACCCGGCCGTTAATGATGATGTCTCCGGCAAAGTCGCTTCCGAGAGATTCGGTGGAACTTGCCAATGATCTGGAAGAAAGCTTTTGCGCCGCAGCCAGTTGCGTGATTGTAACGGAGTAGGTGCCGGGCACCGCGGAGCTCGCTGCTGTCACCGACAAGAGGTCGGATGCCTTAACTGCCGCATCACTTGTGTTCATGCTGGTTGTATATATATTGAAATCCTTCCGGTCCTTCAGGTCCCCCGCGGCCGTTTTCAAGGATAATAGCCTGGTATTCAATGTCTGCCAGGCGGACAGCTTGTTCTCGATTCTCTGCCGCTGGCTTACCACGAGATCGACCTGGCGGTGGTCCACGGCTATGAGCTGATCCACTATGGTGCGCCAGTCAAGACCAGAAACCAGCCCGCTGATCAGGTTTGTGCTCATGGTCATTTTCCGTTACTCCTCTTCTGGATTACAAAAGAAGATCTGAAATGTCAGGAAGATTCCTGGCCAGGCGAATCTGCTCCTCCGGTGGAATCTCTCGAATGACCTCGCCCTCCTCGTTCACCACCTTCATGATCACCTGGTCGGTTTCCGCATCCACTTGGAATTTAAGACTGAAGTTCATGGCCCGAACGGCCTTTTGTATATTCGATGCCAGGATTTGCAGGTCCCTTTCCTTATTCTTTACCGCTACATCGTTTACCATCAACGATACTTTATCCTGGGTGGGAGGCTCAGTGCTGGAAGTCGCGGTCTCAGGGGATCGGGGCCTGGAAAAAGACAAAGCGGTTTCCCCGATGGATTTTATGATATTACTGATGTTCGCTATTTCCATTTCTCTCTCCCCATGAGCGATCGCGAGCATTATCATGCCTGCTCATAAAGGAGAGGGGGATCACCCCTCTCCTTTATTTATATCACCCGCCGCCGATGAGGGCCAGTATGTTCTGTGCCGACATGTTGGCCTGGGCCAGCATGGCTGTTCCGGACTGCATCAGGATCTGATTTCTTGTGAACGTCGTCATCTCCGCTGCCATATCCACATCGCGGATCGTTGATTCGGCCGCGGAGATATTCTCAATGGCCACCTCGAGCCCCTCGATGGCGAATCCCAGCTTATTCTGCATTGCACCGATGGAGGCGAACTGGGTATTCAGGCTGCCGATGGCATTGTCGATTGTGTTTATGTAGCTCTCGGAGTTGGACCGGCTTGTGATATCCCCGGAGATATTCAATACCGAGCCCGTTGTGCTCAAATCAGCGAAGCCGAAAGTGACCTGGTTATCTGACATTGACCCGCCTGCGCCGGATCCTACCTGGAACGTGGCATCGGCTGCTGCAGATGTCCTCAAGGTCGTCCCGTTGAGGGAGGTTGCCGTAATAGCGTCTGTATGGGTGAACTTGATCCCCATCTTGTCGAAGTTCAGGGTTTCCTGCGTAGAAGCATCGAGAGATAGCTTTTGAGTGTCTCCGGTGGACACCTCGGTGATCACGATGGAGCTGTTGCCTGCCGCAAAGGTATATGTTGCTGAGGCCGATGCGCCGTTAAACTCGATGTTCTGGACATAAGCTGTGTTTTCCAGGTAATCGGTCGTGTTAGCAGTATCAATGCCCATGCCGAACGTGCCGTTGATGAGCTCGCGGCCCTGATAGTTGGTGGAGGCGGAGATACGGTTGATCTCGTCTTCGATCTTCGAGCGTTCCGTATCCAGATACCCCCGCTCGGTGTCGCTCAGGTTGTCGGAGGCCGCCTGAGTGGCCAGCTCTTTGAGCCTCTCCAGCATGCCGGCTATATTGCCCATGGCGCCTTCCGCCACCTGGACCATAGTGTTGGCCTGGGCGGCATTACGGCTGGCCACATTCATGGCCCGGATATCAACCCGCAGCTTGTTGGCCACAGCCAACCCAGCGGCATCGTCAGCCGCACGGTTGATGCGATATCCCGAAGAAAGCTTCTCGATCGATCTTGACAACCTCGTGTCGGTAAGCCATAACTGCCGGTGAGCGTTAATGGCTGCAACGTTGGTGTTAACTCTCAGTCCCATAATGTATCCTCCTTGATCATTTTTCCCTGAAATACTTCAGGGCTTAAGGGGAATCCTTTCCCCTAACCTTACCTTTTAGCCCGTTTCTCTTCTGCATCCCCCCTTCCTGAGCCAAAGACTTTCGCAAAAAATCCATCAAATCCGTCTTTCAAATATCTTATCGGCAGGAAGAAAGTGAAACTTTATGTTTTTTTCTGTAGCTTGGGTTGATTCAGGATTTTGCAGCGGAAAATTCTTCGACGCCGTCGTTTCTTTAATCCTTCATGCTTTGGCGAGTGCGCTGGGAGGGTGAAGGCAATAGGCATCCAGATCGTCAGCCATCTGGAGGGAAATGGAGGCGGCTTCCGGAAATTCATTTTTCTCAAGCATCTCCGCCAATTTATTCAGGATATCAATGAGCCCGGGGATGTCCTGTATTTCTCCTGTGATAGGATAAGAGATTATATGGAAGACCTGATTGAGCTGCTCTACGCACCCATCCACATCGCCGGAGTTGAGGTGAATTCCGGCCATGGCCATGCAGATTGTGGGGTGGAGGCCGCCGGCATCGAGAGCCATTTCCAGGTGAGGCTTAGCGCTTTTCAGGTCGCCTTTTTTGAATAATGAGAGTCCTTTCCTGAAGTGATAAGCAGCATCACCCGGTTGTTTTCCCTTTAATCCGGTTAACCCGGGCTCAATCCCTTGAGTTTCTTCATGGTTAAGCATCACGGAGACGGCGCGTTTCCTTATGGACGAGCCGTCAGGGGCCAATCGCTCGGCCACTTCAAAGGCCTCCATGGCGGCTTCCCTCTGCCCCTGGCGACACAGTGCACACCCCATGGAAAAGGCGACCTCCCCCGCCTGACCAAGGGTATGAAATACAGCGCCCTTGAAATCTTCTGGATTGCGCGACAAGCGCTCATAAAGGGATAAGTATCGACGCGCCGACTCAATGATGGCGTTGTCATCCCCCTTTTTCCCCATAACCGCGCAGAGGACACAGGCTGCGTCCAGGTTCAGCTCGTCGTATTCCATTCCTCTTTTGGCCCATTGTTCTGCATGCTCCATCTCCCCTCTCATGAAGTGGCTGGCCGCAAGAAGATAGAACGTGCTCATATAGGCCGCATCGCTGAGATGCAAGCGATAAACCTGTGAAATTGCATTCCGGGCTGTCCGGATGGCAGAGTCATAATCCTCTTGCACGAATTGCAGCACGGCAAGATTATGAAAGGCGAAAGGATCTTCCGGCTTCTCCCGGAGTTGCCGTTCCAGGAGACTTTGGGTCCGCCCCATCTTGCGGGCCATTTTTTCTTTTTCCAGGTTGTAACCTTTGTGGTGCAGGAGGATATTTGTATGTCTTACTCTTCCCTTGAAGCGAAGTTGATTGTGAACGATCCCTTCATAATGGTTGCCCATCCCGTTTCGGAAGAGCCGAGGAGAGGCCTGTTGGCTCAATTGTTTTCCTATAGCCAGCGGGCTCCTTACCAAGAGGTACAGTGTCTCCGCATCGTTCTTCTCCACCTCTTTGCGCAAGCGTATCCCGGCCCCTCGATCCAGTTCCTCATCCGCATCGATGATCAGTATCCAATCGCCGCAGGCATAGCGGATCGCCTGGTTTCTATGTTTGCTGAAATCGTTCTCCCAGGGATGAAAAAAGACCCGGGCTCCGTAGGAGCGTGCGATTTCTACAGTGTGATCACGAGAGCCTGTGTCAACGACAATGATTTCATCCACATATTGCCTTATGCTTTGCAAGCACGCCGGCAAGAATTCTTCTTCATCTTTGGCAATCATGGCCGCCGATATAACTAGAGGAGCATTACACAAGGAAAGAAACTCTTTCCCCATCCTCTCGATCATGCCTGCTTCCAGCTCGCGGATAGCCTCCGGCTGTTCATAATCTTTCAGCACCCGGTAAAAACTGCGCGCAACAAAGGGCCAGGATGGGAGGAGGTTTAGAACCATGTTACGGATGGTGGGCAGATCCACAGGTGAAGTAGAGGCCAGTGCTTTCAATATCTTTGAGGCCGGAAAGAACAACTTTCGCTCGAAATAAGGGCGAAAGAGTTGCCACAGGCATTCCCTGTTGATAAAGGACCTGTTTAAGACCCTTCCGGCAATATCCAGGGCCTTTCCCTCATCTCCATTTTCCAGGTGGTATTCGGCAAGCAGCCCTGGAGCCTCCACGGGAAAATCCGCTTCCTTGTTAGAGCGGTTCAGCCATTGCTCCCATTGCCCATAGACTTCCCGGAAAATCCTTTTGGCTTCGTCTCGACTCCCCTTTTCGAGCATGATAAGGGAGAGCAGCATCTTAACTGCTGCTTTACTATGGGCCCTGTAAAATATAAGGTACGGATGGGGCAGGGCGGTTATGCCATCCTCTAGCATCTCCAGGTATCGAAGGCACCAGGTTTTTGCTTTTTCGTTTTGTTTCAGGCGATAGTTAATATAGGCCAGGAGAAATACGAGGTCCAGGTAGGACGGCTCTATCGTTATGCCCTCCTCGCAGACTTCTGCCACCTTTTCCAGATTGCCCATACTGAGGTAACTAATGGCCAGCAGATAATAGACATTGAGGTAATAGCGGGGCTGGAATCCAGCATCTTTCAGCAATCCTCTGACCTTCTCCCCGAAGATGATCGCCTCCTTGCTTTCTCCTTTCATACAGTAGCTCTGGGTTATATTAAACAGGGCGAAAATATCATCTGGGTTCTCCTTCAATTGTCGTTCGAGAAGCGCTGCAGTCCTTTTAAACTTAATCGACATTTCCTCAGGAGACAGATCGTATCCTTTGTGAATGATCCGAATTGGTGTGCTCTTCGCCTCACCCACTTGACAAAGGCGATTATGCACAATCCCCTGATAGTGGAATCCCATCTTGTTTCGGAAAATTCGACACGCGGATGATATGCTACGAGTGGAGCCATCATGATTCTCGTCTATCAACTGGCAGAAAAAATGTGTGGTCTCGGGGTTGGCTTCCCGAATCGTACGTCTGAGCAAAGCACCATATCCGGGGGCCAGCACCTCGTCAGCATCCATGATCAGTATCCAGTCGCCCGTAGCATAGGATAAGGACTGATTTCTGTGCAGGCTGAAATCGTCCTCCCAGGGGTGCTGAAAAATTCGGGCGCCATATTCCCCGGCTATCTCTATAGTGCGGTCAGAAGACCCTGTGTCCACAATAATTATTTCGTTCACATATGGTTTTATGCTCTCAAGGCACTGAGGAAGACGTCTTTCCTCGTTCCGGACGATCATGCAAAGCGTGAGCTTATTATCTGTTTTGTGAAGGACCGATGTATTGTCAGCCATGATCCCTTCCACCTCGACAGGCTGATCTGCGGGGAATTCTTGCTTTTCTGGAGGAAATTCACTTGCACCCGCAACTTTATCCATTGCATCTATAGCAACCCTCAAGAATTCGGCTGCCGTAGTATCTTTTTTTTGAATTTCCAGGAGAAGCTTTTTCAGGGGCTCTCTGTCCGAGGGACTGCAGCGGGCAATCCGTCCGGCCGCATGGGCCGCCTCCCGATATAGCCCGCTATCGAAGCATACTTTAGTCAGATACCAGAGTGTGTCGCGGTCGCTTTCTTTCTCATCAAGAGCAATCTGAAGGACTTTTTTTGCCTGGGGAAGTTCGCACCTTTCCGTGAGGAGCATGCCCTCGAACTTATTCAATACCCATCCTAGGTTATGGGTAATATAGCTTCCATGTTGAAGGAGTTCAGGGTTTGTCCGCATATTCTCCCGAATCCGGAAATACCCCTTTTTTGCTTCCGCAAAGCCGCCGTAATCCTTTTGGTAAAAGGCAGCCGAAGCCATGTGCCAGTATAAATCGGGATGATCCCCAAACCTCGAAATGCCCTCTTCGCATAGCAAACGGGCCTCATTAAATTGTTTCAATGAAATCAAAGATTTCGACGTGTAGACAAAGGCCTCCTCCAGGGCGGGGTCTTTAATGTCGCGCCTCCTGATCAGATCCACAGCGTTCTTCCCTGCCAAAAAGGCTTCTTTTATTTCTCCCAATGCCATATGAGCTTTGATCAGGTTGGCATAAGGAAAGGGGTCCTCATGATCATTCTGAATCTGTTTGAGTAGCAGGAATTTAGTCCTTTGAGCTTTTCTTTTCTTGCTCTCTTCATCAAGGAGGTAACCGTAGTGATGGATGGTTATTTTGGAAAACCCGCATGTGCCTTCAAAGATGGGCTGATTGTGAACGATTCCCTCGTAATGGAATCCGGGATGATTTCTAAAGAGCCTGGGAGAGTTAGTGATGATGCGAGTTCCTTTTTGATCGATATAACTGTTTACCTGAACCGCAATTGCGTTTTCTTGTGCATTTTTTACAAGTGCCCTAAGTTTTCGACCCGATTTACACTCAAGGCGCTCGTCTGCATCCAGGATCAATATCCAGTCTCCGGCGGCATAGCCGATGGATTGGTTCCGATGCAGGCTGAAGTTATCTTGCCAGGGATGGCGATACACCTTGGCCCCGAAACTTCCGGCAATCTCAGGCGTCCTGTCGGCAGAACCGGTATCGACTACGATGATTTCATCGACCAGATGGCCCACACTTTTCAGACAATCCGAAATATGCTTTGCCTCATCTTTCACTATCATGCAAAGCGAAATGGTGGGGCGGCTGCCATAGGTGTTATGGAACTTTCCCGAACGCTTCTTACCCTTTCTATTCTTTGTCTTCATCGTCGTATCCAACCCTCCGACATCGCTCTACCCCGTTTCTGAGCATCTTTCCCCTTCCCTGGAACATATTACATGCCGCGTGGAATAGCTCGAATCGGAGAGGACGATCTGTCTTCCCACCATTTTTTCCGGGTTCACCACAACCGGGCCCTCCAGGTTGGCCGTGATCATGCTGTGGTCGCTGGCAATATTCACCACCACGAATACCGCTGCTTGTAGCGGATCTTGCAGTCCGAGCGCCAAAAGGTGCTCCTTCGGGACAGCCGCACGGTACTGGGGCTGAAACATCTCGGGATCAATTATCACGAAGGCCAGTGATGGATCATCCACACACTGGAACCACCTGAAAGGGCTTCCTTCTTTGTGCTCCAGAATGATGTATCTGTGCCTCCCCGGAAAGCCGAACATCCCTTCTACAATGGTGATAACTTTCTCCTCTTCGATCTCGATGTTGCCAAACCGTATGGTATCGATGTTCAAGGTATTATCCTTTCCTGTACTGATTCCAGAGCCGCGCTATCTCGCTCAGTTCAATGCTTTCCACCGAGGCGGCCTCAAGATTTTCCTGGATGATCCTCCTGGTAACCTCCTCGCGGAGCACCATGGTCTCTGGTGGGGCCTCTATCCCTAAACGCACCTGTTTGCCATGGATGCCGATGACGGTGACCCTGATCTCCTCTCCAATGTTGATGCTCTCTCCCAACTTCCTTGTCAGTATCAGCATTTGGCCTTCCTTGGCGAAAGAGGTAAATAGTGATCAACCGGCAGATCTCAGTATTTCATGCTTTGGCAAGCACCTTTAGCACCATACACCTGCAACGCAGAAAAATACCTCTGCCCCAAAGCTTCCCGATTAATTATAAGAACTTTGCAAGGTTCAAGTCCGATACCAGTGAGATGGTGCGCAGCGTGGCCTCATATATGATCTGTTGATTGGTCAACTCGGTAATCGCCTGGAACATATCCGCATCCTCCAGATTCGACATCAGTTCGGTTATGCGCAAGTCTACGTTTTGAAGCTGCACTTTCATGGTATCAATGCGGTTATTTTTTGCTCCTATCTTTGATTGATTTCCTCCCACAGATGCCAGAGCATTATCGAGTAGGGGAAGCTGCTGGGCAATACCATCCCTGTCATTGGACAAAAGGCTGTCCCTCAGGTCTTTCAGGATGCCAAAGATGTTGGAGTCGATAAATACCTCCTTGCCCGTTAGATTAACCGTTACAGAAATATTCTGACTGATATAGAGATCAATTGTTTTGTTGTCTCCCTGATATGTGATGTTGTAAGCAGCGTCTTTTGTAAAGGGCGTTATGTCTGTCCTGGTTCCTGCGAATATAGATCGATTGCCCAACCGCGTGTTGGCCAGCTGCATTATCTGATCGAAGATGTTTTCGACTTCCATGGCTGCAGACATTCGGTTTGATGCACTCGAAGTGTCAGAGGCCTGGACCATGGCCACCTCTACGGCCCTCTCCAGGGCGCTCTCGATCCCGGCAAGCGCATTGTCTGCCAGAACCAGCCAGCTATTTGCCTGATCTACATTTCTTTGATATTGAGCTATCCGACTTTTGTCGGTTCGGTATCCCAGGACCATTTTCAGCCCCATGGGATCATCCGAGGGCTTGTTGATTCTTTTGCCTGAGGCTACCCTTTTTTGATACTCGAGAAGACGTTCTGCGCTCTTTGATATCTCGAGTCGATGCGTATCAAAAAGCATACGGGTTGTCACACGCATATTTCTTTTCCTCATCCTCGATGTATTACAACATATTCATGATGATATCGATCATCTCATCAACCTGTTGGATCACCCTGGCGGAAGCCACATAAGCCTGTTGAAACTTCATGAGATAAATCATCTCTTCGTCGATAGAGACCCCTGAGATCGATTGCTTGTGGGTGTCAAGCTGATCCAGGAGTATGTTCTGGTGTTTCAGGCCATTGTCCACCTCCCTGACCTTTACGCCGACGTCTCCCACCAGAGAGGCGTAATATTGATCGAAGGTTTCACTCCCTCCCGACATTATGGCCTGGTTCTGTAATTCAGCGATAATGAGGGCATTGCTATTATCTCCAGCCCCGAATTCACCCGTTGTTTCGTCAATTCTCGCCGTGGTAATGGCTTCCCGGCGATCTACAATGTAATCATCCATGCTGATGTCCCGGGCATCATGACCCGTAAAGTACGTGTTGATCCCCAAGGCGGCAAGAATATGGCTTGTGTCTCCGGAAAATCCGAAGCTATGTGTGGCCGCAACCTGGAAACGCAAGCGATTGTCCACCGCGGAAGCGCTGATGACACCCCCGAGACCGGCATCGGCGATTTTTTTGTTGATCCCGTTGACGGCGTCATTGGACAGATCATTCAGCGTTGAGGTATCGCTGAAAGGGCTCATATCGATTGTAACCTTCTGCATAGCCTGGGTAGAATTGTCCCTGACCCAAATCTCAAACTCCTTTCCGGAAAATTCGATTCTGCTCCCGAAATCCAACCCGCCGAGGGTGCCATCCGATGATTGATAGGAGCCGGTAATGGAACTGTCGAAGAGATCGAGACCCACGCCGCGTGCATGGATGGTGTTGACTTCGAATATGAGCGCTGAAGTCATTTCGTTTATTCTTTGGATATAGTCAGGCATATAAATGTCCCTGACCTTGAGAAGACCGCCAAGTTCTCCATCCGATTGTGCGATATCTCCAGTGCTGTTGACATTTCCCCAGATAATATCGTATACCCCGTCGGAATTGGTCTGGAGGGAGAGATGGTAAGAGGTAATATTTTCGACGAGCGTGTGTCCATTTCGGGCCATGAATACCGCAAGCTTCCCATCATCACTCACAAAGTAATCGATGCCCAGTTTGGAAGATAGCTCCCTCAGAAGGCGATCCCTCTGATCGAGCAAATCGTTCGGGTTTTCGCCGCCTGACTGGATAAAGGCAATCTTATTATTGAGCTGTGTCATCTCATCGATAATGGAATTTATCTCAACGACCAGCGATGCGATTTTTGCGTTAAGATCTTTGCTACTCTGGCTTATGTCCGAGTTGATCTGATTAAGGTTTAGTGCCAGGGACTCTCCTTTGATGATCACATTGGCTCGCTCAGCTTGCCCTTCGGGGTTACCAGAAAGATCCTGCCATGCGCTCCAGAACTCGTTCAGCGTATGGTTCAGCCCATATCCATAGGTTTCGTTGAAGATTCCTTCTATGGATAGAAAGGCATCGGACATCCCCTTCCATTTTCCGGCCAATTCCTCATTATGATTAATCTGTTCACTGATAAACCGGTCGAATATACGCTCGATTTCGCTGGCCTCCACGCCGGTGCCGAGCATGCCCGGACTGGACTGCATGGGATTGGCAGTGGCCAGAACCAGTCGCTGGCGGGAAAAGCTTGGCGTGTTGACATTGGCAATATTGTGCCCTGTCACTTGAATAGCCATCCTTGAGACAAACAATCCCTTTTTTGCTGTGTCTAAAATCTGCTCAATACCAGACATAGTGCGACTCCATTTTCGAGATATGACACCCGCAAATGAATCTGCCTTTCATAAAGACCTGTTATACCCCACAGATCAACATGACCTGCACCTCATAATACAATTTCACTGCTTTGTATTTCGGCAAGAAAGACCCGTGATCATGCCTCCTTATTGATGAGACGTCCTTGCCATTCACTGGCTTTCATCTGTCCGGTTTTCTGATACGTCTTTTCCGAAAACCCCATATTTTCCAACAGAGAAATACACATCTGCACATGATCCATAGAGAAGGAAACAATCCGGCTATTTTCCGCATTGAGCGTCTGTATTTTCGACAGGAGTCCAGTGAGACGGTCAATACACTGTTTCATCGATCCGGACAGAGCATCGGGGCACCACTGGCTCAAGGTATAGAGCTTCAGCGATTCGGGAGTGATATCCAGATCCTTGGCCAGTTTATTGACGATGGCTTCCCGTGATTCATCGCACATCCTCAGCCGCAGAAGGCAGGTTTCCTTCTCTTTATTACTTTCGAGAAGCCTGTTCAGGTTCTTGCTTCTGAGGATTGTCTGCTCTTGTTCGAGGAGGGAAAGAAGCTCCTGGCACAGGGCACCTTCCTTTTCAAGCACGGCCAGAAGGCCGACAAATTCCTGCTTCAACGCCGTCACCCCTTATTTTCGGGACAAAGGCTGCTTGGAAAGGCCACCCGGGATGCCAGGCACCTTCCGGTGCTGAGGAGGTATCAGACAATGAGGTCGATGAGACTCTCGTGGATCATCTTTTCGGCCACATCCTCCGGACGCACCCGATAAGAGCCCTCTTCCATCTTTTGCTTGATCTCGTCAACCTTTTTTTGCCTGAGATCTTGGGTGGTTTCCAAGACCCTTTGAATCCGAGCAATTTCCTTTGCCCGAGAGGAGATGTGGACGCTTTCGCCTGAGGGTGTATCCGCGGTGGAAGGGATGCTCCTGGATGAGGTTGCCTCATCGGATTTCTTGAGGTTAGCATCCAAATGAATCACGGACGGATGATTCTCTATCTTCACAAATGTTACCCCCTTTTAAAGAACTCTTAATTCTCCTATCGGCAAAGGAAAACAAAAACTTTAATGAAATTCTTACCCATTTATTCTATTAGTTCCTTCGATGGCGCCGAGAGTGGTTTTAAACCCCCTCCTGAATGCGCCAGTATCTGCCTCACAACTAATGTTGGATCCATGGTCCGATCATCCTTTTGAACCTCGAAATGAAGATGAGGTCCTGTGGCTCGACCGGACTTTCCAACACTTCCAATGACCTGACCCCTTTCCACCTGATCTCCTGCGTCCACCAGTCTGTCCTGAAGATGGGCATAAAGGGTTGTGTAAGCATCATGATGAGCAATCACCACATAATCACCGTAACCGCGTGCCTCTCCGCTTTTGATTACACGACCCAAAGCCGAGGCTCTGACGGATGTACCTTCCCGCGCCGCCAGATCGATACCCCTGTGAAAGGCAAGGGCGCCCGTAAAGGGATCCGGCCGCATCCCATACGGTGAGGTCACCTCTCCCCGGAGGGGGGACAAGAAAGACGGGGCTTCATCATTGATAACCGTTCGGTGCTCAATGGATACTTGTTCACTCCGGTCAGAATCCTCCGGCCTCAGACGATCGAGAAGGAGCCCCGCCAGACCAATTCCACCCGAGGCGGCAAGTCTCCGGGCCATCTCCTGATCCATGAGGGACTGATGGATTTCCTCCCCCCTGCCGCCGTCAATGAGATGGGCTTTTGGAATAGTCTTCCGCATGACCTTAAGCAGGTAATAAATAAAGAATGCTTCAAACTGCCGGCATGCCCTTTGAAGCGCCTGGGGGTCATCCTCAACTGAGGACGAAACCCTGTGCTCGCGGTCCTCTATTCCGGGAGCCATGCGCTGCAGGATCGATGCAGTGTTTTCGAGGAATCCGATCATTGATTCACCTATATGATCTGGAGGTCGGCATGAAGAGCGCCAGCCGCTTTGATGGCCTGGAGTATAGCAATCAGGTCCCTTGATGAAACACCCAGGGCATTGAGAGCGCGTACCAGATCTCCGATGCTCACACTTTCAGGAACCAACATCAAGTGGGCCTTTTCTTCCTCTACACGGACTTCCGAATCGGGAGTTACAACGGTCTGTCCTCCTGGTGCCAGAGTCACTCCATCTTTGGTCGTGAAACCTCCGCCTCCATCCAGTGCCGGGGGCGAGAACTCTTTGGGCTGCCATACCCGGGGGCGTTCCTTGATGACAATACTCAGGTTGCCATGGGAGACAGCGACACGGGAGATGCGGACGTTTTCCCCGATGACCACTGTGCCTGTCCTCTCGTCCATGACCACCTTGGCCGAAGTATCAGGAACCACATCCATTCTCTCAATGCTTGCAATGAGTTCCGACAGACGGCTCTGGAATGCAACGGGCACCCTAACCTTAACGGTCCCGGCGTCAAGCGCTTTTGCCACGGGCTCATGCAGCCCCCGGTTGATCACGGCTACAAGTCGTGAGACCGTAGTAAAGTCAGGGGAATGAAGGGCGATGGTGATCTCCTTTTTTTCGTTGAAGTGGTGCGGAATTTCCTTCTCAATCAGCACCCCTCCCACGACACGGCCCACTGTTGGATGATTGACCTGGACTCCACCCCCTGCCGCCCCACTGAAGGCAAACCCTCCTGTGGAGATGGGCCCCTGGGCCACAGCGTAAACCTTTCCGTTAGGGGCGCTCAGCGGGGTGAACAGGAGCGTCCCCCCCTTGAGGCTTTTAGCGTCTCCCATGGAGGAGACCAGTGCATCCAGCTTTGTGCCTGCTCTGGAAAAGGGTGGAAGCTCTGCCGTGACAATAACGGCTGCCACGTTCTTCACCCTGACGTCCTTTTTCCGAACCGACACCCCCATTCTCTCGAGCATGTTTACAAGGCTCTGGATGGTAAAAGATGTCCCGGCTTTATCCCCTGTGCCCTTTAGCCCAACCACAAGTCCATAGCCTATCAACTTGTTTCCCCTGACACCCTCGATCTCCGCAATATCCTTGATTCTCAACGGAAAACCGGCACGGGGACACATGCATATCATGAATGCCAGCAGGACCGGCAAAATCCAAACCCTGCCCTTTGAATATCGGTTTTTTGTTCTCATTCTCCTCTTCATCCCCTTAAAGTGCCCGCCGGCTCATTCTCAGTGTCAGCATCCACAACAAATGGAACCCATTTTCCATGGCCTATTCCAAAGGTGTTTTGGAGCTTAAAACGGCCAGATCCAACCCAGTGCCCGTGTCATCCATCCCGGCTTTTGTCTTTCACTTACGATTCCTTTCCCGATAAAGGCTATTTTCTGATCCGCAATATTGGAAGAGAGAACAACATTATCTTGGGAAATATCCTTCAGCCGCACTATGCCGCTCAATATAATCGACTGCGTTTCATGGTTTACCCTGATATCTCTTCGGCCCTCAATCCTGAGGTTGTTATTGGGCAAAACTTCCACCACTCTGGCCGTCATGGTGGCGCTCAGGGATCCGTTGATTGACGTCTCGCCTGATCCATTGAATTCGTTATCGGTGCTTGCCGAGATTGTTGGACTGAACCCCTGACCATTTCCCCAAAAATTCATAAATCTGGCACCGGGTGGTGCTCCCAGGAAATTGGGAATGTCCATTGAAACACTGTTTTTTCTGTCCGTCTTTGAAGATGCCTTGTTTGTGGCGCTGGCGCTCTCGACGATGCTAACGGTGATAAGATCATTAACGTATCTTGCTTTATGGTCGGCAAAGAGCAAGCTGTTCTGGCTGCCCGGAAGCCAGAGCGAGCCTTCGGAGGTTTCCTGCCTGACCTGTACCGGTTCACTCGGCTTAACGATTTCCGGCTTTTCTTTAATGGTACCCTTTGTAGCGCACCCAAAGATAGAAAGCGAGAGAATGCCCAAAGCCATTCCTTCAATGAGTATTATCCGAAACCTCATGCTCCTCTCCTCCTGCAGATGAGTCTTTTGATCGCAGGTCTAATCAACTCTTAAGCACTGTCTTTTGTTTTATAGGTGTAAGAGATCATTCTCAGACTCTGCGATGAACTTTTCCAGAATTCACTTCAAAATTCCACCTTAACCGTCTTGGAATCGACGACAACTCCATAAACAATTTTCTTGGAAACGAGGTTCATAACCCTCACCATGTCACCAGCTCCTCCTTTTCCCTTGACCTGTCCAATGGTCGAGACTCGGAGCATATCTTTCTCCGCAATAATTCGCACGATTTTACCGGGTGTAACGAGAGGCGGCACCTCAAGCAAATCGGCCGAAATTGGCTGGCTGAAATGGATCGCCCTCTTTGTCCTTTTTCCTGCGGCCTGGTTAAGGTCGGTCAGCACGGGGCGTCGGGAATTTCGCATCGGCCTCAACTCTATCCCGACATCATCGGGCCCGATGATTGTACCTTTTGCCATTGGCTTGACAGCTACAACGACAGGTTGGTATAGATCGATCCGGGTATTCACCCAGATGCGCCTGCAAATCTTGCCATCAACTCGAAAGAGGACTCCGACGGGTACAACCCTTTGATTGAACCCATTGCGAGGAAAAAATATCTCGTGAGTTATCTTTCCCCTGGGGAGAAGCAGATCCTGTCCCGGGGAAAGGGGGTGGACTTTGACCCGATCCTTGGGCCAATTGATCTTTAAAAGTATGGCCTCGGTGACCCATTGAATGATTTTTTCTTTTGACACCAAAACATGATCACTCCTGATAGTAACCGTTTCCGGTAGTTCCCAGAAAATTTCCAGGGACAGGTCAGGATTCCTCCTGATCATGCTCAGGATGTCTTCCCGTCGAAGGGATAGTGTCTGGCCGGGGCCGGGCGCCTTGGCGATCACGACCTCTCCCAACCGTTGGATCATCTTCTGGTCATCGCCTCGTATTTTGGCAATCTGGCCGAGGGTTACTTCCTCTCCTTTCACCTCCACATCTCCGGGGACATTAACGTGGATAGTGCTGCAGAAGGCCTCAGACGCAAATAAAAGGACTATTACAGCAACCCGTAAAAAGAAGCCCGCCGCCTGTATTTCTTTTATTAAAAACATAGTTATTTACCTCTTGAGATTATTGGCAATTTGCAGCATGTCGTCCGCCACCTGGACCGACTTGGAATTGATCTCATAAGCCCTCTGGGCCACGATCATGTTGACCATCTCTTCCACGATGTTGACGTTGGACATCTCAAGGGCTCCCTGTGTAAGTGTGCCGAACCCCTCGGTCCCCGGTGTGCCGGTGGTGGCATCTCCAGAGGCATCGGTGGGCAGGAAGAGGCATCTTCCGATGCTCTGCAGGCCCGAAGGATTCGGGAACTTGGCCAGGGTGATATTACCGACCGAGGTGGCGGCTGTCTGGCCATCCTGGCGAACAGTGACGGTTCCATCGGTCCCGATGGAAATATCGACTGAGCTGCCGGGGAGAGCGATGGCCGGCTCAAGCATATATCCATCTGAAGTAACCATGTTTCCCTGGCTGTTGAGCTTGAAGGCGCCGGCCCTTGTATAAGCCACCTCACCATTTGGCATGATTACCTGGAAGAAACCATTGCCTTCAATGGAAACATCGAGCGGATTGCCCGTCATCTGGTAATCTCCCTGGTGAAGGAGCTTGCTGACGGCCACCGGTCGGCTCCCGAGGCCCACCTGGATTCCCGTGGGAATCTGGCTGTCAATGGAGGAAGAAGCCCCAGCCAGGCGTAGGTTCTGGTACAGCAAGTCCTGGAAATCGACGCGGCTGCGCTTGAACCCGTTGGTATTGACGTTGGACAGGTTGTTGGCAATCACATCAATGTTCAATTGCTGGGCGGTCATCCCTGTTGCGGCCGTCCACAGACTTCGCATCATCGTAATTTCCTCCTCTATGACGATTTATTCATCGGCCATGTGAGGCTGATGAGCAAATCATAGTCGCCCGACTTCATTGACCGCCTTCTGGGAGGCCTCATCCAGAGACCTTACGGCCTTCTGATATGATTCGAAAGCTCGAAGCGCATCGATCATCCCCATCATTGCCCTGACCACATTCACGTTGGAAAGCTCCAGGCTCCCCTGCTGAACCGCCGTGTTGGAGGCAGGCACGAGAAGAATACTTTCATCTCCTTCAACAAACAGGGATTCGCCTGCTTTTTTAAGAA
>JAFDED010000023.1 GCA_019310535.1 Deltaproteobacteria bacterium
TACTCTGATCCATGCAAAAGTTTCGAATAATTTGCATGATTAATTTATAGTAACGAGGAAAGGAAAATGCGTGAAGTCAATGACCCGGTGGACGTGGGGAAATTGCGAAAAGGGCTTTTTCAGAGCCTCGCGACCAGGATGATCGTCTGCTTCAGCCTGTTGTTCGTGGTTGTTTTATTTATGGTCCAGTTAGTCGGCATTTTTGGCGTGCCCTTCACCTCTTTTACCGGGAGACGGGGACAGTGGAGAGCAGAGGCATTTCGAACCCTCAATTTGATTGCAGATACTAAGAAGCAGAGGCTGCTGCTCTGGATAAAGGAGCGACGCGGCGATGTGCATGTATTTTCTGAAAACGAATTAACAAGTTCCAACGTTGTTGAGCTTCGTTCGGCTGTTAGCGCGTATGCTGCACAAGGCAGGGGAGAGGCCGAGCTATGGGCCCTGGTGCGCAAGGAAAAGAGTTACAGCACTCTCCTGGAGTTCATGGAAAATGTCAGGACAGCGTACGGGGTACCCAGGAAAATTGTAATCGCCGACGCAGAAACCGGAACGATTATTGTCTCCACAGATAATGCTGATCCGGGGAGAGACGTCTCCCATCAGGACTTTTTCACAAAAGCCTTAAAAGACGACCATGAATATGTGTGTGATATCAAGATTAACCACATGAGCCAGAGCCCTTTTTTCCACATCAGCCATATCATCAAGGACAGAGAGGGCAAAGTGGTTGGGGTAGCGGTGCTGGAGATTGATGCTGACGATTTCATAAGGCCCATGCTCCACACCGGTGAGGGCCTGGGAAAGAGGGGCGAAGCTCTGCTGGTCAATGAGGACGGGAGAATCCTCATCCCTCTCAAGCATCCGCTGCCCGACGGAACCAGAGCCCGGCCGCTGGAGTACCGGATAAAAACCGAACCAGCAGTACTCGCTGCCCGTGGGGAAGAAGGAATCATCGAGGCCGTGGACTACCGCGGCGAGCAGGTTCTGGCCGCATACCGGCACATCCGATTGAACCCTGACTGGGGCTGGGGAATGGTCGTCAAACGTGATAGGGCGGAACTCTTTGCACCTCTGCAACAGGACATTTATTACTCCTTCTTGACCTCACTTACAGGCGTTCTTGCTCTAATCTGGCTCACCTTTGTCACGGCAAGAAGGCTCACCGGCCAGCTCCGTTCCCTCTCCCTGACCGCCGATAAGGTTGCGCGGGGTGATCTTGATGCCAGAGCGCCTGTAACTGCCCTGGATGAAGTGGGCCAACTGGCAATGACATTCAACTCAATGGCCCAGCGCATTCAAACCTGGCATAAGGAGCTGGAAGCGCAAGTTGCTGCACGAACTGATGAGCTGAAGGAGGCGAACGAAGAGTTGAGGAGAGAAAACGCCGAGCGCGTGCGTGCGGAGCGGGCGCTTCAGAATGCTCGTGAAGACGCCGAGAGTATTGTGGATACGCTGCGTGAGCCTTTGGTGGTGCTGGATGCGGACCTGAGGGTGATCTCAGCCAATCGTTCCTTCTATCGGACCTTCAAAGCGATACCGGAGGAGACCGAGGGGCAGTTGTTCTACGAGATGGGCAACCGGCAGTGGGACATCCCGGGGCTGCGAAAGCTACTGGAAGAAGTTATCCCGGCGAACACCGCCTTCGAGGACTTTGAAGTAGAGGACGAATTCCCGGCCATCGGGAGACGGATAATGTTTCTGAACGCCCGACGGATATATAGAGAGGCGAACAAAACGGAGATGATTCTCCTGGCCATGGAGGATGTGACTGAGCGCGTGCGTGCGGAGCGGGCGCTGAAGGACTATTCAGAGCGGCTGGAAGAGATGGTGGAGGAGCGCACAAAAGACCTTCGGGATGCGCAGGATCGACTATTACGCCATGAGAAGCTGGCAGTGCTGGGGCAACTGGCCAGCGGGGTGGGCCACGAACTGCGCAACCCCCTGGGTGTGATTGCAAACTCCACGTATTACCTGGGGATGAAACTCAAAGACGCGGACGAGAAGGTGAGAAAGCACCTGGACATCCTCCGGAGAGAGGTAAAACGGTCCAACGAGATAATCACCGACCTCCTTGATTTTTCCCGGGCCAAGCCTTCTTCCCTCGTTGAGAGCGATGTGAACAGCATCATTAAGCACGCTTTGAGTGGTTCCTTGGTGCCTGAAAACATAACCGTGGAAACCAGGTTGGATGAGAAACTACCCGGAATTCCCGTAGATCCCGATCAAATTCGCCGGGTATTCCTGAATATTCTCTCCAACGCTGTTCAGGCAATGCCGGAGGGAGGCAGGCTGGAGATAAGCAGCGGGGCAGAGGAAGATTTCGTCGAGATAACGGTCAAGGACACCGGTGAGGGCATTGCAGAAGAGAATCTTCAAAAGATATTCGATGCCCTTTTTACCACGAAGGCCAAGGGCATCGGCCTGGGCCTGGCGATAGTGAAAAGCATCATTGATGGGCACAAGGGCACGATAGAGGTTAAGAGCGAAGTAGGGGAGGGCGCAATCTTCACCATCAGGCTTCCGCTTCAAAGGGAGATCGGGGAATGAAATGGATAATGCTCAAATACTCATCGTGGATGATGACCCTGGCATGACAGAGACATTGGCGGATATCCTGTGTGATAAGGGATATGGAGTAAATGTGGCAGGGGATGGCTACAAGGCGATTGAGAAGGGCAAGGAAGGGCGGTATGACGTCGCTTTGATGGATATCAAGATGCCGGGGCTCAACGGTGTGGAGACCTTTGAGAAGTTCAAACAAATCAGCCCCTTAACAAGCGTTATTATGATGACCGCATACTCCGTTGGTGAACTCGTGAAGGAAGCACTCATGAAGGGAGCTTACGATGTAATTTACAAGCCTCTGGACATCGAGAAACTCATTACCATGATAAAGGCGATATGCAAACATAAAAGGCTGGAGTTTTAAGACGGACGGGCCGCGGAGGGAGTAATCATGGCTGAACCCAGGCTTTTAATCGTGGACGATGACACTGGAACCTGCGAGACCCTCGCTGATATATTCCGGGAGAAAGGTTACAGTGTGGCCACTGTCGGCACAGGCCAGGAGGCCATTGACAGTGCGGAACATAGGGCCTTCGATGTCGCTCTCATTGACATCAAGCTACCTGACATGGATGGAACAGATCTTTTGAGGGAATTCAAAAAGAGGCACCCTGAGATGGTGTCCATTATCATCACGGGTCATGCCTCCATTCATAATATGGCCCAGTCTTTACAGGAGGGTGCCAACGGGTACTTCATGAAGCCCCTGGTCATCGAGGATGTGCTCAACAGGGTTGAGGAGGCAGTGGTTAAGCGGCGCTTGGAGCGTGAGATCAGGAAGTCGGAGGCGAAGTATCGCAGCCTGGTGGAGACATCCGCGGATGCCATCGTCTCCATCGATGAGGAGGGGAAAATTACTCAGTGGAACAGGGCTGCATCCAGGATTTTCGGTCACTCTGAAGAAGAGGCCATGGGAAAGCCCTTTGATATCATAATTCCAGGAAAGGATTTGCAGAGATATCGTGAGAACTTCAAGCGGTTCATCCAAACCGGGGAAAGTGAGCTCATCGGCACAACCACCGAGCTGGAAGGACTGCGGAAGGACGGGACTGTCATCCCTGTCGGGATCTCCTTATCGGTGCTGAAGAGAGAAGATTCATGGATGATCACAGGGATTATCAGGGACATCACCGAGCGCAGGCGAGCGGAGGAAGAGCTTCAACATAGCCTGAAAAAGTTGCGGGAAGCCACGGGGGCAACCATCCAGGCCATGGCTATGACCGTTGAAACCAGGGATCCTTATACAGCCGGCCATCAAAAACGCGTGACCGACCTTGCCCGTGCCATAGCCAGGGAAATGGGCCTCTCACAGGAACAGATTGATGGAATCCGCATGGCCGGGGTTATTCATGATCTCGGCAAGATATCCGTACCGGCGGAGATTCTCAGTAAACCCGGCCGGTTATCCGGCCTGGAATTTGGCATTATTAAAAACCACCCCCAAGTGGGTTACGACATATTGAAGACCATAAAATTTCCCTGGCCGGTCGCCCGGATCGTGTATCAACATCACGAAAGAATGAATGGTTCCGGATATCCTCTGGGTTTATCGGGCGAGGACATTCTCCTGGAAGCAAGGATCCTGGGTGTTGCCGATGTGGTTGAGGCCATGGCCTCACACCGGCCTTACCGGCCGGCTCTCGGTGTCGATAAGGCATTGGAGGATATTTCACAGAACAGGGGTATCCTGTTTGATCCCGAGGCGGTGGATGCCTGTCTGAAGGTTTTCACAAAGGATGGGTTCAGGTTCGAGTGAGAGAAATGGAACAAGACCACCCTTGCATTCAATCCCTGGCCAGGCTTATAGCCGACATGCCGGGCGTCCTTGTCATGGGGTTTGATCCGGAAGGCCTGATCAAGCATTTCAACCGGGGGTGCGAAGAGCTGACCGGCTTTACTCTCGAAGAAGTCGCCGGAAAACCGCTGTGGGATACCCTGATCCCCGGGAAATGGCGGGCATACGTGCATGAAGAGATCGAAAGGCTGAGGGAGGGTGAGCAGTTCATCGTTTTAGAGTTCCCTTTGACCACTCGTTCCGGAAAAAAAGCTGACGTAATCTGGAGAAAGGCCCTGATAAGGGATGAAGGCGGCCGGAACCCCCTCATCCTCGGCATTGGCTTTGATATCAGCCACTTGCGGGAAATGCATCGAGACCTTCTGAACAGCGAGGAACGCTACCGTTCCCTTTTTCGAAGCATCCGGGATGTCTTGATCCATACCGACCTGGACCGTCGTATTATCGATGCAAATGAGACAGCCCTGGAGGAGCTTTTTGGGTATACGTTGGACGAACTCCGGGGCAAGACCACAAATATGCTTGATGCAACCCCCAGGGAAGAGCTTTCGCAGGCCATGGAGTCGCGTGCCCCCGGACAGGAAACCCGGAAATACAAACAGGTTTATCTCAAAAAAAAGAACGGCGAAATTTTTCTTGCCGAAATCACCCCGATCCATGTAAAGAACAGCAAGGGAGAAAAGATCGGATATCTGGGCATTATCCGCGATATTTCGGAACAAAAGCGTATGCAGGAGCAGCTCATCCAGTCCGAAAAGCTCGCCGCCCTCGGCATGATGGTCTCCGGGGTGGCACATGAACTGAATAACCCTCTCACAGGAATCCAGGGCTACTCCGAGTATTTGCTCTCGAAAAAAAGCGAGATATCAGAAAAGGTTTTACAAGACGTGCAAGTCATTCACCAAGAGGCCAGGAGAGCGGCCGATATAGTCAGAAACCTGTTGACATTCGCGCGGCAGCAGGAATCTAAGGAAACGCTTCTCAACCTCAACTCGATTATCCGATCCGTGATGGAGCTCCAAGCGTTTCATCTTTCGAGGGGCAACATAGAGGTGGTTTTGAACCTTGACGAGGATATCCCCAGTATGGTAGGAGATTTCAACCAACTGCAGCAGGTTTTACTCAATATCCTGAATAATGCCCGTGAGGCTATCAGCGAGACAAAAGAGAGAGGAACAATCATTATACAGAGCCGATACGAGTGGCCTTTTGCCCGCATAGAGATCCAGGATGATGGGCCTGGTATCCGAGAGGGCATCAAAAACCGCATTTTCGATCCTTTCTTTACCACCAAGCCCGTGGGGAAGGGAACCGGCCTGGGACTCTCCATAGCTTTCGGCATCATCAAGGAACATGGGGGCAACATTTATGCGGACAGTGAACCGGGAAAGGGCGCCACTTTTGTGATCGAACTGCCGGTGCCGGGAGATAACGAAACTCCAGGGCGGGGCCACTAAGCTGAGTATAAAAAGGGGATCATTCATCAGGTTAATCTTTGTGCTGGTTCATGAAGCACGTTATCGTTCTGCAAACAGGCACCGATTAGATGAATCGCTCATCCGTTGTGAGTGAATCGTTGATCGACCCCATTACTTGCTGAGGAACTTATTCAATGGAACCAATTCAGACCATCACAACCCTGATCTTTCTCGTGACCATAGGTCTCGTCATCGTCCGCTGGATCGACAGCGTGGTGGCTGCCATGCTGGGGGTCATCACCATGGTTGTGGCCGGGAGCATGACAGAAGTCCAGGCCTTTCAATTCGTGGACTGGAACGTCATTGCCATCCTGGTCAGCATCTGGCTCATCGCCGGCTACTTTGGCAAAACGGGCATACCCCAGTACCTGGCCGATATGACCCTGAGGATTTCCAGGGGCAATATCCCCCTTTTCATCACCCTGATCGGGACACTATCAGGTTTTGTATCAATGTTCATCGACAACGTCGTAGTGGTCCTGATGATAGCACCAATCATTTTTCATATCAGAAAGCTCTACCACTTCGAAGGGACAGGCCCCATCCTTTTCATCGGTTTATGTTCCAACTTCATGGGCACGGCTCTCCTCCTGGGAGATCTCCCCCCACAGATGTTGCACAGTGTATCGGGCGTGGAGTTTCTCGGTTTTATCTGGCAGTTTGGAAGGCCCTCATCGTTTATCATATTAACCATGACATACCTGGTAGTGGTTCTGTTCTTCTATTTTAAATTCAGCAGGTCATCCTTGGCTCAATGCGTCATTGACCCGAAAGCCGCTCATGTGGCGGTGCAAGAGCCCATGGAGCACATTCAGAACAAGCGATTCGCTTTCATCGTCTGTGCCGTCTTTCTCCTGACCATCATCGGCATGTCATTGAGACAGGTACTCGGGGTCAAGCTCGGGTTCATCGCTTTTTCAGGGGCCCTCTTACTGGTCCTTATTTTTGAACTCTTCAAGAATTCTTTTCGCCTGGATCCCCCGAGCCTCGAGGAAATGTTGGCGGAGCTGGACTGGAAGGCCATTGGTTTTTATGTCTCCCTTTTTGCCCTGGTAGGCGGTTTAGAGCATGCACATATTCTCAAGATCGTGGCCGACTGGCTTGTCCCCTACATTCAATCAAGCCTCCTCCTCGGGGTAAGCATCCTCTATTGGGTAACCGCGCCTATCGTCGGTATTGTGGAACATGATGCGTATATCCTCACATTGCTCTACGTCATCCGAGATCTGGCTCAGACCCATAACATCGATCCCTGGCCCCTTTACTGGGGGCTTGTGTGGGCCGGAACCCTGGGAAGCAACCTGACCATTGCAGGCGCCCCTGCCCTTTACGTGGCCCTGACCATGGGGGAAAGAGAGGACGGCAGAAAATGGTCTCTCAGGGAATTCTTGGGATACAGTGTCCCATATGTCATTATCTCTCTGGTTGTCTGCTACATACTCATGATTCTCATCTGGGTCTTGCCCTTTATGTGATAGAAACAATAACATGCTGTTATTGAGGTGTCTCCTGGAATGGAAGCATGGGAAATCCGGCATATCAGGCAAAAACTCGGTGCCACGCAAGAGGACCTGGCGCGAATCATGAAAACAAGCCTTGCAACGTTTAACCGTTGGGAAAGCGGATCAGCCCCCATTTCACCAAAGAAGGCAGCAATTCTCGAGGCGGTGAACAGTCTCGCGGAACGCCTGGAAAGGATACAGTCACGCAAGAGCTACGGTGGAAACGCCACTGAACAATTACGCACGGTTCTCATCCGGATGGGTGCAGAGAACTTCTTGTTCCTTGTGGCAAAGGAAAAGAGAGACAGCCTGCCGCGGTCATGCTGGAGGAGACTGTCCGCAGCCATCCCGGCCATCGGCCTGGTGGTGGGGGTGCCGGTGGGTACGTTGGGTGCAATGTGTGGCTCCCGGTTGGTTCGGGACGTGCTGGAAATACTGGGAGAATCAAATCGAGGGAATAAAAAATAGAATCAGCCACGTTTTGCAATTCATAATCCTTTCCCTTTTTCGACGGGAAGACCTGCCCGCTTCCATGCAGGAAAGCCTTCGGAAAATATCAATATATCCCGGTATTCCATCTGCATTAAAATATCAGCAATAACGTGGCTCTCGGTGCATTCCTCTCCCTGACAATAGACGATGACTTTCACGACCGGGGGGACGATGGAGAGGAAGTGCTCAAGCTGCGGATCAGGCTCGTTCCAGGGAATGGAGAATGCCCCCGATATGTGGCCGTTTCTATAATCTTTCCTGGAGCGCGCATCTATAAAGACCGCTTTGCCCTCGCGGAAGATTGCCTGCGCCTCATCGGTCCCGATAACGCGCGCATCTCCTCCCGGCAGGGTTATTTTTAGGGGAGGGTAATATATAAAAGGGATTCTTCCGGGGGAGACAAGATTGACAATCAAACCGAGTGCTGAGGAGATGAAAGTAATGAAAGCTGCTCGGATAATGATCAGTTTGAAACGTTTTGGCTTCGTAAAGGCCATGCTTAACACTCCAATCCAGGAAAATGTCCGCATAAATATCAGTACAACAAAATAACCGCTTTTCCGTCATCTCGCAAGATCAATAAAGAGCTGAATGACTGGGCGCCATTATTTCGGCAACATGTGAATGAATTTGGCGGAAATTGATGCGGGAGCGAGGATACCATCAGGCAGGCAAAACGGGGCCGCCGTTTCGTATGGCGTCTATAATGTCCACTGCCTGGCGGGCGGGTGCTACATCGTGAACGCGCACCATGCCGGCTCCGGCCAGGATACCGGCGGAGATGGACGCAAGGGTTCCCTCCACCCTCTGATTCACGTCCAGGTCAAGGATCCGGCCAATGAACGATTTCCTCGATGTCCCAAGGAGGATGGGCCGGCCGAGACACCGCAGTTCACCCAGGCGCCGAATGATCTGAAGATTGTGCTCCATGGTCTTTCCGAACCCTATTCCGGGATCCACAACAATCTGCTCCGGGTCAACGCCGCTTTGCAAAGCCGCCTGGATGCTCTCATGAAGGTACGCGATGATCTCACCCATGAGATCCTCGTAGTGGGGATTCTTCTGCATGTCCCGTGGGGTTCCCTGTATATGCATCAGGATCAGAGGAACGCCGGCCCTTGCGGCTGTGGAACCCATCTCCGGGTCAAACCGCAACGCACTGATATCGTTGATCATCTGCGCTCCGGCTGCAATGGCCTGGCTGGCTATCTCTGCCTTATAGGTATCGATGGAAATAGGCACTGATGTGCGGGAGGCCAATTGCTCGATAACCGGGAGCACCCTGCGCAACTCCTCTTCCTGGGATGTAGGGTCAGTCCCCGGCCGGGTTGATTCCCCACCCACGTCCAGGATATCCGCGCCCTCCTCAACCATGCGCAGTCCATGGTCCACAGCCCGGGCCGTACCGTAGAAAAGTCCGCCGTCTGAAAAGGAATCAGGAGTAACGTTAAGTACCCCGACGACCAGGGTCCTGGCCCCGCAGTTCAGGATTGTGCGCGGGCACCGGAGGGTGAAGTCCCTGCGTTGAAGGTTTTCGAGGAGCCGGCGGATCTCTTCTCCAACCTTTTTCAGTCCAAAAGGTTGAACCCTCAGTTTTGGCCACAAGGCTTGAAAATGCCGAAGGTCACCCATGAGGACCACGTCGGTGGCCTCTTCCCCCATAGCCGCGGCCTGGCGGGAGACCGCGGCGTCTCCCCCCAGCGAGAGCATGGACTGTTTCAATATATTGGCCGCCTGTGCTTTGCGAGACTTGATTTTCAGCTTCAGGTGGATCATCTTGGGCGTCATTATTCGAATGCCGCCTTCATCTACCCCCACTTCTTCCAGATAGGATCTGGCCTCCCGGAGGTTGGCAACTTCAAGGTGATGGATGGGTACAGACATTGTTTTCTCTTGATTTTCGATCTGTTTTGCCCTGGTACAAAGGATCAAGGTGCAAGGTTCAAGGATCAAGGATCAAGGAGAAAGGTGCAAGGTTCAAGGTAAAAGGTGCAAGGTTTCTGGGAACAGCGGATCTGCTAAAAACCCACTTTTATGTCGCACGCCGGATCAAGGTGAAAGGTTCAAGGTGAAAGGATAACTCAGAGGGGTGGACGATGGCTTAAAGAGGTAATGAAATATCATCGATGCTGAGCGGTCTTATCAAGACCAGAAGAGGTTTATCAATAACAGCCGAAATATCAGGCATTAACCTTGCACCTTTCTCCTTTCACCTTGCTCCTTTGACCTTTCTCCTTTATCCTTTGACCTTGCACCTTGATCCTTTGGCCTTGATCCTTGATCCTTTGGCCTTGATCCTTGCACCTTTGACCTTTCACCTTGATCCTTTGACCTTGATCCTTTCTCTTTTATCCTTTGACCTTTTTCTTTTTTATCCCCATCGTCAACCTGTTCTTGGGCGTTGGCTGCTGCTTCATGATCACTGTTTGTTATCGCCGGCTCGTGATCAATCTCGGGAAGTTTGTCTCCCTTGATGATAATGTCGATTTGTTGGGCGTCCAGCACCTCTCGCTCGAGGAGTGCCGAAGCCAGCCGATGCAGTATATCCTGGTTTTCCTTGAGGATGGTGCACGCCTTGTTGTAACAATCGGTGACGATCCTGGTAATCTCCTGGTCGATTTTAATGGCGGTCTTTTCGCTGTAATCTCGATGTTGGGCGATTTCCCGGCCCAAGAAGATCTGTTCCTCCTGCTGACCGTAGGTCAAAGGGCCCAGATTGCTCATGCCATATTCACAGACCATCTTGCGGGCCCAGTCAGTGGAGACCTCGATGTCGTTTTTTGCGCCGGTGGTCTGGTGGCCCAGGATCAACTCCTCTGCCGCCCGTCCTCCCATGCGTACGCAGATGCTGTTCTGAATATATTCGCGAGTATACGTGTGTCTGTCGTCCTCCGGGAGTTGCTGGGTAGTTCCCATTGCTTGACCGCGGGGAATGATGGTGACTTTGTGGATGGGGTCGGTGCCTGGGAGAAATTTGGCCACCAGGGCGTGCCCGGCCTCATGATAGGCGGTGTTGCGTTTTTCTTCATTGCTGATGATCATGCTTTTCCGTTCGACGCCCATCAGGACTTTGTCCTTGGCCATTTCAAGATCTTCCATGTGGACAACATCTTTACCGTAGCGGGCTGCCAGCAGAGCGGCTTCGTTGACCAGGTTCGCCAGATCGGCTCCGGTGAATCCGGGGGTGCCTCGCGATATAACCTCCAGCTTTACATCATCCGCCAGTGGTGTACGTTTGGCGTGTACCGTAAGGATCTCGGCGCGCCCTTTTGCGTCGGGAGGCGGCACAATGACCTGGCGATCGAACCGGCCCGGTCTCAGCAGGGCGGGATCCAGCACGTCGGGGCGGTTAGTGGCCGCGACGAGAATAACCCCTTCATTGGATTCGAACCCGTCCATCTCGACCAGGAGCTGATTCAGGGTCTGTTCCCGTTCATCGTGGCCGCCGCCGAGTCCCGCACCTCGGTGGCGTCCCACCGCGTCAATCTCGTCAATGAAGATAATACAGGGCGCGTTCTTTTTCCCCTGAAGAAACAGATCCCTCACGCGGGAAGCCCCCACGCCCACAAACATCTCCACGAAGTCCGAGCCGCTGATGCTGAAAAAAGGAACCCCCGCTTCACCCGCAATGGCCCGGGCCAACAAGGTCTTTCCCGTTCCCGGTGCACCCATCAGGAGCACCCCTTTGGGGATTTTCCCCCCCAGCTTGGTGAACTTTTTGGGGTCCTTTAAAAAGTCTATGATTTCCGAAAGCTCCTCCTTGGCCTCGTCTATTCCGGCCACGTCTGCAAAGGTCGCTTTCTGGTGTTTTTCGTTGAGGAGCCTGGCGCGGCTTTTGCCAAAAGACATGGCCTTGCCGCCCCCCGATTGCATCTGCCTCATGAAAAATATCCACACCCCGATGAGCAAAAGCATGGGAAACCATGAGATAAGGATGGTCATATACCACGGGGAATCTTCCTTGGGCTTGGCAATGATCTTGACTTTCTTATCCATGAGCATCTGCGTAAGCTCGGCGTCCCGGGGGGCAAAGCTCTTGAACTCCTTTCCGTCCATAAACTTGCCGCTGATTTCGCTTCCCTTTATGGTGACTTCCAGAATGTTTCCCCGATTCAACGCGGTTACAAAGTCGCTGAATATGAGGTTTTCTTGTCTGCTTTTCGGTTGATTAAACAGGTTGAACAGAAGGATCATGATCAGGCTGATGACCAGCCAGAGCGCAATATTTTTATAAAATGGATTCACCCGCTCACCTCGCGAAGGATACATAAACCGGAAAGAAAGAATGTATAAAATCCTGATACCAATTTATTATACCATGATCACCGGCTTGGCAACAAAAATAATCTATTCTTTCAGTGGGGTCATCTCCACTGTAAGAACTGGTGCTTTCCAGCGCCTCACCTTGAAGCGCTCATCAACCCGAAGGCCCACAACCCAGGCGATCTGTTGCCGGCTGATGAGGAGAGGCGTTCGTGCCCTCGATGAGCGGGGTATGCATTGGTTGATGAAGAAGCCCTTCAATTTCATCGGCGCTTCCATCCCCAAAGGTTGAAACCTGTCCCCCGGCCATGGATTGCGGAGTGTAAGGGGGAAAGCACATCGCTCGGCGTCGAGGTAGGCGCGCCCCGGTGGGCTTTGCTTCACGTCCAGTCCAAGAGCGTCGGGGCGAAGTTGGAAAGTGAGACGCATTCTCGGGACTGGAAGCCATAAGGTGCCTGGCTCCTGGATCACGTGATAAAAATCACTGTTCGTTTCTTTTGTGCGCTTCTTGACATCCAAACTTTCATACTCGGTGCTCACGGTGATTCCACCGGGCAGATGAAGACGACGGGATCTGCCTTCCTTTTTGATCATCTGCAAAATAGAATGGATGTGACCGAAACTCAATCCCCGGGTAGTTCCGGCAATCGATGCTACGGCGTGCCGGATCAACCGGGCTTGAACGGCGGGCTGCATGGCGGCAACTGCTCTTCTGTCCATCCTGAGCATACCGTCTCTTCGCTCAACCAGCGCCTGCATGAAGAACCTTTCGGCCTCTCCGGTGAGATACTCATCCTCCCATGCCGCGATGGAGAGGATGCGCAGCAAGGCCTCGTTGACCCTGGGATTGAATCGTTCCTCCAGGAATGGTATAAGCGTATGCCGTATTCGGTTGCGGAGGTAAGACTGGGAGCGATTCGAACTGTCCTCGATAAAGGGTATGTTCTTTTGCGCCAGATATGCCAGGATCTCGCCTTTCCTTATGCGGATCAGCGGCCGGATCACCTCGCCCCGTATTGGTGGTATCCCTCGAAGTCCGCTCATGCCGGTGCCCTGAATCAGATTCATGAGAGCCCATTCGATGCAGTCGTCAGCATGGTGTCCAAGCGCAATGCGCCTGGCGCCGCGGGATCGAGCTACCCTGTGGAAGTGAAAGTATCGCGCGTCCCGGGCGTTTTGCTGGATAGAGCCGCCTTCTTTCCTTAAAGAGGTCAGTGTGATGACCTCGAAAGGGATTTCCAACCCTTCGGCCTGACCTCGGGCAAACTCGGCATCCCTGGTGGATTCTTCACCTCTCAATCCGTGGTTGACGTGAACCGCCTCCAACCGGATGTCCCTTTCATTTCGCAATTGATGAAGGGCATGCAGAAGGACCGTGGAGTCCGGCCCCCCGGAAATTCCTATCACAACTCCGTCTCCTGGGGCGAACATACGCATCTCGTCAATGGTGCTCCTGATTTTCTCCATTAAAAGGGACACGGATATTCCCTCCAGAGGAAAAGCCAACTCTCTAAAATGATTCATTAATTATTATAAGCACCTCCCATCAAAAATACAAGTGAAAAGCCCATAAAAAGGGTAAAATACGCCTGAAAAGCTTTATCATTCGCAGCCCTGGCCCAGGATTGCGTCCTTCGTGCGGAGAAAATCCATGAACATGCCGTGCATACAAGCGCTCCGTGATCGTTCATGATAGAAAAGTGATCTATTTTATTCATTCAAATCCATTGAGGTTTCGCTGGTCTAAAGAGAAGTGCATGATAAAGAGAATGCAGTGTTTTTGCTCTCTTTCAGGGCTTCAGCAGTTCGGAAGGCCCTTGACTGAAGGGCTTAATTCTTTGGGCATGTTTCATGCTTTAAGGATGGGTATGTAATTCTATGCTGGTGCACTTGGATGTGAGCTTTATTGATGATGAATATGTATCTCATCTACAAGTATTCATTCAAGCGGGCATTAGTGAAAAATAAGTTGCTTTTTATGAATCTCGTATGGTAAAAAGAGCTAATCAATTTAATAAAAGCAAAATGTGCAATTCAGGAAGAATTCTGGTCGTGGAGACCATGAAAGAATTGCGGATTTTTTGGATTCACATCCTGCAGGAATGGGGATATGAGGTATGGCCGGCAGATTCGGGATTACAAGCCATGGGCATGATTGAGAAGGATACGTATCATTTGGTGGTCTTGGACTTATGGATGCCGGAGATGGAAGGCATGGATCTGCTGCGGCAGATCCGGAAACTTCGGTCGAGGTTACCTGTCATGCTTTTCTCCACCCGGCCGGGTATGAAGGGACTTGTCGAGGCCCTCCGCCATGAGGCATGCGATTACATTACCGGCTGTGAACCCATGGAAGGTATCTTTTACAGGATTGAGAATCTCATTAGCCGCTTTAAGCTGGAACTGACTTTACATGAGATAATCAATAGAATTAGCGATGTCTCCCATTGTATCAGCCAGCCTCTCAGTGCTATCCAGATTCAGTGTGATATTCTCCTGAGCGAGAATGGTGAGTCCCTTCCATATAAAAGTGACATCGAGCATATAGGTAGTTGTGTAAAGCGAATTTCTGATATCGTGTCGAATATGAGATCAATGACTAAATCCTTGTCCATCCGGTCGCCTGCTGGGCATGGATAAGTCCCAAGTTTTATATGAGCCGCAGAAATACTGATGATGCGTGTCGGGAACATGACATTCGCTTTGCAATGAATAATATTTGTCCATGGAACAGCTATATCTCAAACTTTATCCAGAGGTTTGCCCGGCTCCGGCCCATTCATTTTTTGAAGGAAAACCGCGGTGAATAAAAAATAAAAGCCCTGAAACCCTCATGGGTGGTAGTATGAAATAAACAATTTTTTTTGCCAATTATTGGATAGTATTGATTTTGCTTGAATTGTCTTATTTCTTCCATTTTGTTAAGTAATTGAACTTATTAAGAATTGGCATGAATATTGCTTTGTTAAAATATTGAACAAATCTATCTAAACTCCGATCTTTGCCACATGGGCATACTTGTACTCACAAAAGAGGTTTTTTCCATCGTTTGCAAAATGAAGGGGAAAAATCCTTGGAGATTATATCCCGCCCGGAACATTAATCGATCTTCCCGTATATGATTTTTTCTTGGAAGACGGTGGTTTACATTGAATGGCAGCGGATTTCATGACTCTTTCATGGGGAGGGGAGAATGAAGCGAAATCATCGTGAGTTGAAACTAAAAGATGGCGAAGATCTTATTAATGCGTATTTCAGATCCCGGCGGAAAAGTACTGCGCACAGGCAATGGGAGACAAACCGGAAGTTTCAGGTCTTAATGGAGGTATGCCCGTATCCCGTCTTTGTGCTCGATGAGGAAAATCGCATCACTGATTGCAATCATCTTTCGGCAGAATGTTTGGGATACAGCCAGGAAGAGCTCATTGGCAAACCTTTTGCGCACTTGCTGAGACCGAAATCTAAAGAACTTTTCACTGCAGGCCTGCCACATTTGCCTTGGAGGGGGAGACCGGGTGAACCCTTCCAGTTCGTCATGAAGGGTGGGGAGACCCTCTCCTTTGACGTACAGTGGTATCCCATACATGATGAGATGAAAACAAACCACGGTTTTGTTTGTACCCTCCATGAGAGCGACCCTTGCAGTCCACGTAAAGGGAAAAAACATGAACCCTGGAACCACCTGGCAAATTGGGCCGGGATGATTGATGACCTGAAGAAGACCCGACAGTTGCTACAGGAAACGCGCCTTCAATTGATTCGATCCGAAAAGCTCGCTCTCTTTGGGCAGTTGATCTCTGGGGTAGCACACGAATTGAACAACCTCCTTACCAGTATATGTGGATTTTCCCAGTTGATCGTAACCAGGCATCAGCTTTCGCCTTCCGTTCACAAAGATTTGATGAAAATAGCAGACGAAGCCCAGCGGGCAGGGGGTATTATTCACAATTTGCAAAAATTCGGCCGCGATCGTTCCGCCACCAAGTCGTCGGTTCAACTGCGCTCGATTATAGATCGCACCATAGAGCTCATGGAATACACTCTTCGAGTCAACAATATCCACGTTGAAAAAAAATACGACCCGCAAGTGCCCTTTTTGTATGGTGATAATTATCAACTCCAACAAGTGTTCCTGAATATTTTGCAAAACGCGGAATATGCCATCGCATCCACCAGGAGGTCGGGGCTGATCCGAATCACCTTCCGCCTGATGGCGAAAGAGAAAAAAGTCCGAATTTTCTTTTGCAACAATGGTCCGCACATCCCTACTGGAAATCTCGACAAGATTTTCAAGCCTTTTTTCACTACCAAACCAGAGGACAAGGGAACGGGCCTTGGCCTGTTCATAAGTTCGGCCATCATCAAAGATCATGGCGGAACGATCCATGTCCGGTCAAAAAAAGGCAAGGGCGTGGCATTCATGATCGACCTTCCCGTCCCTGATGATTTGAGTGCCAAAGCGCTTTTTCCGGAACCGGTGGAGGTTCGGCCTGTTGTAAAGCCAGTGTCCCGGAAGAGAATCCTGGTGGTTGATGATGAGATGTCCATCGTGGAACTTATGGAAAAGGCACTGTCCTCCAGAGGACATACTGTGGATTACGTCTTACGAAGCGAGGAGGCTCTGGAGAAAATAATCAAAGGCAATTACGATGTCATCCTCTGCGATATTAAAATGCCCGGAATGAGCGGTCCCGCGATTTATCATGCCGTGAAAAAATTAGATATGGAAAAAGCCCAAAAATTTATATTCTGCACGGGTGATACCATGGGCGAGGCAACGCTCAATTTTTTCAGACAGCACCCATTGCCCACACTGGAGAAGCCCTTCCGCCTCGAGGCAGTGTTCGAGCTAATTGATGCCGCAGGCGGTTGATTTAGTCTCAGTAAATCGCCCTTACTGCTTACAATGAGTGTTTCAAACATTGTTGTGAAAAGTAACCTTCTTTCGCAATGTGACCCGGGGTGTTCCTGTCTCGGGGTTCGTATCCACCAGGACGGGCAAGCCATATACCTTTTCAATATCAGCTTTCGTGATTACATTTCCCGGTGTGCCGATACTATGGATCCTCCCGGCATTGAACAGCACGATCCTGTCACAATAGGCTGACGCCAGGTTGATGTCTTGAGTTACCACCGCAATCGTCATGCCCTGGTCATTATTGAGTCGCTGCATGAGATCCATGATATTGGCCTGGTGGCCGATGTCAAGAAAGGCGGTAGCCTCATCCATCAGAATCATGGAGGGATTCTGGGCCAGGGCTCGGGCGATGAAGACCCTCTGATGCTCTCCTCCTGACAGTTCGCTGAGATCACGATCTGCAAGGTGGGAGATGTTGGTCATCTCCATAGCCCATTGAACTGTTTCCATATCCCGGCGTCTCTCGAACTCCAAAAGCCCGAGATGAGGCGATCGGCCCATCATCACCATCTCCAATACGGTGAACCTGAATGCAAGTTCCTTCACCTGGGGAACGACCGCCACTTTTTGCGCTATCTGTCTGCGGCTCATCCTTGGAACCGACTCCCCGTCGAGAAGGACTTCTCCTCGGTTGGGCAAAAGCTCTCCGTTTAAGATCTTGAGGAAGGTAGTCTTGCCCGATCCATTGGGCCCGATGATCCCGAGAAACTCTCCCCCCTCGATGGTGCAGTGTATGCCGCGCAATACCTCCTGCCTGCCGTACCCGAACCGTATATCGCGGCAACTCGCGTAAATTCCACGCAGGTTCATGCCCTGCCGCTCCCGAGAAGGTAAATGAAAAACGGTGCCCCGCACATCGCGGTAATGACGCCCACCGGTAGCTCAGTCGGGGCAATTATGGACCGCGCTATGGCATCCGCAGCTATCATAAAGGCCCCCCCGAACAGAAACGAGGCCGGAAGCACAATACGGTGGTCCGATCCCATGACCATCCGGATCATATGAGGCACCATCAGACCGATAAACCCCACCACACCGGTGAAAGAAACCGCGACGGCCGTGATGAGAGAGGCGCAAATAAAAAGGATTTTTTTTACACGCACCACATCCACACCCAATTGCAGTGCAGTGTCCTCACCCGTTATGATCAGGTTCAATGGCCTGGCATGTATGAAAATGACGAAAAAGCCGCAGACCACTATCGGCCCTACGATCAATATCTCCCCGTAATTTGAAAATCCAAAATCACCCATGAGCCAGAAAAGGATGTTGTGAATACGATCACTGCTGGCAATGGAGACCATGAACATAACCACCGCTGTAAAGAAGGCATTGATGACCACTCCAGCCAGCAAGAGTGTCTGGCTGTGAATTCGCTGGCGGACCTTCGCTACGGTAAAAACAATAACCATGGTGGTCAATGCGCCCATGAAAGCCATCGCGGGAAGCAGCACCCCCAGGCTGCCCAATCCCATCAGGATAACCCCCACGGCGCCCACCGCAGCACCGCTGGATATGCCCAGGATGTAAGGTTCGGCCAGGGGGTTTCGCAGCAAGGCCTGCAGCACTACCCCACAGATGGATAGGGCTGCCCCCACCAGAGCGGCCATGATGATCCGAGGAACTCGAACCTGAAGGAGAATTGTTCGAATGCCGACCAGACGTGTCGGAAGCTCCCCTTCCTCAGGAAACAGGATCTGTGTGATGTCGGATACTGCAATATGGGCCGTGCCAATGAAAAGCGCACTTACTCCGGTGCCCCACAAGAGCGCAAAAAGCGCGAAGCATGTGAGCAGGACCGATCTTTTCGTGGCCCTCATGGCAGGCACCTCCCGACCTCTTCAGCAACTCGGGGATGCAGCATCCTCAAGACAGCCATGACTCCATGAATACAACGAGGAGAGGGGCGGTCAATCAGGTCCGAATTCACACCATAGACACGGCCATTCTTAACCGCTGGAATTTCCCCCCATCGGCGCCATTGTTCCAATAGTTTTGAATGGGGAACAGGTTTTCCCATGGTTGAAGCTATGATCACATCGGGTCGTTGAATAATAATCTGTTCCATGGAGAGCCTCGGATATTTGCCGCTCAAATCACGGGCTAGATTCAAGCCGCCCGCAAGGGTGATGACGTTGTCGGAAAAAGTGCCTTTTCCCGCACTGACCAGAGGGTTAAGACCTAACTGGTAGAGGACCTTTGGACGATACGTGACCTTTTTTACCGCATTCCGAATGCAGGCTATGGCTTTTTCCATTTTCTGGGCCACAGTCTCAGTATTCGGGGCCCGGACAGCGACGCCTATATTGCGAATGGACCTGACGATTTGTTCAACGCTTCCAGGGTTTATTGCATACGTGGGAATCTCCAATCGATCGAGCTCGTCCACGAGGGCCTTGGGTGTTCCATCCGCCGTGGCGATCACCAGGTCGGGCTGAAGGGCGATGATCTTTTCAAGGTTGGGCCTGTGGTAAGGACCAACCCTGGGGAGGTTCCTGGCCGCCTCCGGAAATTCGCTGTTCTGAGATACTCCCACCACGCGTCCTCCGGCTCCCACCACAAAAAGGATCTCGGTAATGCTGGGAGCCAGAGCGATTATCCGCGCCGGCGTCCCCCCGATCGCGACCGTCCGGCCCATTTCGTCCGTAAGCCCCAGGGCAAAATCGCAAGGGGAAAAAAGCAACGAGGCGATCATGATCGCACTCAATAAGCATGCCCTGATCCTGCCTGATTGTTTCTCTATCCACAGTGATATGGTTGGATGAATCCAAATCATTTTATAGAATTATAAATTTAAATCAGCAACCAATTGGTAATATGTAATTGCCCGGGAACACCACAGGACCTATCCACGCTATCAAAGATAATGTTAGTGGGTGGCTCAAACGATTTGTCGTCCGGGCCACCCCGCCGAAGCCTAATCATTGTCTCCTGCTCCTCTCCTCTACTCAACAAATTTTTCCTGGTAATCTGCTCATTTCAGCCGAAAAGTGATAGGGACCTGGACCCGCATCGCCACGGGCTTACCATCCTGAGTCCCGGCAGTGAATCGCCACGTCTTGACGGCCTGCAGCGCGGCCTTGTCCAGGACCTCGTGTCCCGAGGATCGGACCAGAGACACGTCTCCAACTGTACCGTCCGGGAGTACCATTACGCGCACGATACATGTACCCTCTTGCCCCCTCAAACGGGCCACCCTTGGGTAGGAAGGGGGTCTGTTCCGCTTATATTGGGGGATAGCCATGGTGCGCACGGGCGCTGACCTTTTGTCCTCATGAGAAGGCCGGAGAGCGCTGGTTTGGCGGAATTCATCCGAATCAAAGCTGTTTCGGCTCTTTTCCTGTACGTGTTGTCGGCTGACACGTCTGTTTTCAGGGAACTGTTGCGTCGATTCGGCAGCGAGTGATTCCCGTTTGGTCTTTACCGGCGGTTTTGCCCTTGGTCTGCTTGGTTTCGGGCGGTCGGAAACTTCGCTCAGGTGCTTGGGCTTTATTTTCGCTCGATCTCCGGTCCGCCTCGCTTTGCGGTCGGGCTGGACTGCCTTTTTCGAGGTGTGTAACGGATTTCGTGGAGCAGCCTTTTTCCGGACCGGGACCTTAAGCGGTTTTTTCTCGGGGAGAGTTATCTTTTTTTGCCTGAGCGACGGCCTTTGATGGACAACTTTTTTATGTATCTTCACGGGCTTGCGCTGCAGAATCTGCGGAGAGACCTTGCGCGGCGTCACGGGAGCCGGCGTGGGGGTGAGCGGTTCCCTGTGGACAAACGAAATCCGCAGCGGTGCCGGGGGAGGGGGAGAAGCCCGGATCCTAAAGTCCGCGGGTATGAACGCCAGGAGCCCGTGAACCGTCAATGCGAGGAGGGCTGGGATCATCAAATCCCGTTTCATTGACCAATCCTCCAGGCGGTCTCAAGGGATATTTTCCGAATTCCGGCGCCCCGGACCGCATCCATGACCCGCACAATCATCTCGTAGGCTGATTTCCGGTCACCGCTTATTCGTATTTCAACGCCGGGGTCCTTGTGTTTGAGTCCTGCCAGGACGGCGGGCAACTCCTTGAGCGTAACAGGCACCGTATCAAGGAAAAGAGCGCCGCTTCTGGCAATACTGATGTCATGGTATGAGCGTTTCTCAATGAGGGAGTTCTTGGCAAAAGGAAGCTCCACTGCAATGCCGCGATGCACGGACATGGAGAGCATGGCGTAAATGAAAAAAACCAGAAGCAGAAACATGATGTCGATCAGCGGAATGATCTCTATGCGCACGTTTCGTCTTGTTCTTTTTTTCAGCTTCATAATACCTGAAGGCGCTTTAGCGCTCCCTCCCCATTTTGTTTTCGATTTATCACGATCTCCAGGGAAGTCCCATATTTTTCCATACCGGAGATAGCATCCTCTATTTTAGCATTGAAGTAATTGAAAGCGATCAGGGTGAGCAGGGCAATGACAAGGCCCACCGCGGTGGTGATCAGAGCCTGTGAGATTCCAGCCGTGACAGCTTGAGGCGTCTCGATGGTAGCCTGGCCGAGAATGTGGAAAGAGTCTATGATGCCCAACACCGTCCCCAGGATACCCAGGAGTGGGGCCAGGGTGATGATGGTGTCCAGTGGGGTCATGTTCCTTCGCATCCGTTTCACTTCCTCTGCGGAGGCCATCTCCAGAGCGTTCTCCAGAGAGTATTCCCGGTGCACCAGACCGCAAACCAGCATCCGGACCACAAAGTCCTTTGATCCAGCCGTCTCCCCGGCAATGGACTCATACTCACCCCTGTCGGCGAACGTGAGTATACGTTCCACCAGGTCTCCATCGCGTTCCCGTCCCGCCTTCCACCAGAAAAACAGCCGTTCGATGATCAACGTCAGGGACACGATGGAACAGGCCAGCAGAGGGTACATGATCACTCCGCCCTTGATGATAACATCAATCATGTTTACTGATCCCCCATGGTTCTTTCTTTGCCGATCTCAAGATGCAATGTCATGCTGGTTGGTTGACGCTTCTCATCTGTTCCTTGGGTACATTAAAATACGGATTGTGTGAATCGGCAAATAGAAATGATACACTACCTTCAGGTAATGTTTTAAAGGCGCAACCAGCATGAATCCCTTTATGTTGTATTTTGACAGGATACCAGGATGAACGGGATTTTCTTACCCCTTTTATCCTTGCATCCTGTCAAGAAATTAATTATGAAAGCAAAGAGAGACGATTTGTTGATCACATGTCCTTGGATACCCCCGCTTCAGAGAAAGTGGTCATTTCATCGAGGATCTTAAGGCTGGCCTCTGCCAGGAATATTCCCAAGGCGGCACCGGTCCCCTCGCCTAATCTCAGTTCGAGATCCAGCAATGGTTTCAGGCCGAGGAATTCCAATAATAGTTTATGTCCAATTTCGGCCGATTGATGAGAGGCGATGAGGTATGGTTTGACATAAGGCGAAAGAGATGTGGCGATCAATGCCGCTGCACCTGAGATGAAGCCGTCGATCACAACGGGGATTCGATATCTGGCTCCGGCCAATATCACTCCTGCAATTCCTCCGATTTCCAACCCTCCCACTTTAGAGAGGACATCGATAGGGTTCTTGGGATCGGGTCGATTTGTTTCCAGGGTTTTTTGAATTACTTCCACCTTTCGTTTCCATCCCTCATCGTCGAGACCTGTTCCAAATCCCGTGACTGTGGAGACTTCCGCGCCGGTGAATACAGCCGTTATGGCACTTGAGGTGGTGGTATTTCCTATTCCCATATCTCCCGTTCCCAGGATATCAATTCCTTTCGGTAATTCCTCTTCCACCAGGTCAATCCCCGCTTCAATGGAACGGATGGCTTCTTCCCGACTCATGGCAGGCTTTTTCATCATATTATGAGTGCCCATAGCTACCTTTTTATTCTTCAGATGAGGATGTGGTTCAAAAACAGAGGCAACTCCCATGTCTGCTACTACGACCCTGGCCCCCACGTGCCGGGCCAGGATATTGATCCCGGCGCCTCCTCGAAGGAAATTGGAGACCATCTGGGAGGTCACCTCAGATGGGTAGGCGCTCACGCCTTCCTGAATGACGCCGTGGTCTCCGGCCAAGGTGAATATTGCTTTATGAATGATTCGAGGCCTTGGATTTTCTTTTATTCCAGCCAACTGAATGGAAAGGGACTCTAGTTGACCCAATGAGCCTTGCGGTTTCGTCAGATTGTCCTGCCTCATTTCCGCCTCTGCCATGGCCTTTTCGTTCAAAGGTGCGATGCCGGCCATTGTGTGGTTGATCTTATCCATGTTTCCGTTTCCCGCTTCCAAGGTTTTTCTGAGACCTCTCCGTCCAGATGTCATCAATTGTTACACACTAAAATCACCAAGAAGATGAGGCAGAGAAATTCTGCCATTTCATTAGCAGCCCCCAAAATATCGCCTGTTACCCCGCACAATTTTTTTATGAAAAACAACCGATATCCGAGGCTGAAAAGACCAATACCTGCAAACACCACGATCCCCTTAATGCCCATGAACAATAAAGCAATTCCAAAAACCGAGATCAGGGAAAAAATGATCTCTCGGGCACCAAGGTTTTCTGTAAAAGGTTTGCCTAACCCCTCACCGGACCTTGCATAGGGAGATCGGTAACAAACCAAGACCATGGAATTTCTTCCCATCGCAGCCATTAAGATGAGCGAGTGGGGAATAGAAGATGTTGAAATCTGATCCAGCGCAAGATATTTAGCTCCGATTAAGAGAATAAGACTGATTACTCCAAAAGCACCGATCCGACTGTCCCGCATCACGTCAAGAATTTTTTCTCTTGTTCCGCCGGAGGCCAAGCCGTCTATGGTATCTGCAAATCCATCCAAATGGAGGCCTCCCGTTAAAAGTGCCGGAAGTCCGATGGTTAACCAGAGCACGAGGGGCCTGGGGAAGAGGAATGAAAGGAGATAATAACCTAAGGCCGAAAGCAGCCCGATCAGCAGGCCCACTAAGGGGAAAAAAGCCATGGAACTTGCGAGCACCCTGTCTTCTGACGCTAAGTCCCGGCCAAAAGGGAAAATGGTTAGAAACGAAAGGGCCTGAAGAAAGTCTCTCACTCTCCACCCTTTAAGAACACCGGGATCCCCGAAACCATAAAGACGACTGTGTCCGCCACTGCAGCAATCTTCTGATTGATCATCCCTGAGAGGTCTCTGAATCGACGACTTAAGGGGTCAACCGGTACGATCCCCATCCCCACCTCGTTTGACACAATAATTAAGGAATTGTGGATATGTTTCATGGTGTCAATTAATTTATCAATTTCGTCCATTATTTTGTGATCATTGTTCCATTGCGTCAAGAGATTAGAGAGCCAGAGGGTTATGCAATCCAGCAGTATTACCTCCGCTTTATCGGCATGCCGCCTGATTTGATCGACAATCTCAATGGGTTCCTCAATGGTCTGCCATTCCGGCCCTCTCATTTTTTTATGACTCTCTACCCGCCAAGCCATCTCTTCATCGCGCACCTCGCACGTGGCCAGAAATAGCTTTTTGAAAGAATGTTGATTGGCGCAATCCAAAGCGAAGCGGCTCTTCCCGCTTCGACATCCGCCGGTGATAAAGATTATCCTTCTCCCCATTTTTCCTCCAAAACGATAAGCGATCTCTTAAGGTCGTCAATCGAAAAGACCTCCAGGGAGACGATACCGTTATAGGTACGAAGGTGGGAGAGGATAATGTTTAAAACCGGCTCGGGCAATCGATCAATACTCAAATGATCGATATCATTTTGAAAACCATGAAGGTGGATTGTTGAAACCGCGGGAAGATATTTTTCCAAATAGAGCCGGGGGTCTTGACCATAGATCAGAATATGACCGATATCGAGACAAATGGAAAATCCAAATTTCTTTACGATGTCTTCAATCCATTCAAATGGGTATCCGAGCGTCTCAACGGAAATTCGGTTCGGTTCAATCCCACATGCCAATATCTCTTCCGCACTACGGATGATGCGCTTCTGCCAGGATTCTACATCGGTTTCATCTTGACCGTTTTTATCTCTTAGATCGAAATGGAGGGTATAGACCGAGGGGTTAAGACAGAGAGTTCTATCGACCATCCTTTTTACAATGGAAATACCGTTTGACCTTGCCTCCTCGCGTTTGTCTCCGAGAAATATATCGATGGGGAGATGGATATTAAAACCCACTTCTAGAGAGCGGGAAAGATTAATCAGCTCATTGATCTGCTTCTCATCGGGATGATTATCCTGACCCTCGCTCTCAAAGAGGACCAGTTCTATCTCATCAAAAAATGGGCCGAGAAAGGCCACATTCGGGACGATCCGGTCAGGATAGATATACGAGGTCGTGGCCAATTTAAAAGGAAACATCCTTTTATAACATTTTTGAAGCGGAGAGTGTAACATTTCGAGACCTTTTTATCTGGAAAAGGCCCGGTATGAGAGGATGCGCGGATCTATCCGCATGCAAATCCGGTCGGACAGGCCGGCAACCTCCACCATGTTTATATGAAAAAAATTTCTCGTTGTGCCCGAGAGGGCCTGATTGTTCACATCAATAAAAGACGATATCAAATGGCGGGAGACCCACGTCAACGGGCTCCGCCGTGATCCGACTGTCGTCCCAAATATTGTAAACTATGATTCCTGGTGTTTCTAAGTCTCTGGACAACACATAGAGCTTTCCTTTGTGCACGGCGATCTTCTGGAGAAAAGCTGACGTGGGGCCGAAGATATCCGTCATCTTTTCTCCTGTATTCAGATTGAAGGAGACCACCTGATAGTTGAAGGAAGAGTCGGACACGATTGCGTATCCCTTGGACGCGTCCGCCATGGCGAACCCTCCCAGGTCCCCGCCAAGCGCAGTTTCCCGGATCAGAACTCCCTCGGAAGTCATGGTGGACGGATTTATCGCCTCAATACCACCATCCTCGGTGTTCGTGAATGTCCCGACGGCCCCTACCAGCAGTTGTTTGCGGCCTGGATGGTTCAGCATGCTCCCCGGGTTTTGCAGCGTCAGGGTAACGGAGCCCTCCACTGTGTCGGTTACCGGGTCGATTTTCAAAAGGATTCCTCCGCCAGTCGGGGTGAAGAAGTTGTTCCGATCCAGCACCTGGAGGAGCACATAGACGCTTCCATTAACCAAGACGGCAGGACCGGACTCCGGTATGCCGTCCCCATCCGCAAAAGCGGAGATGTCAATTCGTCCCAGCTCATCACCAGTCTGGGGATTGACGATCAGGATGTAATCTTTTTCGTAAAGTGTTACGTAAGCCCTTGACGGTGTGAGTAACACCAGTGCCTGGGGATTGGATCCATTTCCAACACTGAACTGCCTCACCGGCGTGGAAAAGTCTGCGGGATTATACACGGTGATGTTGTCCTGACCCAGGCGGTTGATCACGTAAATGGAGCCATTGGCGTTCAGGGCCGCTGCATCGCTGTGGATGGCACCGATATTATTGGTCGCCGCCAGCGTGGATAGATCGAAGGTTGAGAAGGACCCGGTGGCGAAATCCGTGGTAACCACAAAAGCTCTGTTAAATATGTTCCAAACGCTGTTCAGCGCCCACGAACCGCTATTTTGGTCAAGCCGCCACTGGATGCCGTAGCTGCTGCCCATGAAACCCAGTTCGGGGACATTGAGGAAGTAGTCAGTTCCATTATAGACGACCGCCGGTGAAGACTCGGTGAAGTCCAGGGACTCCTGGGCGGGGGCTGAATAAGGTAATACACAAACTATCGCCCATAAGAGCAGACCGACAGGAAGCGCTTTTTTCATGGTTTTCTCCTTTCCTTAATCACAGGCCACGCTGTGTGCTGCGCGGTGCGCGTTTTCTCGACCCTGCAAGATGCAGTTAAAATGACCAATCCAGCTTGAAGAAATAACTTCTTCCCGGGAGCGGGAATCCAATGAAATCAAAAATATCCTCGTCGGTGAGGTTCATCACTTCCGCCGTCAGGGTCAACCCTTTTACAGGACTGAAGGAGACGCCGGCGTTATGGATGTCTCGGGAGCTGATCTTGACCGTGTTGGCCCGATCCAGGAAGTTGTCCGCCATGTGGTGGTACTCGTGAAATAGTATCCATCGGCGCCATACCAGTTCCTCTCGGCTGAAAATCTTGTGGCGCGGCCGACCGGGCAACATGTTTCCCTTCAAGAAAGAGATGTCGCTGCGATCCCGGGCGTCCTCGAAGGTATATGCCCCATCCACGTGCACCATGTCGAATAGTTCGGCCCCCCATGTCAGCTCATAGCCCCTGATGCGCGCTTTGGATATGTTCTGGGCCACGGAGGTCCGCTGGGTGTTTTGAATGAACAGGATCAGGTCATCCACCCGGCTGTAAAAAAAAGAAAATTCCAGGCGCGGTTTTGTGATGAAACGCAATTCTGGTCCCATAAGCCCGATTCCTGCATCCCAGTTGATCCCTTTCTCCGGGTCCAGTTCGGTGTTGCCCACAATGCCTCCCCGATCGCCGAAAAGTTCCGAGAAGTTCGGCGCGCGAGCGTATCGACCTGCATTGGCCTTGAGAGAGATGTACCTCATGGGTTCATATCGTAGGCCTATCTTGGGACTGAAGAAATGGTGGGTTTTCGACTGTGACGGTACCTCCCGCATGAAGGCCATTTCGCTCATGCCTCCGAACTCGTCCCGGTAAAAGTCGTATCTCAGGGAGGGAGAGAGGACGATGGAGTCGCTGAGAGTGTAAAACTCTTGCTCAAAAGCGCCGAACAGCCGATATCGCTGCTGGGGTTCCCCCTCAGGATCATCGGCCAGGAGATTGCGGGACCTGAACCTTTCCCATCCCCCTCCCGTATTGAGATACAGCACGGTCCATTCCGTTGGAATGAGCCTGAGCAATATGTTGCCGGCCAGGGCCACCGTTCGGTCCCGGTTATCCTGGTTGCCCACGCCGATCTCGCCTTTCTTGTCCTCAAATCGCTGCTCCTGGAGGCTGAAGGAGAGCCCGACGTCGGCGTCCAGCGTCTCCAGGGCCAGGCCCTGCCGCTTCAGTTGCATGGAGAGTAAGTTGCGGAAGGTAATCAGGTTGGCGGTTTCTGACTGGAATGCACCGATGCCGGGAATTCCCTGATTGCGCCAGTATGCGTTCTCTGATATCTCCAGGCGGGTTCGGTCTCCCAGGCGCACACCGGCGTTGAAAACAGCGCTCGCCTGGTCGTAATCGTTGTTCTTGCGGCGCACGGTTTCATCGTCACCGGAGAAAAACGGCGTGCCGTTGTCATCGGCAAACTTGAAATCGCCGTCGCTGCGGCCGTAGTTTACAAAAGCCAGATAGTCGAATCGATCGAAACTTTGAGATCGTGTTGCATTGAAATCCAACGTGCCGAAAGAGCCTGCCGCAACGTTCACGTTATTGAGAGCGCGGCGTTTTCCTTTTTTGGTGATGATGTTGATCACGCCGCCTATCCCAGCATTGCTGAATTTTGCAGGGGAAGTTCCTCGATACACCTCGATACGCTCCACTACGTCCAGGGGGATTTGAGAGATGTCCACAACACCGGATCGAGCGCGGTTAAGCTCCACCCCGTCCAGAAAGATGACAACCTGTTCCGCCGTAGAGCCTCGGATTGATACGGTGGCGAAGTTTCCCAGTCCGCCCAATTGCCGAATGTCCACGCCCGCGGACTGCTTAAGGAGCTCGGGCACCGACGTGACGCGATAGCGCTGACGATCGGGCCGGATGACCGTGACGAAAGCCGATGTATCCATGGGCTCCTCTTCGAGAGTCTCCCGTTCGGCTTCCACCATCACCTCGCCAAGGATGGGCTCATCCTGCACCGCTGTGCCGGATTCTTCTTGGGCGGCCGATGGGCATGATGCCCCGATCCAAAATGACAGCGTAAGTATCGAAAACCATAAAAAGAGCATTTGCGTTGCCCAAAAAAAAATCCCTGAGTCTCCATGACCCAAGGATTGCACCCTGCTTCTTCACCCTTGAGACGTTCCTCGACGCGACGGTGAAGCACGCGGGCAGGTTTTCTGACTCCCGGATCTTCCTACACACCGCGCCTTCCCGAACCGAAAAATCGGTCAGTGGCTTTGTGCGGCTTTCGTCCCCGGCCACAGCGACGGGACCGTGACGGCTTTGAACCGTCTTCCCTTTTAACCCTCGTCGGGCACCCGCATGAATCTTGTCCAGCTTTTTGGCTAATGTATATCGCCATGCTTCCTTTGTCAAGTTTTTTTTCAACTGGGAAAAGATAATAGAAGATTCATGACAGGGGTAATTTTTTTGTTGACTTTTTTAAAGCTTACTATTACGATCCAAAAAATAAATAATTATCTTGGGATTATGAGAAATGGAGAAGGAGCTAATGGCTAATAAAAGAGAGGATCTTTGAAAAAAATTCCGGAGGGCATGATGCAAGGCGGTAAGATTTTTAGATTGATTATCACGACTGGCGTAGTAAGTCTTTTTTTCCTGTTTTCTTCTTTCGTTCGGGCCTCAGAACGACCATCACAATGCATTCAGTGCCACACCAGCAAAGAAAAACTCCAGGCCATAGCCAAGACAATCCCTAAAAAGTACAAGTCCGCAGAAGCAGAGGGAACCGGCTGAGGCGGAGCGGTAACTCCGTTGGAGTTATGGGAAAAGGTTCTCGTCAGTCAGCAATTTCTAAAAACCGATCACGGCCAGATCTCCTGCACGGAATGCCATGGAGGCAATGCCAGCGGCACGGAATGGAAAGGAGCGCATCAAGGCCTTGTTGCAGACCCAACCTATCCTGATCCCAGCAAAGCTTGCGGGCAATGCCACGAGGATATCTCCAAGAAAATTCAATCATCTTTACATTATACTCTTTACCCGTACAAGCGGATGTTACAAATTCGCGCCAATAAGGATCCGGACATTTACCCCAAAGTCGAAGCAGCTTTTAAAACTCATTGCACCGGATGCCATTCCACCTGTGGGGCATGCCACGTAAGCCGCCCGGATTACGTGGAAGGTGGTTTTGTCAACGGGCACCTGTTTAAAAAGCATTCCAACATGGTGAATCAATGCACGGCCTGCCACGGGAGCCGGGTAGGTAACGAGTACATGGCCACATTAGAGGAGTCTGACCCTGACATCCACTTCGAGAAAAAGCGGATGGATTGTGTCAGTTGCCACAAAGCGGACGAGCTCCACGGCGATGGAATGATCGAGCATGCGGATCGATACGATGTGAGTCAAAAATATGTGAGATGTGAAAACTGCCATGAGAAGGTGCTGCACGATGACATAGAAGCCCACGTCAAGCACAGGCAAAAGCTGGCCTGTCAGGTATGCCATTCCCAGGAATATGTTAACTGCGCCATCTGCCACGTGGGCAGAGATGACAAGGGAATACCTTACTTTAAAAACAAGAAAGAATGGCATGGATTCAAAATCGCATTAAACCCCGACCCCAAGCCCGCCCGTCCATATCGTTACATCGTCGTCCGACGCGTCCCGGCCACCTTCGATATCTATGATTACTATGTCAAAGACGGCATGGATCCGGTGGACTTTTACACACTGCCCACGTGGAAGTATGCGTCGCCGCACAATATCCGCCGCACTACCGAGCATTCCAAAAATTGCAATAACTGTCACGGGAATGAGGATCTCTTCCTGTCGGAAAGCGATATGTACCCGAAGAAAAACATCAAGGCCAACAGGGCGTTGATAGTTCCCAAAGAGGCCATTCCTGAAAAAATAAAGGGAAGGGAGGTTGAGAAGAAAGAAGTTCCCAAAACCATTCCCAAGTTGAGCTGGTAGCGCAACAATAATCCAGCAGGAGGATTGAGCCATGAAAAAATCAGTAATCGTAGGAATTGTGTTAGTTGTTTCCAGCCTGCTTATTTTCACCGGTCTCGCATGGTCCGTGGAATTTCCGGCCAAGATCATAAAGGCTGAGTGGTTGAAGGCCAACATGGATAAAATTCCCAGCCTGAGGATTGTTGATCTTCGATCGGCCGAAGCATACGCCAAGGGACACATCCCGGGTGCGGTCAATCTTCCCTACAAACAGCTTCGGGTCAAGGTGATGGATGTTTCTTCAGTCCGCCGCCCGCCGGAAGTATGGGAAAAGTTGATGGGCCGGCAACTGGGCATCGAAGAGACCGACACCGTCGCGGTTTATACCGGCAAGAAAGCGCAGGAGGCGGGGCGTTTTGTGTGGGAGTTCAACTATTACGGCCATGAGAATGTGGCCATGGTCAACGGAGGGTATGACGCATGGGTCAAAGCAGGCGGAACAGTGAGCACGGATACGCCCAAAGTCACCCCGAAGCTTTACATGGTTCGCAAGATCAATCATGATCTGCTCGCAACCAATCATTTTATCATGAAGCATTTGAAAGATCCTCGATACGTGGTTATCGATGACCGAAGCTTCCAGCAATACAGCGGGGCGCAAGCAGGTAAGGGGATCAAGAGAGCCGGTCATATCCCTGGGGCCATCAACATCCCTCTCGGAAAATGGATGAAAGATGGCTACCTCTTGCCGCCGGAAAAGATTGTGGAACTCCTCGATTCCAAGGGGATCAAGAAAGACCAGACCATCATCATGACCTGTCGGACCGGAAACAAGACTTGTGGTCCATACATACTTCTCTCCGCCATGGGATACAATGTAAGAGTGCACGATTACTCCTGGACCGGCTGGAACGAGGAAAAGTATTTGCCCGCAGAGAAATAATTGACCCGACTATTTAACTTTGCCGGAGTCGGGCACATCAATGCTCACTCCGGCGTTTTTTCATGGGCACAACAAGTTTGGAGGTAAAATTCTCTAAAGAACGATTCTGTTTTTACCGGGTGGATTTTTTCGGAACAATTGATGATCTCCAATCACTTCCCAATTATAGCTTCAATGCACTTCCTACCCGTATTCCATGAAACATAAAAAGTCTCCTTTTTTCATTTATCGGCCTTTTAAATCCCCATTAAGCCTAATTGTTTAATGTCTTGAGGTGGCATATCATCAAGCAGGTTGTGAAGGTTTCATGGAACAATATCGAAGCAGGGGAACAGGCTTTCCCCTGGATTCAATTCTCACTTTACGAGAAACCGGGGAAACTCTCGAGCATCGTTTCATTCTCCAGGCGCTCCGCCGTAATGGGGGATATGTGTCCAGGAGCACCGGGGAGATAATGCTCCAGAGAGTCCATCTTCCCCAAAAAAATCCGGCAGTATGGCATTGAATTCGAGGATTCGATATAAAAGCCTTCTTAAGGCTCACCGCAAAGGCATTTTCTTGACATCCTCTCGTAATGGCGAAGTATTATAAAACAATTTGGTTGATTTGATGGGGGCTGATATGTTAAAAAAAGAGCAAAATCACGGCAAAACATAAGAAGCATGCAGCTAGTACGAGAGCCTTATTTATGAAATTTCTGAGCATCGTCTACACAGGCGTTCACGACAGCGGGATCGCTCTCTATGATTCTAAAAAAGCCGCTTTCGAGCTTGTCATTGCGGAGGAACGCCTGTCCCGGATCAAGAAAGATGGACGCTTCCCAACGAGAAGTCTGTCGCTTGTGGATCTTGAGCAGGCGGACGTGCTCTGCATTCCGCATCGAGAGCCGGCCGACCGAGATACAATGAGCAAATCGCTTCAAGAGCTGTCCCTCCACAGCTTCAAGCGAAAACCAAGGCCATTGGACAAACCATTCTTCCCGCTGCCGGATGATTACAATAGGCAGTTTCCCCGTCTCGATATTCCCGTCGAGTACGTTGACCACCACACGGCCCATGCAGCAAGCGCGTTTTTCTGGAGCGGTTTTGATGAGGCCCTAATCGTGACCTACGATTCCGGGGCGAGAAACTGCCCTTACTTCGCCGGTGTATATGCAGGGAAAGGAGTGGATCTGGCGCCGGTTTATCGATATCCCATCCAGCATTTCACCCCTGCGTGTGACCCTTATTCAGATATGACGGCATACCTGGGCTTCACCCCCATGAAGCATGAGGGCAAAATCACCGGGCTGGCCGCCTATGGCAAGCCGAACGCCCGCTGCCGAGAGGTTCTGCTTGATCTTATAGAGAAATTTTACGAGGGATCCCTGGGCTTTTACTTTTGGATCTTTCCTTTCCACGATGTGGTACCGCCGGAATTAATAGCCAATACAGCAGTCGTCGAGGCAGCCAAGAAGTATCTGGCGCCTTATTCAAAGGAAGACATCGCGTGGGCCATTCAGGATATTCTTGAGGAGCGCATTCTGAAGATGGTCGCTGATGCCTCTGAGCACGTTGACAGCCGGAACATATGCCTGGCAGGCGGCCTTTTCGCCAACGTCAAGATCAACCTGAGAATCAAGGAACTGGGATTTGAGGGGATCTTCATCTGCCCCTTAATGGCGGATGATGGGCTGGGCGTTGGAGCGGCCCTGGAGGCCGCCCGTCGCAGGGGCTTATTGCAGCCGCAAAAACTGCCCAATGTATTCTTGGGACCGGGCTTCAGCTCAGCATCCGTGGAGAAAGAACTCCGGGAGTGGGGTTTGGTCTGTCACCATGCTGATAACATAGCGGAATCTATCGCGGATCTTCTCGTCCAGGGGAAGGTCGTGGGGAGATTCACGGGGCGGATGGAGGCCGGACCCAGGGCACTGGGGAACCGGAGCATCCTTTACCACACTCAGGATGTCACCGTTAATGATTGGCTCAACAAGAAATTGCAGCGGACAGAGTTCATGCCCTTCGCCCCGGCCACATTGGCTGAGCATGCAGCGGATTGTTATACCCAGCACGAAGGCGCAGAACACGCCGCCGAGTTCATGACCATTTGTTTTCGGTGCACGGACCGCATGAAAGTTCAGAGTCCTGCGGTGGTGCACAAAGACGGAACCGCCAGACCGCAACTGGTGACCAAGGACTCTAATCCAGACCTTTACGCAATTCTTAGGGCGTATTACAAAAGAACAGGCATTCCCTCGATCATCAACACCAGCTTCAACATCCATGAAGAGCCGATCATCTGTACACCGGACGATGCTATACGGGCCTTCTTTGACAGCCGGCTTGACGTGCTGGCCATTGATAACTACCTGGTTTACCAGGAGGAAAACCTGGAAGTAAGGCAAAAATACGAACGGGAGAGTACAACCCCGTTGGAAACATTGGATATGGCCGGGAAATCCCTGGAAGAGCGCGTGCTGTCCATGCAACATTCCCCTGAATTCAACAGGTGGGAACTAAAACGTTGGTTGAAAGGGTATCGCCATGCGTATCGGGATTTGAGGCAGAGTTTTGCAGCCGAGAGTAGAGAACTGGTTTCCGTCAGGGAATATCTGGCGGAGGCGCAGAAGGCCGGTGATTATTTCCGTGAGCTTCAGCAACGGACTCAGGCGAAATTGGTATCCGCCAAGCGCTCTCTTGCCAGGGTAGAGAAGTCCAGAGACCGCTTCAAAGCTGAACTGGAATCCGCCCGCCTCCACCTTGCAGAAGTGGAGAAGGCAAGGGAACGATTCCAACAGCTTTACCAGAAAGGGCGTGAAGTTCGGGATCGTCGTGTAGAATTGGCCCGAGGGCTTTTAAGGAAGACCAAGGATTCCCTCCAGCAGGTCACCGGGGAACGGGACCACTATCAAGCGGCTTATGCGCAAGTTTCAGCAGAAATCAACGCCATCTACAGCGCCAGGGCATACTTTTTCTTCAGGATGGCCCAGCGTGGTTCCATGCCGTTCCGCAAGTTCTTCCGGTTTCTAAAAAAGATAAAGAACAAAATAACAGGAAGGCATCGGGAGTTACATAAAGGGAGGGCTGAACCCGCGGAGGAAAGCCGGATTCAGAGACAGTCCGAAATTTCCAACGTTGCTCTGGTATTTATATGGGACACCGGTGAAAGCTCAGAGAAAGCCTTTGATCCCTTGTTCCTTCAAATCCCCGCCGGATATCAAATCATTTTTGTTACGCCCAAATCGAGAGAGGATCTTTCTGAATTTGATGCCGCGGTCAAAGTCGTTCAGCCGCTCAAAACCGAATTACAGGAGGCCCTCCGCACATTCAGAGCGAAGCTGGCAATTATTATCAGAGACGATATCGAACTTTTCCCCTTGACGCTGGAAAAGCTTTTTATGGCCAAGTTTTACCGACAGGAGCTTCCGGCAGTGGCCATCATGGGCTTGCATGAGGAGGCAGCCCGAGGGGATTTTATCGATTTCACCGAGTTAGTTTCCACATCTGAGAATGTTCGGTCTTTATCTCCTTTGGCGGTTTCCCCCGAGTTTATTGATGATCTGCCCGATGGGCCATTATCATGGGAGGATCTGGTCTTACTCAGAGATATCTTGCACGTGCCTGCACTTCCCGAAGTATCATATATCACCCATAACGCGCTCCCTTTGTTCCCTGTGGAATTTCGCATGATCGACCGCCAGCCGTTTCAGCAGAGGATCAATAAACTTCCCCTGGATTTCGTTGCCATGGCCCCGCATTTCCCCGAACATGAAACAGTGTTGGTTGTTACAGCGTGGCTTCCGTTGGGAGGAGCGGAAAAGCATTTGTATTACGTATTGAAAGAATTTCGTGCAATGGGATACCAGATCGTCATTGTCTGCACGGAAATAATGGACTTCCGGATGGGTGATCAGAGTTTTCGCTTCTTTAAAGATATCACGCCGTATATCTATCATCTGGATCATACCTTGCCCGCTCAATACTGGCAGGACTTCCTGGAATCACTCATCCGGAAGATGAAAACCCGGAAGATTTTTTTGCAGGGAAGCAATTTCTTGTACAATATCCTGCCTGATCTGAAATCCCGCTTTCCGGAACTGTTCGTTGTTGACCAGCTTTTTAGCGCCGATTTTGAGCTGGGGCACATTGCCAGTAATTGCAAGATGCATCAACACATTGATCTGACTTTTGGAGTTACGGAAAAGGTCAAAACCGAGTTGAAGAAACGAATCAACACGGATAGAGTGTTTACTATACATACAGGAATCGAAGTTGATGAACAGTTTATTGGGCGATATCAGGCAATAGAGTCAAAGAGAAAACTTGATCTGCCGCTGGATCGGCCCATTGTTTCATATATCGGCCGATTTTCACCAGAAAAAAATCCTTTCACTTTTTTGGAGGTTGCACGGTCGTTTTATAACGGACCCCAAGAACCTTATTTTCTCATGGTTGGTCTTGGTCCCTTACTTGAGGAATTGCAAGAAAATATTCGGCACAGTCCGATGGATAACTTGAAATTCTACAATTTCCATAAAGGTGTGAAAGATGTTCATGTAGCGTATGCAGCCACTGATGTCATAGTAAACTGTTCCTATACAGAAGCTCTTTCATTGGTTCTTATTGAGTCTATGGCACACGGAGTCGCATTGATTATCCGAGATATAGGAGATCAGGCGCTGGTTGTTCATCCCGGCGAAAATGGCTTTCTATGTAAATCCACTGACCCGGAAGAATACGTGATGTTTTTGAAGAAAGTAATCGAGACTGATGGCTTTCTCGATGATGCGAAACGGATCAGCCGGGCGATCGTCAAAGATTTCAGCCACGAAAAGATGATCGAGAAATACCGGGAGGTCTTTAAGCGGTACTGGGGCTTGTCGAAAGGTTTATCATGAGAACCGGCCCGTTGAGAAATACATTACAGCACTTAAATGCCTTAGTAAATACGTAACTGTCATTCCGACCCTTGCTTCCAGTGGGTGAAAAGCCTATACTTGAGCTGATTATTCGAAAGCTGAAGCGTGAGGGATTCAAAGAATTCATTTTCGCGTAAGCAACCTTTCTTTTTTATTCCAGGCATTCTTTGGAAACGGGACGCGGTTCGGCATAGAAGCTGAAGAGATCACGGAAGTTCCCTTGCAACTGGTTCTGGAACATCCCGGGATGGGAGCGGATGACTTCATGATCGCGGATATCTCCAGCCTCACAACCGCGCTGGGAGGCAGGACACCCCGGTTCGACCTGCACGAGACGTTGAACATGATGTTTTTGCATGAAATGCAAAAAACAAAATGAGCGTTAATCCCCTTAACGCTCGTTTTGCAGCGCATTCAGCTGTGGTTTATACTTTTGCAACAGCGGGAATAAACCGGCAAACCACTTTTTCAATATTTTACACGCATCGTACCGAAGCGCAAATTGATCGCTCAAAAGATTATCGATCAATTTGTTTTCATTCCCTGCGGAAATGAACCAGAGAAAATCCGAATACAGGGGAATCCCCAACTTCGAAAAGAATGGTACGGTTCAGGGAAACATAGAATGTGCGGTATTTGCGGCATCGCTCTGAAAGATCTCCAGCAAACTCCTGACAGGGAAGTCGTGGGCCGGATGGTCCATTCCTTGAGACACAGGGGTCCCGATGGTCTGAATCAAATGATCGAGCCAGGCGTTGCCCTTGGACACACCCGTCTGAGCATTATCGACCTGACAACCGGCAACCAGCCTATTTACAATGAGGATCGAACCGTCGCCGTCATCTTCAACGGAGAAATATACAACTTCCTTGAGCTCAGAGCTGAGCTGGAGCGGGAAGGTCACCTTTTCTACACCAGATCAGACACTGAAGTGCTCGTTCATCTTTGGGAAAATTATCGGGATGAGATGACGGCCCACCTGAGGGGTATGTATGCTTTCGCCATATGGGATCGGCGGGACAGGACATTGTTTCTCGCCCGGGACCGGGCCGGACAAAAGCCGCTGGTGTATATGGATCTCGGTAATGAGCTGGTTTTTGCTTCTGAGATAAAAGCCCTGCGACACCATCCCCGCTTTCGGCCCGACATCGATTACAATGCGCTGGACCTCTACCTGGCGCTTCTATACATTCCTGCCCCGTGGACCATATACAAGTCCATTCGCAAACTTCCGCCGGCACATCAGCTCCTCTGGAAAGACGGTAAAGTCTCCATTCGACCTTACTGGAAGCTCGACTTCACACCGAGAAAAACGCGGGACATTCGGGAATGGGAGGACACTTTCTGGCATCTTTTCAAGGAATCGGTGAGGATGAGGATGATCTCCGATGTGCCGCTGGGCGCTTTTTTAAGCGGCGGCATCGACTCCAGCCTTATCGTAGCGGTCATGAGCGAGGTGTCTTCACAGCCGGTCAAGACGTTTTCCATGGGCTTTGGAAAGGAGATCAACGAACTTCCCTACGCGCGAATGGTCGCCCAGAGATTCCAGACCGACCACAGCGAGATGGAGGTGAACGCCGAGGCTGGTTCTCATCTGGAATGGCTCTCCGCCCACTATGACGAGCCCTACGCTGATACCTCCAACGTGCCCTCTTACATCCTCTCCGAGTTTATCCGCCGCCACGTCACCGTGGCGCTCAATGGAGACGGAGGGGACGAGCTTTTTGGCGGCTATACTCTTACTACATGCTTTCTCAAGGGTCTTCGATACCGTAAGATTCCATCCCGAGCGGCCGGCACCCTCCGTAAACTGGCAAGCATGTTGAGAAACCGACGAGCGCTCAGGACAGCATCTTCCCTCGAGCAAATTCTATGGTGGAGAGATGTGGGAAACCGCCTGGTAGCTTCCGAATCACCATACCTGGAAATGGTGTTCCTCCAGTATTTCTCGTCGGATGAACGCGAAAGACTCCTGCGGCCCGAGTGTTTGGACGGGGAAGGGCAGAGAGAATTTCGGCAGCGGCACATTCTCTTGGAACCCCTCCCGCCGTCGGCTGAAGCCCTCAGGTTCGATTACCTGGAATATCTCCCCGGTGATCTCATGGTCAAAATGGACATGGCGAGTATGATCCACGGCCTGGAGGCGCGCTCTCCCTTTCTGGATCATAAGCTCACTGAGCACGTGATGGCGCTTCCCCCGGAATTCAAGGTCGATCACCTGCATACAAAAAAAATCTTGAAGCGAATGGCCGCCCGGTATCTCCCGCCGGAAATCCTCAATCGCTCCAAGATGGGGTTCGGCGTGCCCGTTGTCTCGTGGTTGCAATCACCCGAGATGAGAGAACAGACCAGGGAGATGCTCCAGAACGCTCGCGAGCTCCCCTTTTCTCCTGAAATTCTCGCGGAGTACGTGAACCGCTTCTATGGGGGCCGGGTAGACCTGGGCTACCGGATATGGCAGTTGCTCTGTTACTATTTCTGGCACAAGAAAAGCCGCGCATTATCCACATTGCAAGTCTAAAACTTATCAATAAAGGAGACCGATGCATAAAGGTTCCTTTAAAATTACGGTTCTTCTCAGCGTTTATAACGGCGCAAAGTATCTCAAAGAAGCTGTCGAAAGTATCCTTGACCAGACATTTTCGGAATTTGAATTCCTGATCATCGATGATGGCTCCACGGATGATACGCCGGATATCATCCGCTCTTTCAGGGACCCGAGGATTCGAGTTCTCAGGAACGCGTCGAACCTGAGACTGATCCGCAGTCTAAACATCGGTTTGAGTGAAGCCGGGGGTGAGTATGTGGCCCGCATGGACGCGGATGACATTTCCGAGCCCCGGCGCCTGGAACTCCAGTGGAACTATGTCCAGGCCCATCCTGAATGTGCTCTCCTGGGCGGGCAGTATCATACCATTGACGAGGAGGGAAGGATACTCAAAGCATGGTCTCTGCCCACCGATCACGCTGACATAGTAAAGGGCCTGAAGAATTCTAATTGCTTCTGCCACGGATCCGTGTTGATGCATAGGGACCGGATACAGGACGTCGGCGCATATCGTCAAATTCCTCACGCAGAAGACTACGACCTCTGGTTGCGGGTAGCGGAAAACTACAGGGTGGCGAACTTGCCGGATAATCTGTACCGCCTCAGACGTCATGCAGGAACCATAACTTCCCAAAAGTACTATGAACAGGTGGTAGCCTCGGAATTTATTCAGGAATTGGCCAAGGAACGTTCACGCCACGGCCGTGACAGTTTACAGATACCCGAAAAGAAGGAAAAGGTCCTGGCAGAACTCAAGCAGCGCCAGGAAGACCCTGATCGAAAAATACAGCACTATATCCGCACGGTGGAGCAGATGCGTCGAAATATCGACGAGTTGGAGACGCAGAAACAACGCCTGGAAATGCGCCTCTCTGGGCTTTCCGGATTTCACAAGGCGCAAGGGCCGTTTCCTGAACCCAGGACCATAGGTAAAGGATGACCGTAAAAGGTTTGGACGCGCCAAAAATAACCGTGCTCCTCAGCGTATACAACAGCGCAAGATACCTTGCAGAGGCGATGGAAAGCATCCTGAAGCAGACCTTTTCGGCGTTCGAATTCCTCATCATTGATGATGCCTCCACGGACGAAACGTCGGATATCATCCGCTCTTTCAGGGACCCGAGGATTCGAGTTCTCAGGAACAAGGCCAACCTGGGCCTGAACCGCAGTCTCAACATCGGTTTGAGGGAAGCCGGGGGCGAGTACGTGGCCCGCATGGACGCGGATGACATTTCCGGGCCTCAACGCCTGGAACTCCAGTGGAACTACGTCCAGGCCCACCCGGAATGTGCACTCCTGGGATGCCAGTACCATACCATCGACGAAGGAGGAACTATCCTCCGGGCATGGGCTTTCCCCACGGATCATCCTGACATAGTCGCAGGCCTGAAGCGGAGCAATTGCTTCGGCCACGGCTCTGTGTTGATGCACAGGGCCAGGATACTTTCCATCGGCGCATACAGGAACGAAATACCATACGCGCAGGACTATGACCTCTGGATAAGGACGGCTGAAAACTATCAGGTTGCGAACTTACCGGATTATCTCTACCGCCTGCGAATGCACGAAAAGGCCATTACCTCTCAGAAACACTATGAGCAGGTGGTGTGCGTTGAATTCATCCAGGATTTGGCCAGGGAACGTTCCAGCCATGGTCAGGACAGCTTGCAGGACCCCCAAAGGAGGGAAAAGGCCCTGGTTGACCTCCAGCAACGCCTGGAGGATCGGGAACGAAAAATCCAGCATTATATCATCACAGTGGAACAAATGCGTCGATATATCGACGAGTTGGATGCACATAATTATCGTTTGGAAAAGCTCATATCCAGGCTTTCCGCACCGGCCGAGACATCGGAGCCGTCTCATGAACCAAAGGCCCCCAGCCGCCAATTGAACATTCTTCAGAAAAAAACATGGAGTATATTTCTTATGCGATTGTTATTGCGGTGGTTCCCGCCGCTGCGCTTCGCTTTGCGGCGAAAAATCATCGCGTGCCTGGATTCTTTTAATGGGAACACCATCACCGGATGGGCTTTCGCCTTGGATGGTGCCGATATCACAGGTGCTGTCAGGGCGGACGGCATGGAGATCGGCAGCCTCAAGCCCGGCGATCCTCGTCCCGATGTGGCCGCGGCCTACCCCGGATTCTCCAAAGCCCGGGCCAGCGGATTCACTTGTTGGCTTGACTGGTCCAAGGTGGCGCCCGGCCCTGTGGATCTGAACATCGAGCTTAGCCATTCCAGCGGAAAAGGAATTACATTGGGCCCCCTGAGGGTTGAAATGCCGTTCAGTGGGACAAAAAAGTCCGGAGTTCATCATAATTGATATAATTGATATAAAAAACCATATTTCAAACCGCCACAGGCTCTGCACGCTGAACGATGTTATCTGAACAGCTTTCCAGTCAAAAAGACGAAGATTCTGCCATCCGGGTGGAAAACATCTCCAAGATGTACCGGATATATCAGCAGCCCTCGGACCGGCTAAAGGACTTCTTGTTGGGGCGGTGGAAGAGGTTTCACTCTCCATTCTGGGCGTTACAGGGGATTTCTTTCGAGGTTTCCCGGGGACACACCGTGGGCATCATCGGGCGCAACGGCGCGGGTAAGACCACCATGCTGGAGATCATCGCCGGTACCCTGACTCCCACCACGGGTCGAGTCGAGGTCCGTGGACGTACCTGCGCCCTGCTGGCCCTGGGGGCGGGGTTTAATCCCGAGTTCACGGGGCGGGAAAACGTCTTGATGTACGGTGCCATTATGGGGTTCGGACACCGGGAGATAGCGGAGCGGCTCCCGAGCATCGAGGCGTTCGCGCAGATCGGTGAGTTCATCGATCAGCCGATGAAGACATACTCATCAGGGATGCTCGTTCGGCTGGCCTTCAGCGTGGTGGTGCACGTGGAGCCAACCATCCTGATCGTCGACGAGGCCATTTCCGTGGGAGACATGCTGTTCCAGAAGCGGTGCATGGAGCGCATGGAGACCTTGCGGCGCCGGGGCTGCACCATCCTGTTTGTAAGCCACGACATAATCACCGTGCAGAGTATTTGCGACCACGCCATCCTCCTGGAAAGCGGCCGGATGGTGTGCCAGGGCGACCCGAAAGAGATAGTACAGGAATACAAAAAGATCATGATGAGAGAGGAGGAAAAGTATCTTGCCTCAGTGCGGCCTCTTCATTACCCGGGCATTGTGGGGCCCGAATCGGGCGTAAACGGGCAGGCCGCAGCCGAAACCCCGCCGAACGCTCAAGAGACGGGAACGGTCGAACCCGCCCCCGGAGATTATGAAACAGAGGAAGCAGCCTCTCCCGCGGGTGATGACTCAACCCGGCGGGCGGAAAGCCCTGTTAATCCCTCTGAGCGTGAGATAGGTTCCTTGATGGGGCGGGATGCCCGGATCGCGCGCTGGGAGATGCTCAACGAGGAGGGCGAGCCGGCAAGTGTTTTTCAGGTGAACGAGGAGACCGTGATCCGGATGTGGGTCAAGTTCTTCAAGGACGTGGAATTACCCAACTTCGCCTTCTTCATACAGAACAAGAACAATGTGCTCGTTTACGAGACGGGAACGTACTACCAGAGAATACAGGTGGAGCCTGTCCTGGCGGGAGAGACCCGGATGGTGGAGTTCCGGCAGCGGCTTCGCCTGACACCGGGGCATTTCTTTATCAACTTTGGCGTTGGAGAGTACATTTATGAGTCAGGGCAACGTCTCTTGGATCGTAAATTTGATGCCATTCATTTTCAGCTCATGAGCGATGCGACTCATATTGGCGGGGTTGTAAATCTTGAAAGTAAGATAACCATATGGAATTGCGATAAAAAAACCGCTTTATGACCTGGGGAAAAAAGAGCGGCAGATCATTTTTATTTACATGCCGGTGAAATGACTAAAAGAGCTAAAAGTATTTTTTCTAACCTTTTCATCGCTTTTAAAAGATCTAAGTCAACTTTGTGTGATAGGCGGCTTGTAAAATCAATAGGAAGACTCCGCTACTTCGTGGATGAAATGGTCCCGGCTAATTCTTCTTTCTTGAAACATAGGACCAGAGAAAAGACTTTTGCCGCATTGCTAAGGGAAGGTAGACCCCTGTATCATTCGCCTCTTTTCCACTTCATTGAATACGTCCATGCATCTACGTCGAAAGGACTTATTCACGTATACACAAACGAAATACCTTCTGCTTGTGTACGTATTTCAAACAAAGGAACAGTTATGGAAGTAGAGGGCGTAGCAGGACCTATGTCTTATCATTTTGTAATGAAACCTGATGACGAGTCATTTAAATCTTTTTCTCTTTGCCTCAATGTTAAAAATGTATCAACTAACATAAGGATCGAAAGAGCTCTGTTTGGTTTTTGCTGTTCATTTATGTATGGCTCGCCGTACTATTTGCCGGGACTATCAACTGCTTTTTCCATGAAGCAAGGTAGTGTAACAAATCTGGATACAATGGAGTGGCAAGGCAATGACTTGCGGCAATACTTTTCTGTTGGTAATACTCTTGCAATCAATCCTTATTTAATAGGAGAACTCGGTGGTGCGACTTACTGGTCAAGTGCCCCCTGGATATGGGGAATTAACGAATCCACAATTGACCGTACCTTGGTGGTTCTTGAAAATGGAAATAGAGATGAATGCCTGGTTTTCTTCTGGTGGACCGAAAGGGGTGCTATAGTCAGACAAAAGAAATCTCCTGACGACCCAAACGCAGATTTCACTGAAGGGTTTTCTTGTGTCCATGCAGATCCGCTAGTAGAGAATTTATCTCCCAGTAGTGAAAAGATTGTCGAAGGCCGCTTACTGTTCATTAAAGGGAATGCTGAGTTTGCTATAAGAAATATATGTTAATTAAATACACAGCTGTTTCTTTAGCGCCATGCAATTGCAAGCAGGGAAGATCCATAATGTTAGATACTTTCTAAAGGATATTTCCATAATGGTATAATTAAATGGGAAACTTATAATAATGGCTTACACCGCAATACATAAAGCGCCCAAGGTTATTATCACTCTTGTTTTAGACAGCCTTCGCAGAGACCACGTCGGCTGTTACGGCTATGGACGGCCCACGCCCAATATCGATCGATTAGCCCACGAGGGCGTACTTTTCACGAATGCAACCTCAGTTAGTTCCTGGTCATTGCCCAGTTATGTATCGATGCTGACAGGCCTGGAGCCCGATGCTCACGGAGTAAATAGCGATCTTTGTGTCCTTCCGCAGGGCCCTGAAACTCTCCCGGAAGTCCTGAGTGCCGGTGGTTTCTTGACCGGCCTTTTTTCAGCCAACCCTTTTCTCGGAAAGATTTATGGAACATCCAGAGGATTCAACCATATTCTGGAGTCTTATGTAGTCGATGAAACGAAGTATGAAAATCCCCCTTACCCTAGTGAACCGGCTGCTGGGGCCCATGTGGTGTTCGAAAGGATGTTGGGCTGGATCAGAGAAAATCGAAAATCGCAAACCCCTCTTTTCGCCATGGCGAGCTTAATGGAGACGCATACCCCGTGCTGGCCGCCAGCTCCTTTCCGATTAAAATATATCAGCGAAGTGGATGGTTTCTCTTTCACTAACAGTTTTCTGGCGGTCAATGAAAATCCTTTTCGCTATATCACAGGTCTAAATTCACTCTCAGAAGCTGAAAAAGGCGGGATAATATCTTTATACGACGGAGCAGTCTCGTACCTTGATCACCTGCTGGGAATTTTCGTTGACAACCTTGCGTCTTGTTGCAATATTCAAGATGAAGTGATCATCTTTATCCTTTCCGACCATGGAGAGTACCTTTTCGAAGATGACATAATCGGCCACACGTGGAATCTGGGCGCGCCGAGTATCAGGATTCCGCTCATTATTTGGGCGCCAGGACGTTTTCCCGCGGGACTCATCGATGACAGGCCCGTGCAGATCACGGACATATATGCCACACTCCTTGGTCTGACTGGTTTAGAAAAGGAATCATATCCTGAGACATCTGTTGACCTTTTTGACCCTGAGAGGCGGGCTTATCAAATTGCCTCTCGAGGCGTTTTTCAAGGAGAAGGCCTTGGTTTCAGAATGGTGTTAAAAACCATTGAACATCATCCTGAACTTCGGGATATCACTTTCTTGCGCACCAAATGTCGATCTTTGCTGCGCAGCTTGATTGAAGACGGCTGGCAATTGCTCTGGGATTCAGAACAAAACCTTCCAGGACTTTATTGCTGGTCCAACGCTGTACCTAACGAAAATCTCGCCTCGCGGCATGAGGATCGGTTAAAAAGAATGGTGAGACTTATGGAGGCTCATATCAAAAGGGTTTCCGAGGGCAGAGGAGATCTCCGCGCGCTCTACACAAAAGAGGAGCCGGGGTTCGACTTTTTAAAACGCCTGGAAGAAATGAAAGTTTTTCAACAGCTCAGGCATCTTGGATATGTCGATTGATCCGTTCCTCTATGATATTGATCTATACAGAAACGATCCATTTGCCTCCAGGGTCAATGCAAGGCGACTCAAATTAGCGATGAAATTGGTGCGAAATCTGGTTACCCGATATGAACTGAAATCTATTCTCGATATCGGTTCCGGAGAAGGGTACTTTGTGAAAGAAGTTTACCGCGACTTATCCAGTACAACTCTGACGCTCTTAGAACCCGAGGCAAAACGATTGGAGGAGCTGTTTCATCGCTTTTCGGGAACTATAAAGGTAAGGGCTGTCATGGAGGCGATTCCATTTTCAGGAGAGTGTTTTGATTTAGTGGTGATATGGACAGTCCTTGATCACGTCAAAAATATATCAAAAGCACTCCACGAAACCGCACGTGTTCTTCGGCCCGGAGGAAGGGTTTTGATCGGCGGTAACAACTTCTGGCATCATCGCTCATACGAGGTGCCCGACGATTCCGGGCACTGGCACGCTTTTTCCGCCAGGGCTCTCCACAACGTGGTTAAGCAGGCGGGGCTGGAAGTGGAAGAAACATGGGGGAACGGGTTTCCCGCACAGATCATCCTGGATCGGCATGGTCCCTGGCCCGGACGCCTGGAGAAGATGCTGCATTACCTCCCAAGATGTGCAGAGGGTTTTTTCAACCCGTACGGGCTGGGTGATCGATGGCGCGTTTTGAACCCTTACGCGCCGGCTCTTCTGCATGGCGGCGTTCGGGCACGCCTCGCAAACATACTGGGCCGCCTCTGGCCTTCCCGGGCTTTCGATCATATTCTTGTGGCAAGAAAGGCCTAAACAATCTCCGGACTATATGACTGATAATCACATACATTAACAAATCGGTACATTTCAGAAGCATTTTCTTGAAAGATTATTTAAGAAAGGGTGGGTAAGGATGGTGCGCCATTGTAAGACGCTCATGTGGGCTTTTTCAGGGAATAGGGTGATCTCATGAACATCTGTATTGTGGGCACGGGGTACGTGGGGCTGGTGACGGGGGTCTGTTTTGCGGAGTTCGGGCTCGACGTCGTGTGTGTAGACAAGGACGAGGCCAAGATTGGGGCGCTCCAGGACGGTCGTATTCCCCTTTATGAGCCCGGGCTGGAGGAGATGCTGCGCAAGAACATGAAGGAGGGGCGCATCCGGTTCACCACCGAGCTGGGCGGTGCCGTGCGGGGTTCGCTGGTGATCTTCATCGCGGTGGGCACTCCGTCGGACGACTCGGGGATGGCGGACCTGCAGTATGTGAAGGAGGTGGCGCTGGGGATAGCGCGCAACCTAAACGGCTACAAGGTGGTGGTAACCAAGAGCACGGTGCCCGTGGGCACGGGCAGCCTCATCGAGGGGATCATCCGGGGCAACCGGGCCGAGGAGGTGCCCTTTGACGTGGCCTCCAACCCGGAGTTTCTGAGGGAGGGCTCCGCCATCGAGGATTTCATGCGGCCCAACCGGGTGGTCATCGGCGCCCGGAGCGAGCGGGCCGTGGCCATTTTGCAGGACCTGTACGCCCCTCTGTACCTCATCGAGACGCCCTTTGTGGTAACCAACGTGGAGACCGCGGAGATCATCAAGTATGCGTCCAACGCCTTTTTGGCCACCAAGGTCTCCTTTATCAACGAGGTGGCCAACCTGTGCGAGCGGGTGGGTGCGGATGTGCAGGTGGTGGCCCGGGCCATGGGTCTTGACGGCCGCATCGGGCCGAAGTTTCTGCACGCGGGCCCCGGTTACGGGGGCTCGTGCTTTCCCAAGGACACCCGGGCCCTGGTGCGGCTGGCCGAGGAGCGGGGCTACGAGTTCAGGATCGTCCGGTCGGTCATCGAGGTCAACCGGCGGCAGCCGTTGGTGCAGGCGGAGAAGATCAACTGGGGGGTTGTGAGGGCAAGAGCATCGGGGTGCTGGGGCTGGCCTTCAAGCCCAACACCGACGACATCCGGGACGCCCCTTCCCTGCGGATCATCCGGGAGCTGCAGCGGGAGGGCGCCCGGATCAAGGCATTTGATCCGGCGGCCATGGAGAACGCTCGGGGCATCCTGGAGGGGGTGAGCTATGCGGCCGACGCGTACGAGGCCGTGGCCGGGTGCGACGCCATGGTCATCGTGACCGAGTGGAACCAGTTTCGCAACCTGGACCTGGAGCGCATCCGCGGGCTGATGCGGGGGAGGGTGTTCATCGACCTGCGCAACATCTATGCGCCCGAAAGGCTCCGGGCCGCGGGCTTTGAGTACGTCTCCGTGGGGAGGTAGGGTGAAGGGGGCACTGGTTACCGGCTGGGCTCCCACCCCACAACTCCCATCGAACAGGGACTCCAGAAAATGGTCGAGACGGTTTTGGCAGATTGATGTGAACGTCATTGTTGGGATATGATGTAAACATGCTCTCGTTTTTCATCGCGGAGCGGTTTATATACAGACAAATCGAAGGAAATGAAATAATGATTAAACGGCAGGCCATCATTGGCCTTATTTTCAGTTCTGTTTTTATCTATCTGGCTTTTCGCAACGTGGAGTGGGGACTGGTATGGCAGGTACTTCATGAAATTGACTCATTATACATTCTCCCTTTTATTCTGTGCGGCATTCTTGTGCAAATTATTAGAAATTTCCGCTGGGCATATATTCTGGAGCCGGTAGAGCGAATAGAGTGGTGGCCCCTTTTTGCAATAACCTCCGTGGGCTTCATGGCAATCTGTATTCTTCCGGCAAGGCTGGGGGAGTTCGTCAGGCCATATTTGATTTCCCGTGCACGTCCCATCAGGATGAGTTCAGCGATGGCCACCGTCGTGCTGGAGCGCGTGATGGACGGGATGGCGCTGGTTCTGATACTTGTGCCTTTTGTTTTTATCGTCCCCATGCCACGTTGGGTCGCTCCGCTGGGGATTTTCGCCGCCATCCTTTTTTTTGCCTCCTTCGGTATATTGTTAATGCTGGCATTATACCGAACGTGGGCACTGGAGAGGATCCAGTGGTTACTCAAGTGGATACCGTCGCGGCTTAGCGTCAAAATCATGAATCTTCTGAATTCTTTTGTTGATGGACTGGATGTTTTGCCCAGTGCCCGTAAAGCAATCGGGTTGCTGGCCTATACTATACTCCTGTGGTTTCTGTATGCGGTCATGGCCTGGATCCTGTTCTTCTCTTTCCGATTCCCTCTGGGCTTTCGTGAGGCATTGATCCTTGAAATCATTGTGGGACTTGCACTGATGATACCCGCCGCACCGGCCTTTGTGGGCAACTTTCATATCGGGTCTGTCGTGGCCCTTTCTCTCTTTGACATCGCAAAGGCACCCGCCATCAGCTACGCATTGTTGCTCCATGTTCTGACGGTCTCAGTGATCATGGGGTTAGGCCTGATTTTCCTGTTAGTTTCACCCGTTCCCATGGTTTTTCGGGTGAAAGATGTCGTGAAGGCAGCTCGCTCCTGAGAAAATCGCCTTCCAGCAAACGTTGTATTTTTTGTCAACTTTCTTTTCTCCAATGAACTTGACAGAAAGACGCCCTCTCCCATAAAATTAGTATCAGTAAGAAGCAAGATAGGTCCTATCGATTGTGCCATTGGAAATGAATTTCCACCACGCGGCCCAAGCTTTCATGCAGAATGGAGAAGAATTCGCATGCCCGAAAGCAAACCGAAAGCCACCATCAAGATCCCCAGACCATTATACGATCGGCTACGGCAGGTCATTGAAGGCTCTGGGTTCAACTCAGTGACTGACTTTGTTGTCTATGTCCTGCGCGACATCGTCTCGGGAACAGGGAATAGAGTTGATACGACGCTCAGCCGCGAGGAGCTTGAGGCCATAAAGAAGAGGCTTCGAAATCTGGGGTACCTGTAATGAACTATGCCGCACCTAAAGTTTTTGTCATAGGACTCGACTGCGCCGAACCGGATCTGGTATTCAACCGGTGGCGGGAAAGACTCCCCAACCTCAGCCGTCTGGCAGCGGCGGGCGTGTCAGGAACACTGGAGAGCACCATACCGCCGATTACCGTGCCTGCATGGACGTCCATGATGACCGGCAATGACCCGGGGCAACTGGGTCTTTATGGCTTCAGGAATAGAAAAGACTATTCGTATGACGCGCTATACTTTGCCGACGCGCGGTATGTGTGTGAACCCACCGTCTGGGATTTCTTATCCAGGGCGCGCAGGAGATCAATCCTGATCGGAATTCCCCAGACCTATCCGGCTCGTCCGCTGAACGGGATCATGGTGACAAGCTTTCTGGCGCCCGATAAAGGAGATGGGTTCACCTATCCTCCTGAAATGGCGGCCGAGGTCGATCGCCTTGCTGGAGGTGATTACATCGTAGATATCAAGGACTTTCGAACCGAGGACAAGCCATGGCTGTTGGAATTCATCTATACTATGACCAGGCGGCGTTTTCGTGTAATTCGGGAACTGCTGGTAAAGGAGCCATGGGATATGTTCATGTTCGTGGAAATGGGAGTGGATCGCATCCACCATGGTTTTTGGCGTTACCATGATCCGGCGCATCGTCTTTACCAGCCCGGCAATCCATATGAAAACGTCATCCGGGATTACTATACTTACCTGGACGGGGAGATCGGCAGTTTGCTGGATGCGCTGCCGAACGGGACAGTGGTGTTGGTTGTCTCAGACCACGGCGCCAAGACCATGGTCGGGGGTATCGCCATTAATGAATGGCTTATGCGCAATGGATACCTGGAGCTTAAAGAGCCGCCAGGGGAACAGGCACCACTGAAGTATCAGATGATACGGTGGGAAAGAACGCGCGCCTGGGGCGAGGGAGGATATTATTCCCGTATTTTCATGAACGTGCAGGGTCGTGAGCCGACGGGCGTGGTCAGCCCCAAAGAATATGAATGCCTTAGGGACGAGCTGACAGAGCTGCTGGAAGCCATGACCGACGAGCATGGACAACTGCTGGGCACGCGTGTATTCAAACCCCAGGCTATCTATCGGGAATGCAGGAATATACCCCCGGACCTAATCGTGTATTTTGGCGATCTGGACTGGCGCTCCGTGGGCAGCATAGGATCGGGGACCATTTATCATTACGAAAACGACACGGGGCCTGACGACGCCAATCACGCGCAACAGGGCCTTTATATACTTGCCCGCACTTCTGACCTGGGCCAGGCCCCTTATTTCGGCGGCAAACGAATGCATCGCACCATTCTGGACGTAACGCCGACTCTCCTGGAGCTTTTTGGTCTGGAAGTCCCCCGGGATTTCAGCGGAAGATCGTTCGCAAACGACATTTGCGCGTAAAAACGCCTTATGTATGCCGGGCATGTGGGATGAGGACTGACTGCACCGTCAGGCCATGGAGTAAGGATGAACACCCTGGATATCGGGATCATCATCATCCTCATTTTATTAATCGTGCATGGCGCTTACCGTGGTCTTGTCCGACAAATTTTTTCCCTTGGGGCACTCATCGTCGGGATTATTCTTGCGGGTCGGTATTACTCCCTTGTGGGAAGTATTTTAGAGCCATTGGTCTTGGAGCCTTTACTGGCCAACATGATAGGCGGGGCTGTTATATTCGCGGGAGCTTCTGTGACGTTGATTCTCATGGGAGGGATAATACACCGGGCAGTGGTGAAGACGGAATTGTCCGGAGCCAACCGGATGGCCGGGGCGGTCTTTGGGGGGTTGAAAAGCCTGGTTTTAATCCTGGCAGGCATCGGTATCATGACGGTCCTGATCAAAGGCCAAAGTCCTTTGATGCACAATTCCTTTGTAGTCCCCCGGGCATTGTCGGTTCTCCAGAGGGTCACCCCCATTTTTCCTGTGGATTACCGCCGTGCCATGGAGACCAGGCTCAAAATCGTCCAGCAGGAAATTAAGCGGTTCAGGCGATCCGGTGATTCACTGCGGCCTCAGCAAAAACGCAATGGGAGAAAATAAGTCGAGAAAAGGCGGGTCCTCTCAATAATGGTTTGCAGGATGGCGAGGCGACTAAAAGATGGTTGCCGGGAATGCGTCCTGAATGATTTCCGTCTGGCCTTCGGGCGTCAGGTCAACAGAAACAACGTCGAAGCGGACATTAACGTGGGTCATGCGATGTTTCTTGAGAAATACCGCTGCCGCGTGGGAGATTTGACGGCGCTTCCGAGGCGTCACGGACTCAGCGGGAGGGCCGTGGCTTGATGATCGGCGTGCTTTTACCTCCACGAAAACAAGGACATCACCATCCCTGGCAATAATATCGATTTCTCCCAGAGCAGACCGGTAATTAGTCTGGATAATGCGGTATCCGCGGCGTTTAAGGGCCTTGACGGCCTGTTTTTCCCCCCATCGGCCAAATTGCCGAGGGTCTCCTCTCCGGGCCGAAGAAGGACGCCAATAACGGAACATATCCCGAAGGCCCATAATTTCTCACACTCTTTCCGACTTAAAGGTTTTGTTTAATGGAGACTCTCTCGAAGCCGTCCCTTCCATGGATCAATCATAGCGGGCAGCGGGTTTCGGGTCAAGCATTTCATGAAAGCGGAACTGGAAATCCTGGTCAATGAAGAACTCCATCGAAGGGTGCTTGTGGAAACCCTTGAGGATGCCAGCCGTTACGTCTGGATCGCCACCGCCAACGTAAAGGACATCCGCGTGAGTCGCGGCCGTGGTTACGTATCCGCCCTCGATCGACTTGCCAAGCTGACAAAGCGTGGTGTCAGGATACGTATGCTACACGCGGGGGTTCCCTCAAAGGCTTTTTGGGAATCCTTTCATAGGCAGCCGGAACTGGCATCGGGATATTTAGAGATGCAACAGTGTCGCCGGGTCCACTTTAAAACCATCATCGTGGACGGTACCGTTGCTTATATGGGCAGCGCTAACTTCACCGGCGCAGGAATGGGGGCACGGCGTGCAGCAGCACGCAACTTCGAGCTGGGTATCCTCACCAGCCATCCTTCTGTGGTGCGCGCACTTGCTGACGTCTTCGACAGGATATGGATGGGCCTCTCTTGCCCCGGATGTGCGTTGAGGGAGCAATGCACCGATCCCATGGCGTGAGGCGTCCTGTCAGAAGATATTCATTTTTTTCTTGCATTTTATTTCCGCGTGAGATATGGATTCTATGGAACGGGCGGTTAACTCAGCGGGAGAGTGCCATCCTCACACGGTGGAAGTCACTGGTTCGAATCCAGTACCGCCCACCAAGGAATATTCAATAAGGGTCGGATAGTTAGATTCTATCCGACCCTTCTTTTTTGGGTGACAAACGGAATGACCTTTGTTTTCCTGTTGGCTACACATCTCATCCAAAGTTTACCATAGCCAAAGTTTACCATAGCATAAAATAAAATTCTATTATTACAAGCAGTTAACCGGCACAGCGTAAATTTGTGGGCACTGCATCCCCACCTTGTCCAAAGTGTCTGAATCGTTGGGATATGCAATGTGCTTGGGTTGGGCCGCAGTGTCCACCGCCATCTGTTTGGTCTTGACCAGACCCATCTTTGTCCAACACTCCAGGGTTATCCGCTCAATGCCCGCCATCACTTATGCGCCGATGCTCCGGCGAAATTTCGTCATAATGGAGCTTTCCAGAATTCCAGGAGGCCGGGCTCATCAAACCCGCAAAAGGTTTGACAGTAGTTGTTCTCATGGAGATACTGGACCGCCTGCTCATCCGACACATTGTAGCGGTGCTTGAGGATGTGCAGCCCAACCATGAGCCGGGTGAATTTGGGCCGCCCTCCCCTCTTCTTGTAATAGCAGATCATTTCATGGTGAATCTTATCTCAGGGGATGAGCCTGGCGCCGCGCATCAACTCGTGCCTGGGTCCAGAACCTCATGAAACTTCTCTCGAAACATGGTGATCAGCCCTTCTTTTACGGAGATACTCATAATATGGCATTATTTTGCTTAAACAAAGCAGAATTGAGACTTTCCAGCCACATTTTTCAGTGTGAACTAAGTAGACTCCATGAATCGAGGTGTTTTTGCCAATACTTTTGGTAAAAACACCTCGATTTGCGGAAGGTATTCCGCCTTCTGAGAGCGGGTCGCATTCACTACAACTTCAAAAAAACAGCCCTTCGGGCGATAGCCTGAAGGGCTTTGCTTTTTTGATTAATCATGGCACGAAAATTGAATAGATTGGTGACAATAATGCTAAACAACTCAATGCTCTGGATGCAACACACCCACCCATTAAACCTTAAACCTTATTTTAAGGAGGACCGGATGAAGAAATCATTCTGTACCGCAATCATTTTTATTGCTGTATTGATCGCGGGGATTTCAACAAGCTTTATACCCCTTTTGCCGGGAGTCTCGACGGCGCAAGCCCGTCCTAATGGGAGTTATGGTACTGATTGCTTCTCGTGCCATGACAGCGGCCATGGAGGTCCACCTTACGCACCGTCCCCCCCACCGCCGCCGCCGCCGCCACCGCCATCAGACCCGACTCCGCCACCGCCATCAGATCCGGCTCCGCCGCCGCCATCAGACCCGGCTCCACCGCCGCCAACAACAGGACCACCGGCAGCACCGACTCCCATGCCCGGTGTTACGTCCTTATGCGTCAACGAAATAAGCCAGGAATACCATTCATTTTCCTGGATTGGAGGAACAGCGGATGTGCGTGTCAACAGCGAGTGCACATGGGCCGCTTCCAGCGATGTGGAGTGGATAACGATAATATTGGGAGCCAACGGATATGGTAATGGGGCGGTTCGATATCAGGTAAATCAAAATAATTCTGAAAGAACTCGCCATGGCATTGTGAAAATGGCCGGCACCACCGTTTACGTGATCCAGGGAGGGCGGCCGGCCGATGTTTCAATCAGCCCCCCCTCAAGCTCCTTTGATGCCACAGGAGGGGTGGATTTTATCGAAGTCAGCTCCTCAGGCCCGAGAAACGTTTGGGGCGCAGGGAGCAACGACACCTGGATCCAGGTGCTATGGGGCGGATTCGGAATGGGCAGCGGGTTCATACCTTACCGGGTGTATCCCAATCCCAGTAATGAACCGCGGTCAGGAAGCATTACCATAGCCGGCAGCACATTTTCAATTTCGCAAGAGGGGGCACCCGTTGATTTCAGCGAATCTGATATGTTCATAAGCTCGGATGCTGATGGAAACTATGTGCTCACAGCCACTAACCTCCAATACGATGGAATCAGTTATGGCTTCAACTGGATATTAGACGAGAATACAGGAAATTGGGTATTGGAGGATTGGTCAACAGGAACCGGAGTTTTTCTGCAGGAGAGTACCTTGAGGGACACATTGAATGTCGAAATAGCAGCAAGAGGTTGTGAGCTAACCATACGAGACCGTCACTCTGATATGGAAAGAAAGTGGGCGCTGGACTTGGATACCGCAAATTGGCTTTTTATACCGCCGTGGTGAAAGTATCAATTGTTTAACGCTTAAATGGCTTGGACAGGGCTTCGGAGCACGTTTGGCCTCGTTTCTCAATAATCAGTCGAAGGCGGATTTGAACGTATCCCGAAGCCCGTTCAACATGTTGAAAAGATATTTTTTAACGATTGAACCATGTCCTGAGAATCTGTTTTTAATTTTCCGTAAACTTTCTCAATTCTCCCATCTCCTGTTCAACCCCGCCTCGCGCCTTGCTATGAGTAATACTAAGTTGCGTTTGTTTCAGTTGACCGCAACCTCGTATTAATCATAGCTTGCCTGTTTGATAAATGCTCAGTCGCCGAATCGCTGGCCATATCTTTCCCACCGGCCATATAGTTTTATGCTGTTCCATTATGAACATTTTTTGATAATATGCCTATTAACTTAGCTCAGCTAATACTGTATATTGTAGTTATTGAATCATGGCATACAATATACAGGAGAAGAGAAGTAGGCATATGAAAAAGCCATATCAAGAAACAAACCTTCTGGAATTCCAGAAGAAATATCAAACCGAACAAGTTTAATAGATTGGTTACTGCTTGTGTTAACTCCA
>JAFDED010000024.1 GCA_019310535.1 Deltaproteobacteria bacterium
AAAGCCTTGAGGCCAGCGAAGCTCAAAAAGCCTCTTCTCACAATCTTGTTCGGTTTGATATTTTTTCTGGAATTCCAGAAGGTTTGTTTCTTGATATGGCTTTTTCATATGCCTACCTCCCTCCTCCTGTATATTGTATGCCATAATTCAATAACTACAATATACAGTATTGGCTGAGCGAAGTCAATAGGCATATAAATTTTTATAGTTTTCGGATGGAAACTAAACTAAATGGCACATTCTCACGGTTGTTCAAAATTCGTTGATTTTTTTGGGTAGATAATGATTTTACGAATAGTTCCTTCTCCATGGCTCTTGGTTGTCAGTTGGGTGTCATTTTTCAGAGTAATGTGGACAATTCTTCGATCGTGGGGATTCATTGGCCCCATAATTACAGGCTTGCGTATTTTTTTTGCCTTTTTCCCCATGCGCAGCGCCATCTCAGTGAGTGAATGGATGTGTTTTTCCCTGTATCCACTGGCATCGATGACAACTCTCTTTCGGTCCTCGGGAAATCTATTGACGATTTTGTTGACGATGAACTGAAGCGCGTCAAGAGTTTGCCCATTTTTACCAATAAGGAGGCCTTCATTATCTCCGTTAATGTCGAGTAGAATTGTTTCCTCATCTTTGATCACCTGGACCGATACAGAAAAACTAGCTTTGTTAAGAATTTCTTCCAGAGTTTCTTTGGCTTTCAATGCTTTTACACCGTAGGAATTTTCCGATGGCAAGGATTCTTCGTTCAACATGGATGTTGGACGTTTAAATATCAGTGATTCCCGATTTTCTTGTTGAGCCATCTTTAATGAAACGAGAATGCGTGCATCTTTACCGCCAACCAGCCCAAAAATCCCTCTGTATCCATTTGTAATTACATTTATTTCTAGGTCTTTACTGGTCACCCCGAGATCTTCGCAGGCTTTTCGTATTGCAAGATCTACAGTCTTTGCATGATATTCTTTGGGTTCCACGGTAAGCCTCCTTAAATAATATCATCAAGAGGTGTATTTGTTAATGTAGAATTGCTGACCAATGGATAAGACATTGTTTACCAACCAGTAAATGACGAGTCCCGACGGAAAATTGAGGAACATAACCGTAAAAACAACCGGCATGAGAAGCATTATTTTTGCCTGTGTAGGATCCCCGGTGGTTGGCGTCATCTTCTGCTGAAGGAACATGGAAGCGCCCATAATCAATGGTGTTATATATAAAGGGTCTTTAGATGAAAGGTCTGTTATCCATCCGTAATTTAGAATGGGAAGACTGGGTATAAACGGCGAGTGCCGAATCTCTATGGAATATAACAGTGCCCGGTATAGAGCAAAAAACACTGGTATCTGGAGGATCATAGGAAGACACCCACCTAAGGGATTTACTTTATGGGTCTTATATAAATGCCACATTTCACGGTTGATCTTTTCTTTGTCATTCTTATATTTCTCACGAAGCTTTGCCATTTTGGGTTGAATTTTTTGCATTTCTTTCATAGATTTATAGCTTTTATGCGTCAGAGGATAAAAAATGATTTTTATGAGAATAGTCAAGAGAATGATGGCAATTCCCCAGTTGTGGGTATGTTTTTCCAGCCATTTCAACACTATCAAGAGCGGGCGCGCTATGATATCGAACCATCCGTAATTCAAAGCTTTACTGAAATTATTGGGTACCAGGGCAAGCATACCCGATAATTTTGGGCCAAGATAAACATTTCCCTCGTAAGACTTCTTAACTCCGGGCGGCAAATCCACCTCGGGATAAACCAGAGTCGCGGTAAACCGATTATCATCTATTTTATTAATTCGAACATACTGAGGACTTCCGTCCGTGGGGATCATTCCGTTGATAAAATATTTGTCTTCAAAAGCCACCCAGCCGATGGCCCCTGAAAATTCCTGTTGCTGTTTAATATCTTTAGGTTTGATTTCAGTACGTTTCCCATCCACGTAAACAGCAGGCCCAACAAATGCGTATCCTTGATCCAAACGCTCCTTCGAATAAAACTCTTCCCAGGCCAGACCAAAACGCGTTCTGATTTCTGTTGCCGCTGTGTTTATTACATCGAAACGAAATGCAACGTTGTATCGGTCACCGCGAAAAGTAAATTTCTTTTCAATGCGCAAGTTCCCCGGCACTTCAGCAGAAAAAGTAAGCGTTCCTTCCTGGCTTCCATATAATTTGAGTTCTTCCTTATCTACCGAGTATATGAGGTAACGATAGGAGTCAAAGAATTCCACCGGTGTAAAATCCAATGAACCGCCGTTTTTAACCATTTCAATGGGATACTTCTGAGAGTCATCCAAATAACGCCGTAGGCGGCACGATTTAATTCTTCCGCCCTCTGTGGTGAAAACCGCTTCGAATACATCCGTGTTCACAACCACGTCTTTAATCGGTTCTTCTGGTTTAACGGCGGGGACCTGGGCCAGGGCCTGGGTGGTTCTCTCTCTTTGTGCGGTTTTGAAAAGGTTATCCTTAAGCTCTTTCCGGCTTTCTCTGGATGATGATTCGCTTGGAACAGTGTATTCAGATTCTTGCAGAACTTTTTGCTTTGATGTTTTTTGTTCCTTTTCTTTTTCAACTTGCGGTTTAACGAAAATGCTTTGATATGCAATTAATATTGCAAGTGAAAGAATTACTGCCAGCAATGCACGATGTTCCATTTAGCACAGTTCTCCTGTCATAACTTTTTTATTTATATGAAATATATGAAATGAATTTCGTCTGTCCTCTTTTAAAAGTATCCTTTTCATTTTCATGATACGTTTTGCCGTGCGTTTGTGCATGAAGCCCACAAAGAGCCTAATTCGCAGGATCGTAGCCTCCAGGATGAAATGGATGGCATTTGAGAACCCGGATAATGGTGTAAAAGGTTCCTTTTATTGCCCCATGTTTCCTGATAACATCAATTGCATATTGTGAACACGAAGGGAAGAAACGGCATGAGGGGAGTTTCCATGGAGAAATCGCAATTTGATAGAATTGTATCAGAATGATCAGAACCCAGGAGAAAAGTTTTTTTTCCCTGAATGACCTGCCATCAAACAACCTAAAATCTCCCTTGCGGCCTCTTGCATTTTTAAATCGTGAGATCCTTTTTTGGCGATACAAACAACATCAGTGGAATCAGGAAATTGTCTAAAATACACGCGGAATACTTCTCTGGTAATACGTTTCACACGATTTCGTTTCACAGCACCGCCGATTTTCTTACTGGCGGTAACACCCAGTCTTCTGACCCCCAACCGGTTGGGTTCCTGGATCACAATATAATGCTTGCAGTGTTGTTTCTGGCCGCAATGCTGGACTCTCTGAAAGTCTCTACGATTTCGTAGCCTATGGCGCATCTGGAACGATGAGCACATGGTACTCGTTGATCCATAATGTGCAAGCCGTGTAAAGGCGCACCGTTGTGCATTTTTACATCAATTCTTGCCGATCTTCTCTTCCTTGATTATAACCTGCATCTAAACGGTGAGACTTTTTCTTCCCTTACGGCGTCTTCTCTGGATAACCTTTCTGCCGCTCTTTGTCTGCATTCGTTGAAGAAAACCGTGAGTTCTCTTTCTTCGAATATTACTGGGTTGATAGGTCCGCTTCATGTTGTCCCTCTGTGTTTGTGGGGCCCTGCAATTTGATAAATTTATTATTTATAAAGAAATATAATAACGTGATTATTAAAGCATTTAAATATAAATATGTCAAGGATTTTTCAGCCTTTTGTTAATGCACTATGATTATGTCACCCCTCTTTAAATTCTGCTGAAACTCCTGGGTTAATATCATTGACACTTCGGAAGGGCTGTGCTATTCCAAAATAGTTTTTGCTTACGGATAAAAGGAAGTAAGCTGAACAATAGGGTTGGCAATGCCTGCCATTTATATAGCCCCGGTGGGTTATCACAACCGTGAAAGAGCTCATCGGGTGCAACCCACTTTACAGATGCTTTAAACTGCCATTGTTCCGGCTTGTATTGGCACCTGGCCGCTTGTGTGCGGAATATCCCGTAATCGGCCGCAAATTGACCCTCCCGAAAGGTTGTGTTCAAGCAATGTGGCTGCAAAAGCTCAAAAATTTTCTGATTTTTGTTCCCAATGAAGACATGGACTTCGGACCGTGCACAGGTTTCCAGGTGTTGGCGCCTGAAGGGGGGAAGAATATACAGGTCATCATCAGCGTTATTGTGGTCAATTATAACGGACGACACTTAATCGGAGATTGCCTGGATGCCCTCAGGAGGCAGACCTGTCAAAATTTTGAAATCATTGTGGTGGATAATGGCTCACGCGATGGCTCTGTTCCTTTCATCCAGGAGCGATACCCGGAAGTCAAAGTGATAGTGCTTCCAGCCAATTATGGGTATGCGCGAGCCGCTGATGTAGGCATTCAAGAGGCAACGGGGAGCCTCATTTTTCTGTTGAACAACGATGCCTCCCCGGAGCCTTTATGCCTGGAGACTCTTGTCAAGGTCATGGAGGCGAACACCGAGGCCGGATTCTGCGCAACACGCATGGTGTTGAGCGGTCGACCGGAACTACTGGACAGTGCCGGAGATGGATTCTCTGTATGCGGGGCTTCTTTCAAAAGGGGCCACCTTGAGTCAGTGGAGAAATTCATGGCCGATGAATGGGTCTTCGGCGCGTGCGGCGGAGCTGCATTGTATAGGCGGGAGATGCTCGCCGAAGTGGGATTGCTGGATGAAGCTTACTATATGGTTCATGAGGACTCGGACCTCAACATCAGGGCCCAGATGATGAACTATCCCTGCCTCTACGCCGCTGGAGCGGTGGTAGCCCACCGGTGCAACGCCACTCTTTCAACTTACAGCGCCAGCTATGTCTATTTTACCCAGCGCAACGTGGAGCGCCTCTTTTTCAAGAACGTGCCCACAAGGCTGCTATGGAGGATGGCTCCGCGGCATATCCTTTATAATGTTCTGGGATTTTTCTACTTTTTGATGAGGGGAAAAGGCCTGGTGTTTTTCCAGGCCAAGTGGCATTTTTTGCGCGGCTGGAAGGAGTTGATGAAGAGCCGAAAGAAGCTCAAGAGCCTGAAGCGCATTGATGATGAAGCACTGTACGGCAAGTTCGAGAAAAACTGGTTGATGCCCCGTATTCGAGTCAAGATGTTCAGAAAAAAATCAGTGTGAAATTATCTATTTGCAATGCAAAATTCGCATATTAATAGTATCATACAGATGATTTTAAAATAGAATTATCTGCTTTGATCAGCAACATATTGATCAACGATAGTACAGTCAAATTGCCGCCAATAATAGATGAAGGATGTTGTTGGGGTGGCCCGAACGACTTGTCGCCCGGGGCGCGAAGCGACAAGAGGTTTTGCCCGGTGCACCCCGCGCCCGGGAACCATTAAACGAGCCATGTACTGCCTCTTGTTGCTGCACAGCCCAGACAATAAATTGTATGAGCCACCCCTCATGGAACCTGAATGCCATTAAGGTTTGGCCGGTACTTAATCACAGCTTTCGGTCCAATGGGCAAGCAATAAGAATTTAATAAAAATCAAGCAATTAAAGTTTTATTTGCCGACCTGATAGGATAATCCTATAATGTAATGAATGGGCACGATTCGAGAGGAAATCGCTGAGCTGATCCGGGAGCAACCCCGCTCTGCCAGGGAAATCTCAAAATTGATGAGTATTCAGGAAAAAGAGGTATACAACCATCTGCTTCATATCGCCCGGTCGGCGGCAAGGAATGAGGTCTTTCGTGTTGACCCATCCCGGTGTATCGCCTGTGGGTACATATTCCACGGTCGTAACAGGCTTACCCGTCCCGGACGATGTCCGCGCTGCCGGGGACAGCGCATCACTAAGCCCTCTTTTTTCCTGGATTCAATACCATCTTAATGATTTTGATCGCTTTCACCACTCACATTCTTTCCAGTGTATCTATCCCCAGGCTTTGGAGACCTGTCTGCAGGATATTGCCGGTCAGCCGGCACAGGGAAAGACGGCTTTCCCGCAGCGGGCCTTCCGCTGTCAGCACCGGGCAGTCGCGCCAAAATAGGCTGAACCGCCGGGCAACACGGTACAGGGAGTCGCAGATGAGATGGGGAAAGCTTGTCTGTGCGGCCCGATGGAACGCCTCGGGGAATCGAGCCAATTCGCGGGCAAGGGTGTTCTCCGACGCATGCTCCAGCCGGAGCGGATTCCCGGTCGGCTGCCAACTCTCATCCCCCAGCTTCCTGAACAGAGAGCGGGTGCGGACAAGGGCGTACTGAAGGTAAGGTCCGGTGTTGCCGTCAAAAGAAAGCATCTTGTCCCAATCGAAGCGATAATCGCTGAGTCGGTTTTGCGACAGGTCTGCATAGATCACGGCGCCGATGCCGACCGCTCTGGCCACCCGCTGCGTCTCGCCTCCCAGTTTATCCTCCCGGTTACGGATGATCTCGGCCGCACGACGGTCCGCCTCGTCCAGCAGATTCTCCAGATAGACCGCCTTTCCTTCCCTTGTGCGGATGGGGCGGCCATCAGGGCCCAGAATGGTTCCAAAACCGATATGCTCCAGCCGCATGCAGTAGCCCATTTTCCGGGCCACCGAAAAAAGTTGCCGAAAGTGGAGCGCCTGGCGGGAATCAACCACGTAAAGTATCCGGTGGGGCCGGAAGTGTTCATGACGATACTGGATGGTGGCGATGTCGGTTGTGGAATACATAAAGGCGCCATCCGACTTCTGGACTATGTATGGATTGTCGGCCAGCTCCGGGTCGTCCTCGAAAAAGACGCAGATCGCTCCCTGACTCTCCCGCGCGATGCCTGACTTGAGAAGCCTATCCACCACCCCGGGAAGAAGGTCGTTATAGAAGCTCTCACCCAGGACCTCATCAAAATGGACACCCAGTCGCTGGTAAATTTTATCGTTTTCCTCCAGGGTGATCCGCACGAACTTCTCCCACAGTGCTCGATTCTCTCCATCCCCCGACTGGAGCTTGAACAATTCCCCCCGCGCCTCCTCCGCCACAGCTTCGTCTTTGTCCGCCAGGGTCACGGCCTGCTGGTAGATGCGCTCCAGCTCTTCCATCGGCCGTTGCGCAAGGGCCGATGGATCGGCGAATCTGCGAAATCCGAGGATCAGCAGGCCGAATTGGGTGCCCCAGTCTCCCAGGTGGTTGTCCCCGATCACGTGGTGCCCTAAAAACCTGAGGATGCGGCAAAGGGCGTTTCCTATGATGGTGGAACGCAGATGTCCCACATGCATGGTTTTAGCCACGTTGGGGCTGGAGTAGTCCACCACGATCCGTTCAACCGCCTCCGGGGGATCGATGCCCGCTCTGGTATCGGCGGCCACCTGGCCGAGGTACTGTTCCAGCCACTCCGTACGCAACCTGAGATTTATAAAGCCGGGGCCGGCCACCTCGGGCGGTTCGCACATATCGCCCAGTTCCAGCGCTTTCGCCACCTGCTGAGCCATATCCCTTGGGTTTTGGCGCAACTGCTTGGCCAGCGAAAGAATGCCATTGATCTGGTAATCTCCAAATCTCTCGTCGGTCGCCGGGCGGACATCCCCGTAAGCTTCTTCCACGCCCAGTGCGGTACAGATGGTTTTAGTCGCCCGTTCTTCAAGATGCTGCAGGATATTCATCCCAAACTCCGTGAGCAATCACCCATGATCCGTGATGCGCCCCCATGTAATGCGTAATGCGAGAGAGTATGACCGGACTGGAAAATTAGCGGGGCTCAACCTGACCGGTTATCTGCATTGTGGAATAAGAAAAGAGGCGAACCCAATTCTCTCCCGTGGATTCACCTCTCAACGATCATCCATAACCTGGGTGTCCCTATGATTTCTTATTTTATCGAATTACCCCTCCATTCACCCCCGGGCCCTAAAATTATGGTTCACTCTACCCATGAAATCCATGGAGGTGAAGGACGTATCGTTTTTCAGACGGCGACCACCTCGGTGACCTCCGGGACCTTTTCTTTTAGGATGCGTTCAATGCCCTGCTTCAGCGTCATCTGGGACATGGGACATCCCGCGCACGCACCCACCAGGCGGAGTTTGACAACTCCTTCATCAATCCCCACAAACTCGGCGTCTCCCCCATCTCGCTGAAGACTCACCCGTATTTCATCCAAAGCTGCTTTCACTTTTTTTTCCATTGAAATTCCTCCTATCGCACATTAAAACCTGGTAGTTTCCAGGCTCCACTTTTCCGAAAGGCATGCAGTCCAACACGTCCGGGAGCATCAACCCGGTCGGCCCACCGCACCCATGTATACCGCAAACTCCTCCTTTCCGTCAACGCCTAAGATGTCGTTTATCTCCGCATCGAAAAACGCCCCTACCGTACAGCATCCCAGTTTGAGAGCAGTGGCCGCAAGATACAGATTTTGGCCAATGTGGCCCGCGTCCATGTAAAGATAGCGATAGGCCCTATGGCTGTATTTCCAGGCTGAGCGGGCCACCACAGCCGTCCAGACCAGGACCGTCGCCGCCGCCTCCAGCATGTCTTGATGGAGTGCCGCGGCAGCCAGCGGCTGGCCGAAAGAGCCTTCCCGCATGAGTTCCAGGTTCCAGCCTCCTATGTCCAGATGATAGACCCCTGGAGACAAGTCTTCCACGCGGTTGATAACAATATACGTCTCGATAGGATAGAGCGCACCGGCCGATGGGGCCGTGCGGAGAAGGGACGATCCTTCCCTCCGCGTTACCCCCTGCGTGGCCCATAACAGCCGCGCAAGCACCGGATAATCCAATGATTGCAGGGTAAAATTCCTGAGCGATCGCCTTTCAGCCAGGACATTCCACAATGATATTTCCTCTTCTTTACTAAGTTCCGGGATGGGTACGCGCCGGATGCAATCCGGGTAGGTTTTAAAAGGGGACGGCTTGCTGGCCCAGTCCAGACCCCTGCCCCCCATCCCGCTACGATCATACCGGGTCTCTTCCTGATAGCGATCTCCAATGCCCTGGTCGTTCATTACACCTGGCCTCTTCTTTTTATCGTCTCGCCTGTATTGGTTTATTAAACCGTCCTATATTTTAAACATAAGGGTAACGCACATAATTGTAAAGAGAAAAATTGGACGGCACTTGGAAATGATGACATTGTTAATCAAAAATCCTTATTTGATTCATGGCTTTTATGGGGTCGCTCCGATGACATGGAGATGTTGTTAGGCCAGGAAACTCACAAACTTTTTGATCAATCAAAGGTAAATCTCGGGAAAAGTCATGCTGATTATTTTATCATTGACTTTCCCAACAGAAGCAATATAATGACATAAAATTGACTTTTTGTTTATTTATTCGGCTAGCAGTCGGTTCTCATTTCGAGCTGATTCATTGACTCTATTCCCTGACTCTATTCCCTGAAGCTGGATGCTTAGGATGCTCACCGGTTTTTTATCTGCGTGACGATAGTATTGAAACGGCCGTATAAAATCCCCCTTCCCAAGATAGGAAAATGTGGGCTTTGTTTCCTTTCATGACACTGAGTTCGATGACTTGGAGTAGCCACCGCACAATATGTAGCGGAAACTATTGAAGCAAAGAATGGTGCCCCAGAAAAAGCTTTGATACATACTACGATACGTTTCTTATTCGCATGGATCGTTTTTGTGTCCATGTGATGATGGGTATGAAAGGAGGAGGAAATGAGAATGTTTGTTTTACTGGTTGCAGGCGTACTTATTTTCGGCGGGGCATCGAGCGGCCAGGCCGCGGTCATCAATGTTCCTGGAGATATGAACTTCCAGACCGCCCTGAATACTGCGGCCAGTGACGGCACAGACGATACCATCAATCTGGGGGCGGGGAACTACACAGCGGCTCCGTACACCAATACTCCTACAACAAACAACTCCCTTATCATACAGGGTGCGGGCTCAGGTTCAACCATCCTTGACGGCGGAGGTACGACCCGAATTCTAACGGTTAACACAACAGGTCTTGGCGATGACTCCAACGCCCATATCACCATAAAGGGCTTGACTTTCCGGAATGGATTAAGCGCTGGAAACGGCGGCGGGCTCGATGTTGTTACAAAATCTGCAAACATAACCGTTGAAGATTCGGTTTTCAGCAATAATTCTGCTTCTGGTGCTGGGGGTGGCGCCAATTTTATGACATGGTTTATTGATTTAAGGTCTGTCGGTGGAGGCGCCGGGCTTAGGAACGCCGTTCTGGCTATTGGAGATGTCACCCTTACCAATAACACATTCACCGGTAATTCCGCTCAGCTTGGTGGTGGCGCCGGGATCAACATTGGCGGTCCTCCCCCTGTAGGAAGGACTGCCGAAGGGCGTAAAAGAGTACAGCCGGCAGGTGGAGAGGTCAACCTTACGGGCAACACCTTCAACGGTAATTCTGCCGTGTTTGGTGGTTTCGATTTAGATGGTCATGCTCTCGTAAGTCCTCGTGTTGTTCAAATTATCCTCTCATCTGGTGGAGGAGGCGCATGGATTTACTCTACCGGACCGGTCTCCCTTACCGGCAACACTTTCAGCAATAATTCTACTGAGTTTTCGGTTATTAATGGTGTTGGTCGCTTAGGTGCTCGTATTATTAATGGTTTTGGCTCCTTTTTTGGCGGCGGAGGCGCATGGATTTATTCTGACGAACTGGTTACCCTCCACAACAACGCCTTCAGCGGTAATTCTGCCGATCTCAGTGCGCAGGTTAATGACTTACGATTGGATGCTCGTGTTAATGGTAATGGCTTCGGTGCTGCTGTTGGTGGCGGTGCAGGAATTTTTGCTCCTGGACCGGTTACTTTCACCAACAACATCTTCAACGGCAATTCCGTTGTTAATGGTGATGGCGGCGGCGCAGGGGTTTTTTCTGATGATGTCACCCTCACCAATAATACCTTCAGCGGTAATAACGCTGATCCTAATGGTGGTGGTCTTTTCGTTTCCCTTCCGGGAGGCGTCGAGTCGGTGGCAAATATTTACAATAACATAATCTGGGGTAATACCGCGGTTGCCCTGGGTTTTGATTTATATGTGCTGGCTAATCCTCCAGGCAGTTTAGGTATATCAACGGTACATCTCTATAATAATGACTACAGCGAAAGCGGCTTTTACATCGATGACGATACTAACCTTTCTGAGGCTGACAATATACATCAGAACCCCCTTCTTACTCCGGACTTCCACCTTCAGGCCGGCTCCCCCTGCATCGACACGGGCACCAACGGCGCCCCCGGTATCCCACCCACTGACTTTGAAGGTGATGACAGGGTTATTGATGGTGATGATGATGGAACTGACATAGCGGACATGGGTGCGGATGAGTTTCTTCCCGGTTCCATCACCATCGTCAAGGACGCAATGCCGGACGATTTTCAGATATTCGACTTCACCGGCGTTCTGGGCGCTTTCTCCCTCGATGATGACGGTGTGGGAGACAACAGCATCACGTTCACCGGTCTCGCAGCGGGGAGTTACAACGTCGCCGAGATCGTGCCCGCCGGATGGGATCTTGCAGCCATCACTTGCAACGACCCCGACAGTCAAACCGTGGTAAACCTGGCAAATGCCAATGCCACCATCGACCTTGACCCGGGCGAGAGCATCACATGCACCTTTACCAATGTTGAGCACGGATCAATCACCATCGTCAAGGACGCCGTGCCGGACCACTCACAGCTTTTCGAATTCACCGGCGATCTGGGCAATTTTCCCCTCGACGATGACGGTGTAGGGGACAACAGCATCACGTTCACCGGGCTCGCAGCGGGGAGCTACAACGTCGCCGAGATCGTGCCCGCCGGATGGGATCTTGCAGACATCACTTGCAACGCCCCCGACGGTCAAACCATGGTTAACCTGGCAGATGCCAGCGCCACCATCGACCTCGATCCGGGCGAGGGTATCATGTGCACTTTCAAGAATAAGCTCTTGATTGTGAACCGCTATACTCTGAGTGTAGATGTTGAACCAGCGGGCGGCGGCTCTGTCAGCGGCAACGGTATAGGTTGTCCGGGGGACTGCTCTGAATCTTATGACGAGGGCACCATGGTAAGGCTGGTCGCCTCTCCAGCACCGGGATATGCGTTTGACCACTGGAGTGGTTGTTCCTCCACACGGAGCTTGTGCGATGTGACAATGAATTCCAACGTCAGCGCAACTGCCCACTTCAGGGAGATCCATAGACTGAATGTGAAAGTACTTCCGCCTGATAGCGGGCGAGTGAGCGGAGATGGAATAGAATGTCCTAATGACTGTGGCCAGGACTATTCCACTCCCACAACGGTTACGTTAACCGCACAGCCGAACGAAGGGTTCATATTTGCCGGATGGAGAGGGTGCGGCACCGATGACGCGTGCGATGTGCAATGCGATGTCTTTGTTGAAGAGGAAGTAACTGTTTGGGCGATATTTTTGCCGGTCAGCGGCCGGTGCAGGATCTACAGGGAACCGCTAAATATCTTTTCAACAACCTGGATGCTCTTCATACCGGTCTTGCAGGCACACCTTGAAGGGGGCGAAGTAGAGATCTACTGGATACTTTCTGAATATGTGATGCCCGGAGGATATTTCACGGTTGTCGATTACGGGCTGATAACCTGTCCTATCCAGACGGAGGTGCAAGCAATCTTGCAATTTCAAAACGGAACGTGGAGGCTTATCATCCCTGTGTGTGATGTTGAATTCGATCCCGACCGGCCTTACTGGCTTGAGATGGAAGTGGATTTCACGAACCCCAACGACATTAGATTGCACGTCATTGATTTCGGCCTGGTTGAATAGATCGTTTCGTTGTGAATGTTGGACTGTCCGTGTGAAGGAAGTTGCGTAAAGGAAAGTATGGCGGAGTGGGCTGTGCCACCAGATAAAAACCGGTCGGCATAGCCCACCCGACGATATCAGACACTGGCAGGATGCCCATCCCGGGTTTTAATAATGCCTTGTTCCTTTCCAGACCTTACTCTCCAGAGAAAGTCTATTGCACGGTAATACCCTGCCGGGCTTATTGCGTAAAAGCATGCCCCATTTTTCTTGACAGTTCTTGTGTCCAATAGATATAATAATAACAATATTATTATCATTTTCCACCACAGGAGACTTCAGCCATGGCGAAGGAGATTATCCTGACCCGGGGAGACATCACGGACATGGACGTTGATGCCATCGTCAATGCGGCCAACAACGATCTGAAGCTCGGCGCCGGCGTGGCGGGTGCCATCCGGCGCAAAGGCGGGCCGTCCATCCAGGAGGAATGCGACCGGATCGGGCGGATCCCGGTGGGTGAGGCAGCGGTTACGGGAGGGGGTCAATTAAAGGCTCGCTACGTGATCCATGCGGCCAGCATGAGCCTGGGCGGTTCCACCACCGAGGAGTCCCTTCGCTCCTCGACCCGCAACAGCCTCCTGAGAGCCCGGGAGAGAGGGTTGAAAAGCATTGCCTTTCCGGCCATCGGAGCGGGAATCGGCGGGTTCTCGATCAGGAGATGCGCCGAGATCATGATGGGCGAGGTGCGGCAGTTCCTGCAACAACCTACGTCCCTGGGGAAGATATACTTCGTGCTTTTTGGTGAAGACACTTACCGGGTCTTCAACACTGTGTACGGTGAAATGATGGAAGGTCAGTAGATACGGTTGACGGTGGGGATGTATCCGATCGTTCTGAACCTTCACGGGAAGCGGTGCCTGGTGGTGGGCGGCGGGGACGTTGCCCTGCGCAAGGTGCAGTCGCTGCGAAGCAGCGGAGCTCAGGTGTCGGTGGTAGCGCCCGTGGCAATCGAAGAGCTTCGCCTGATGGCTTCGTCAGGGGAGATTGTACTCTTTTTGCGCAATTACGGGGAGTCCGACCTGGACGGCGCTGTTTTGGTTATCGCCGCCACGGACGACCGGAAGGTCAACTCCGCCGTCTCCTCCGATGCCCGTCGTCGGGGCATGCTGGTCAACGTGGTGGATTCCCCCGGGGAGTGCGACTTTTATGTTCCTTCGGTGGTGGTTCGGGGAGATCTGGTGCTGGCCATTTCTACAGGTGGCAAGAGCCCCGCACTGGCCAGGAAAATCCGGGAAGACCTGGAGCGAGAGTACGGGACGGAATACGAGCGCTTTCTGACTCTGATGGGCGTTTTTCGACGCAAGGTTCTGGCGGAGGGAGCCGGCGCCGATCAGAACAGGCAGAAGTTCGAGCTCCTCGTCCGGTCGGGCCTGCTGGACGCAGTCCGGCGAGACGATGCCGAGGAAATAGACCGTATCTTACAGCGAACCCTGGGGCCGGACTACGCCCTCAACAAACTAGGGGAATCCAGCGAATGACTGCAATTCTAAAGGGCATTCATTTAACCATGCGTCCGAACGAAAATTCCCCGGATGCATTTCTTCCGGCTTGCAATTGATCATGCACCTTATTTTTTTCCAGTTTACATTTGTACTGTATCTCCTGGGAGTGGGGCTCGCCACGACCTATATTTTCCTGCCGCGTGATGCAGTGGGCAAAGCGGGCGTGTGGGTTCTTGGCGCAGGATTTGTGGTTCACACCGTTACCCTGGTGACGCGCACGCAGGCCGCCGGTCATACACCCGTGGTCAACCTGCATGAGTCCTTATCATTCTTCGCGTGGGCGGTAATGGCAGCATACATGGTGTTCCATCGGCGGTATCATGCACCTATCCTGGGCGCATTCGTGAGTCCTCTGGTTTTAATTCTGATTCTTTACGCCTCGGCATGCCCCCAGGAAATCGTCCCCCTGCAGCCCGCCCTGAAGAGCTTTTGGCTGCCCATCCATACCGGGGTGGCGTTTCTCGCCAATGGCTTTCTCTCGATCGCGTTTTGCGTCGGCATTATGTACCTTATTCAGGAGAATCGAATTAAAAAGAAGAAAATCGGCAAGCTGCACAAGCTTCTTCCGTCCCTGGACGTGCTTGATGACATTAGTTACAGGTCTCTCAAGATTGGTTTCCCGTTGCTGACCATCGGGATTATCACCGGGGCTGTGTGGGCCAGTTCGGCCTGGGGATCATACTGGAGCTGGGACCCAAAGGAGACGTGGTCCCTTATTACATGGCTTCTGTATGCAGCGCTTCTGCACCAGCGTCTGACCGTGGGATGGCGTGGCCGGCGGGCTGCCATCATGACCGTTGCGGGATTTATCGCCATCATTTTCACATTCCTGGGTGTCAACCTCTTGCTGATCGGCCTTCACGGATACACTTGAAGTGAACATGAACGGTAACCTTGTTGTAATCGGTCTAAACCACCGGACAGCTCCGGTGGAGCTGCGGGAGAGGCTCTGTTTCGCGGCTACGGAAAATCGGTGTCCTCTCAGCGGACAAATGCAGCTCCCCGGCGTACCGGAGAGCGTTCTTTTCACTACCTGCAACCGAACCGAAATGATCGCCCTTTTGGAAGACATCCGGCAGGGCACCGATACCATCATTCAGTTCTTTGCGGATTACAACGCCATTGCCCGGAGCGAGTTCGAGCACAACCTGTATGTGTTTACCCGCGAGGATGCGGTTCGTCACCTCTTTCGCCTCGCCTCAGGCCTTGATTCTATGGTGCTTGGCGAACCTCAGATCGCCGGGCAGGTTAAGGATGCATACAGGAAGGCGGTTGAGCACAAAACCACGGGGATGGTTCTGAATCACCTGTTCCACAAGGCGTTCACAACCGCCAAGCGGGTGCGGACCGAGACACAAATCGCCGCCAATGCGGTCTCTATTTCGTTTGCGGCGGTTGAACTGGCAAAGAAAATTTTCGAGGACCTCTCCGACAGGGCCATCATGCTGGTGGGAGCGGGCGAGATGTCCGAGCTAACCGCCCGTCACCTCATGTCCAATGGCGTGCGCACGATATGCATTGCCAACCGCTCGCACGAAACGGCGGTGTGCCTTGCGGAAAAATTCCAGGGCATACCCATCCCCTTCAGCGAGACGATTTACAACCTCAATGCGGTGGATATCGTGATCACCTCCACAGGGGCTCCCCACTGCATCATCACCTACCCGGCGGTGAAAAAAACGCTGCGAGACCGCCGCAACCATCCCATGTTCTTCATCGACATCGCCGTGCCGCGCGACGTGGACCCGCTGATCAATACCCTGGACAATGTTTACCTGTACAACATCGACGACCTGCAGGGCGTGGTGGATGATAACATGGGCCAGCGGCAAAAAGAGGCGGAAAAGGCCGAGGTAATCGTCCGGGAAGAGGTTGACAAATTTATGGTGTGGCTGGCAACCCAGGACGCTGTTCCGACCATCGTTTCGCTCAAGGCCAAACTGGATAAGATCCGTAAAAGCGAGATGGAGAAAGCCCTGGCTTCTCTGGGCCAAGTGGGAGAGCGGGAGCGCCGTATCTTGGACATTCTCACATCCTCCATCGTCAACAAGATCGCCCATGATCCCATCGTGTACCTGAAGCGGGGATGCCACCAGGAAGGGGAGGATGCCTATGCTATTGATGTTACACGTAAGCTCTTCCGGCTGGATGGGAAGACCCCTGATGAACCCGAGTGCAAGAAATGAGCGCGGCGCATGTGAAACTGGGCACTCGCGGAAGTCAACTGGCACTGGCGCAGTCCCGATGGGTTAAAGAGCGACTGGAGGCGAGCTGGCCTGGACTCAGAGTCGATTTGGTGTCCATCCGGACCCGGGGGGACAAGATCCAGGACGTTCCGTTATACCGGGTTGGTGGAAAAGGCCTCTTTCTCAAAGAGATCGAAGAAGCCCTCCTTCGAAAAGAGATCGACCTCGCGGTGCACAGTGTAAAAGATATCCCCGCCGATCTTCCCTCCGGTCTGTACCTTGCAGCAATTCCCGAGCGCGAGGATCCCCGCGACGTGCTTGTCTCCCGCTGCGGGCTGCCTCTTGAGGAGCTGCCTCCCCGGGCCCGCGTGGGGACCAGCAGCCTTCGGCGGCAGGCCCAGTTGATGGCGATGCGGCCCGACCTTCAGGTATGCGCACTTAGAGGCAACGTGGATACACGTTTGCGAAAACTGGAAGAGGCCCAACTGGACGCACTGATCTTGGCGTCCGCTGGATTGCGCCGGCTTGGTCTGCTGGATCGAGCCACACAATTCCTGGATCCGGAGGTGATGATCCCGGCCATCGGCCAGGGCGCATTGGGTCTGGAGTGCCGCATGGACGATCCTGAGACCAATCGCTTGATCCGCCCGCTTGACCATGGTCCCTCATCGTGCACTGTGGCGGCTGAACGCGCCTTTCTGCGCAGGCTGGAGGGGGGCTGCCAGGTGCCCGTCGCAGCGAATGCTCTCCTCAACAATGAGAATCTCTTCATACGAGCCCTTGTTGGCAGTACTGATGGAAAACGGGTTATCCGCGGCCAGCGGAATTCCGAACCATCCATGGCGGAACCTACCGGCAAGGCCCTGGCGGAGGAGTTGCTGGAGAGAGGAGCAGAGGATATTCTGAGGGAGATATACAAAAAAAATGACATGGAATTAGTAGCCCCGCCGTGAGAAACATATTGAAGGATAGGCTGCGCACAACAGGATTGTCGAGGGCCGTCGCAACCCACCAGGCTTTATAGGGGAGACACTGTCCATCCTGCGGTGTTACATATCCATTACTACCAAGTTGCGTTCATTGTAGTAACACAAGTCGCAGCGAAGAAGTTTCTTGGATTGCAAATCCCGCTCTTCCCTGACGTAAAGGCGAGCCTGACCCGCTTTATGAATTTTCATTTTTAACCGCAACTTCATATACTACATGACTTACACACTTACATCTCTTTAAAAGGCCGTTTTATGAGGGAAGGAAGCATGGGAGCATTGACACATGATTTGGTGGAGGCGCTGGAAGCGTCCGATGCGGAGAGGGCGCTCGGCCTGTTTCAAAAACATTTGAGCAGGAAAGGCGATGCATGGGACATGCACCTGTCCGCTTTTCCAGTGGCGCAGCGGGTGATGAACCCTCCCTTCATCAACCCCCACTTGCCCAAGATGCATCGCATTTACCGGGAGCTTACGCCCTTTCTGGAGAAGGAAGATGTGCCGGCGCTGATCAGGCTCGAACTGACCGAGTTTGCCCGCAGGCCCAAGTTGGAAAAGCTCCCCAAGGCAGCCCTTTTGACATCTCGCGTTGTCTTCAGCGACGTTGAATCATCCATCAGTCGGCAGGATGTGGAAAAGACCGCGGTTTTGATGGCTACATTATATGCACAAGAGGGGAGAGCGGATCTGGCGCGTCGGCTTTTGCTTCTCGGGAGCGGCTACCTGGACCATTCATTGGGACATTCGGTCTCCTGTACGGCTTTTATCCTCCTGGAGATGATGGAGCGCAATGATCAGGACCCCTGGCCCGCGCTGGCGACCCTGGCCGACTACTTCTGCAAGGGCCGGTTCCACGCCGCCCCGACGCTGCGTCCATCGGCGACGCCTGACCCTGACGCAGCCATTACGGATAACATATTGCGGGCGACCAGCGGGCGCGGTATAGTAAATTTACACCATACCATTACCGTGTACTCTATGGAGCGCGTGCGCCAGTTCTTCAGCCCCGAGGAATATTCCCACTTGATCGGAGCATGGATCGAATTTATGGGCGAGAAAGAGGAGGAACCCATCGCGCTGGACAGCCGCGGCGCGGAAGGGGTGTATGAGTACGGTCGATTCTACGGGATGTTTTCCCGGCTGGAGGCGAAACCCGCAACGGCTTACCTGGCGCCGATGTTTGCCACGCCGATCGAGAGGCGTCGGATGGGGCGCTTTCTCATCAAGAGCCTGTGCGACCTCTACCAGGGTGATTACAACCCGCACTATCTCACGGGGCTCGGATCGGTGTTGTGGGTACTGGACCGATTCCGAAACCAAACGACCATTTCCCTCAATGCGCTTTACCAGTATTTGGACTTTTTCTTCGATGGTATCAGATCCAGAAAATGAAGAAATCCGGGATAAAAGTTATTAAAGGGCAGACAGCCTCGAAAAAACCGAAAGGTAAAGTGTATCTGGTGGGCGCAGGTCCCGGTGACTCGGGCCTGATCACGCTCAAGGGCATGGAATGCCTGATGTGCGCCGACGTAGTGGTGCGGGACCGCTTGGCCATGGACGTTCTCCTGGACTTTACCCGGGAAGGCGCTGAAATAATAGATGCGGGAAAGGAGGGCGGCCGTCATACGTTGACCCAGGACGAAATCAACGATCTCATCATCTCCCGGGCTCTGGAAGGGAACGTGGTGGTCAGACTCAAGGGCGGTGATCCCTTCATCTTCGGCCGGGGGGGAGAAGAGGCCCAGGTGCTGGAGCGGCACGGCATCGAGTTCGAGGTGGTGCCGGGAGTGACCTCGGCCATCGCCGTTCCGGCGTATGCGGGCATACCTTTGACCCATCGTGCGTACAACACGGAGGTTACTTTCGTGACCGGCCACGAAGACACTACCAAGGAGACCTCCACCATAGACTGGGAATGGCTGGGGCGCAGCCGGGGAACCCTGGTGTTCCTTATGGGTGTTAAAAACCTGGAGGAAAACGTGCAGCGCCTCGTGGCATCGGGGCGTTCGCCTCAAACACCTGCGGCCCTTATCCAATGGGGAACTACGCCCAGACAGAAAACCGCATCGGGCTCGCTGGAAAATATTGCCAAGGCCGCGCAAAGCGCAGGAGTCGGGGCACCCGCCATCCTCGTGGTGGGAGATGTGGTGCGCATCAGAGAGCAGCTCAACTGGTTCGAGCACCGACCGCTGTTCGGCCGACGGGCGGTGGTTACCCGCACCCGAGAGCAGTCAAGCATACTGGCAGAAATGCTACAGTCCCACGGCGCCGAGGTGCTGGAATTTCCCACCATCGCCATCCAGGACCCTCCAACGTGGGAGATTGCGGATAGGGCTATCCGGATGCTGGACAAGTACGAGTGGATCATTTTTACATCCACCAACGGGGTACAGCGCTTCATCGGGCGTTTGGAGGCCCTGGAAATGGACCTCAGGGCCATGGGGCCAGCCAAATTATGCGCCATAGGGCCGGCCACCGCCCAGGCTGTGCGGGATCTCCACCTGCGGGTGGATCGGTGTCCCGCCGACTACACGGCCGAGGGCCTGCTGGAGGTTCTGAAAGAAAGCGAGGTAAGGGAAAAGCTTGTGCTGCTCCCCAGGGCCCTTGAAGCCCGCGATACTTTGCCCGAGGGACTCCAACTGAAAGGCGCAATAGTGGACATAATCCCTGTTTACCAGACCATTGTTCCTGCGGAGGATTCGGGCCGTACGATGGCCGAGCGACTCAAGGGCGGAGATGTGGACATCATCACCTTTACCAGCAGTTCGACAGTACGGAATTTCACGCGAATGCTCCCGGAAGGCGAGGCGGCCTCCCTACTGAACAACGTGACGGTGGCCTGCATCGGCCCCATCACGGCCCGAACGGCGAAGGAACTGGGCATCGGGGTGGATGTTACACCCGGTGAGTACACCATTGCCGGACTGGTCCAGGCCCTGGTGGATTATTATCGGGAGCATGCTTGAGCCGTCAAAGATACTATAAAAGCAACAAAGAATTTTAATTTCAAAATACGAAATTAGCAATGAGCATTTCAAATTCCTCAGAGCTTTTCTCGTTTGGATTTCCACGCTTTTTTAACTTGCTAATTTTGCAATGATTCTCCTTAGAGATACCGGAGAGAACACACGCCCTGGTGATACTCAGATATCCCGGCGGTTCTTTTAGCATAATATGAGATAATCAGGAGTACCCGGTGATTGGCATATCCAAACTTTACTGCGGAGCGGTGGAGCCTTCCGATGCGCTTCGCTATGGGAGGGAATCACGCAGACTTCCCTCTCATCTGTTGCAGTTTTCCATCGACAAGAAACCCGTGGTTGTCTGGAACATGACCCGGCGCTGCAACCTGAAATGCGCCCACTGCTACTCGGCATCCAGCAATGTGGCGTATACCGACGAGATGAGCACGGAAGAGGGAAAAGCCCTCATCGACGATCTGGTGAGGCTTGGCTCGCCGGTGATCCTCTTTTCCGGGGGAGAGCCCCTGCTGCGATCCGACCTGCTGGAACTGGCCCACTACGCGGTCAGCAATAACATCAGGGCTGTCATTTCAACCAATGGCACGCTCATCAGCCGCGAGCTTGCCCTCCGGCTGCGTGATGTGGGTCTATCTTATGTCGGGGTGAGCCTGGACGGAATGCGTGGGACCAACGACCGCTTCCGCGGTGTGCAGGGGGCGTTTGACGCGGCCATGAAAGGGATTCGCCACTGCAGGGAGGCGGGGATCAAGGTGGGACTCAGATTCACCATCAACCGTCGCAATGCCGCCGATATTCCCGCCATCTTCGATGTGCTGGAAGAAGAGGATATTCCACGGGTGTGTTTCTACCACCTAGTTTACGCGGGACGAGGCAGCGCGTTGATGAAAGAGGACCTATCCCACCAGGAGACCCGTCGCGTGGTGGACCTGATCATGGACCGGACAGCGGACCTGTTTGCCCGTGGAAAGCCCAAGGAAGTGCTTACCGTGGACAACCATGCCGACGGCCCTTACGTTTATATGCGTCTTGTCAAGGAAGGCTCTTCCAGGGCTCCTGCCGTGCTGGAACTGCTCGAGATGAACGAGGGCAACAGCTCAGGATACGGCATCGGATGCGTGAGCTGGAACGGCGATGTTCATGCGGATCAGTTCTGGCGGCATCACCGCTTTGGAAACGTTCGGGAACGTCCCTTCAGTCGGATATGGACGGACACATCCAATGAACTCATGGCCCGGCTTAAAGAGAAAAAAAGGTGGGTAAAGGGGCGATGCGCCCGATGCCGGTGGCTCGATATATGCGGGGGCAACTTCCGGGTTCGCGCCGAGGCGGCAACTGGAAACCTCTGGGCGCCGGACCCGGCCTGCTACCTCACTGATGAGGAGATCAGCCGATGACTCCTGAGATTCTCCGCGAGCTTCTCACAGCGGTCCAGCACGGAACAATGGACATTGACGCAGCCCTTGACCGTCTCAAGGTTTTACCTTATGAAATTTTGGAAGATGCCACAGTGGATCATCACCGGTCGCTCAGGCAGGGATTTCCGGAGGTGGTCATGGGAGAGGGCAAAGATGCTTCTCAAATCTCAAGCATCGTGGAGCGCATCGCCGCAGTGGGTGCCAATGTGCTGGTTACCAGGGTAGATGAAGAGAAGGCCCACAGGGTATTGGTGGATCATCCGCGCATGGAACACAATCCACGGGCCCGTACCATGACGTTTATACAACGGGAGATCCAGATCGTCGGCCGCGGGACGATCCTCGTCATCAGCGCTGGCACGTCGGACATTCCCGTTGCTGAGGAAGCGCTGGTGACGGCCCGGATGATGGGAAATCTCACAGAGCATATGTACGATGTGGGGGTGGCAGGGCTCCACCGACTCCTGGGCCAGAAGGAAAAACTCATGTCCGCCAGTGCCCTTGTGGTGGTGGCCGGGATGGAAGGCGCCCTTCCAAGCGTGGTGGGGGGGCTGGTGGCGCGGCCTATTATCGCCGTTCCCACCAGTGTTGGGTATGGGGCGAGCCTCCAGGGCCTGGCCGCCCTTCTGGGTATGCTTAACAGTTGCGCCGCAGGAGTTACTGTAGTGAATATCGACAACGGTTTCGGGGCAGGATACGCGGCAAGCCTGATCAATCGTCTGTAAAATCAATATCCTTATCTATCAGGGTTGCCCGGGGCCGGCGGATAAGTAACGAATTTTTTTCTTCCTCCTTCTTCTCATGCTGCATTTCCCTGTGAACTTCAAGAGAATGGCGAACGAGGGCCATGAGTAAGGAATTGGTGGTGAGGGACTCTCCGGTTTGCCCCTCCTCCACCTCCAGGGCCGCGGCGACAAACGCACGGGCCTCCTTCTCAAAACCTTTGACCAACGTGAAGTAACCAATCTCCTCCAGCCGGCGCCGGATCCCATGCTTTTTTTCAGACCGGCCAAAGATATCCGCCACGGCGCGGCGATAAATTTCTTCCTTTCGAGTTGTTTGCTGGAATTCGCTGAGAATAATGCGGCTTTCTGTGGCGGTCATATATTCCTGAAAATAAGGATCGAGGATCGACAGGTCTATTGTGGGTATGGGCGTTGTATCCGCCTCCAGCAAAGCAATAATCTCTTCTTTGGAAAGGGGATTGCTGCGAAGCTGTTCCTTATCCACGCGCTGGTAGAGAGGATGAACCTCCATTTTGGGGATTAGCCGGGCCATGTTGTCTATGTCCTCGATGAAATCCCGCGGCAGCTCCTTTCCTTTCCGCAGGCTGATGTCGCGGGCCTCTTCCAGAATAAACCTGCAGTATGCGGGATCAATTTTAATAAAAACGTCTTTACTGGAATTGAAAAATTCCTCCATGGCGTATTGTATGTTCTTCGTATAGGTTATTCTATTACGATAATTAATCAAGCCCTCGCGGTCATTTACTACGGCATCCATAAATAAAGATTTGCTGAACCCAATGGGCACATCAATAATAACCATCCTCTCGCCCTCCCCATCTATCAGGCTCAGCATACCGTGGGGCTTGGGTACCGGAGGAGGCTTCCAGATACTCTCTTCTTTTGCCTCGGGCTCCTCCCAAACAATTCCTTTCTGACGGAGACGATATAACGCTCTTTTGACGTGCTTCCGCTCTTCCTTTCCAGAGGCATCCTGGATGAGCAGGTTCAGCACGGGTGCAGACCACTCCCTTGCTCTGTCAACCAGAGCTTCAACAAGCTCCTGGTAAAGTGCAGGAGACTGCGCCAGACGCTCCCGCAATGTGCCTGTCGCCGTCTCCAGAGAAACGCCGGCCCCTAAATCCCGTTCCAATTGCTCCAGAAATTCGGACGCCTCGGGTGAAACACTCGGTCTCGCATGCTCGCGAGACGCCGGAGATTTCTTGCTTTTTTTTGATGACACGCGTTCCTCCTTCCAGTTTCTTGCCGTGCCGGATAGCGAACTGATCGACAGAAAATATAATACGTTATCATAAATCGATTATTAACACCCGGAGCGGAAATTCTCAAGGATGAATTTTTCTGTGATTTCCGTAATATCATAAGGTGTCGGGGTCTTGGAGGTAAGAAAAATCAAGGGCATGTAAAAAAACGATTAAATCACCCTTGACTTGACTCATAATTTTTTATACATTATTGGGAAATTTTTGCAGGTCGTGTGAGAAAGCATCTGTATTGATTTTCTTATGAAAGTTGAGGTGAAGTTCTATGACCAAGTTTCTTGCACGAGCGATTCTTCGATTGATTCCGTGCGCAAATCATAGAAATTCCAAAGACTGCGTCATATTAGTATGGATTGCTGAAATTATCATTTTCGCGGTTGTTTTTCCACTATTATTTCGCTGGCTGGGACTCAGGATGGAGCACTTGATCGTCTCCTCCAATTTTTTTGTCCGGATGTTCCAGCAACTGGGTCATAATATCCATGCGATCCTGGCAACTTCTCCAAAGTTAAGCATTATTGGAGGAATATTACTGGGTTGCGGCTTATTTTTGTGGATATGGGCAACGTATTCGCAATGGAAATTCGGAAGGGGAACCCCTGTCCTGGCGACGCCCACAGCCCAACTGGTGATTAAGGGCCCTTATCGGTTCACCAGAAACCCTATACAACTCGGCACCATGCTTTTATATGCCGGACTTGGACTTTTGCAGCAGTCTTATTGCATCGCCCTTGTCTCGCTGGTTTTGTACGGTTCCGCTGGAAGCTGGTATAACATGAAACTGGAAGAAAAAGAGCTTTTAGCGAGATTTGGGGAAGAATATCACTGGTATCGAAGTCAAGTCCCCTTCCTCATCCCGCGCTTCTGGAATGGAAAACTCCACCAAACCTCACGGATAATGCGCAGTAAATAAAGCAATAATCGGGCTGAGGAACGTATGGCGCCCGGCTGTTGATGGATAGGGAAGGGGCACGATATCGTCATACGGATGCGGATAAGTGCCAGCGCGGATATCGCGGGATCATTCAACTTTTCTCCGGGAGAAATGTTTCCTTCCCTTTGGCGGTTATTTGATCATTTCACACAACCTTTTTTGGCGGGCTGAACTTTCATCCCCCAATCCCTGCGTGCCTTATAAAGAGAAGAAGATATTCGAACGGGCAAAGTTCCTTTGATTCCCTGAGACCGGCATAAAACAGTAATCTGGAGAGGAGGAAGGTTCCCGCTGATCGGGCTCGTGAGAAGAGGAAGCCCGGGGCTTTCAGGGCCTGTCTTTTTGCTGTGCCGGGATTTTGCTTGTTATAATAAATCTTTTAATCGCTTGTAAACCTTTTTATTAATCGCAGAAACGCAGCCGGAAAGGAGATCCATCATGAAGGCTTTGTTCACACTTACACCAGCGGAATCCAAACGCCTTATCGCCAGGGCCGTGGTTCAGATGCCGGAGGTTCAAAGGGCTAAAAGCAACGGTTACCTGGTGGTGGCCCGTGGCGTTACCAATGCTTATATCCTGGAAGAGCTCACCGGCCGTCCCATGGATAAGGAACTCTATGTGGCCGGTGTCAATCTCCGCGGAGTCCTATGCGCTCTGGATCCTGAACGACGACTCAAGCCCATAACGTTTTACAAGAACCAGGAGCTTTCGATCGATCCGGTTGATGTTCTGAAGGAGATGAAGCCCGGAGACGTACTACTCAAAGGCGCCAATGCCGTTGATTCCACATGGACGGTGGGGGTGGACATGGCCAGTAGTGATGGGGGCACAGTGGGCCAGTTTGTCGTCCCTCTCATAGCCAGGGGGGTTACGACAATCTTTCCCGTAGGGCTGGAAAAGATGATTCCATCGGTGCTTGAAGCTTCCCGGATTTGCGGCAATAAAACGTTTGCCCGAAGCCTTGGTGCAAGTATAGGTGTGATGCCTATTTCAACGGGGCAGGTAGTTACCGAAGTCCAGGCCCTGGAGATGCTGGCCGGTGTTCAGGCCGTGCCCGTTACTGCCGGAGGCATCGGCGGATCGGAAGGCTCCGTGGCGCTGGCTGTGGAGGGGGATAACCACCGTGTCGAGCAGTGCATCGAAATCGTTGAAGCCGTTAAGGGGGAGAAGGCTCTGCGAGGCACGAAAGGGATATGCGAAAAATGCCACTTGACATGCGATTTTCGAGGCCGGCAGGAGAAGGACGTCCCCCCGTATTTGCAGGAACCCCCTGGGTATCTGTAAAGGATTGGCCCATGCCGGAGGCTGAGTATCCTCGATATTTACTTCCATTCCTTAACCGGATAGGCGAGGCGGGACGCCTCGCTCCCACCATCCATGATAAGGAAAACGGAATTACCTCTTGCTGCTGCGCAGCCCGGACAATAAATTGTCCGGGCCACCTTACGGATATCATGGTAGTGTATATGTTTCAATACTGTTGAATCATGGTTTTACGTAGAAAATAAATTATTTGTACTGCATATTGGGGGCTGATAGAAAGCATGTCAATATGTAGATAAAATGATTTTCATGCTCCGAGGGTGCAGCCCCTGAATGACAATTAGGTACAATATTTCTACTCGACAAGGCTTTAAACAATGGCGTAATGAGTAAACATTTTTCTGAACCAAGTTGATAGTTCTAAAATTTGTTGGTTTTCAAATGTGCCCCGAGCTCACTTACCTTATAAGGACGAGGCTCAGCCGGGGGAAATATGTGATGACCGCCAGGGCAAACAAGAGGATGGCGATAAAAGGGAGTGAGGCAAGATAGAGTCTCAACACCGGTTTTTCAAAACGGATACTGGAGATGAAAAGGTTGATCCCCAATGGAGGGATGGATGCACCGATCTCAAGATTTGTCAGGAAGATGATTCCGAGGTGAATCGGGTGAATCCCGTAGGCGTCGGCAATTGGAGTGATGAGGGGGACGACGACGATCAGCGCAGAAAAGATACCCATGGTGCAGCCTACAGCCAGAAGGAATAAGTTTAGCATTATCAAAAAAACAAACGGGTTTGTAACGCGTGCCTGGAGGAAATCCAACATCTTTATAGGGACTTGCTCATCAATGAGATAATTGGTCAGGCCCATAGCAGCGCCGAGAATAATTAAGATTCCACCCACCAAAACCATGCTTTTCCGCATGATGGTGTGCAGTTCCGTCCATTTTATATCTTTATACAAGACCACTTCGATCAAGAGGACATAGGCCACCGTGATGGCGGCGGCCTCACTGACGGCAAGGTACCCACTGTAGATTCCTCCCAATACGACGATGGGGAGTGGAAGTTCCCAGATCGATCCCCTCAAAGCCTTGAACACCTCCAAAAAGTTAAATCTGGACCGGGGGACTTTTACAACGAGGGCTTTCAAAACGCTGAATCCAGAGAGCAAGAGCACCAGGAAGATGCCGGGAAGGATGCCTGCCAGAAAGAGTTGATCAATCCTCACCTGTGCCACTATGGCGTAAATGATCAGGGGAAGACTGGGTGGAAAGAGAAGGCCCAGTGTCCCTGAAGTGGTTAATAATCCAAGAGAGAACGTTTCCGGATATTTCCCCCGCAACATCGCGGGGAAGAGTATACCTCCCAGGGCGATGATCGTGAGACCCGTGGCCCCGGTGAGGGCGGTAAAAATGGCGCAGGTTAGCAGGGCGATAATGGATAGCCCGCCCGGCAACCATCCCAAAATCGCATCGGAGAGCCTGATCAGCCTTTTGGGCGCCCCGCTTTCCGAAAGGAGATATCCGGCAAAGGTGAAAAGCGGGATGGCGACGAGAAATGGAGTGGTGGCCATCCTGTACATCTCGATGATCATCGCGGAGGAATCGATCTGGCTGGAGAATAATAAAAAGAGGCCAAGGGCGGAGACGACGGCGAAGATAGGGGCTCCGAGGACAAGCAGAAAGAGCAGAATAATGAAAACAAGAATGGTCATCCGGTTCCTTTCTCAACAGGATTCGTGTCCATTTTCATGCACGCTGAGAGGCTCCTAAAGGAGCGGAGGCAAAATCGGAGCGCCATTAGTCCAAAGGTTATGGGAAGGATAATCTGCGGGACCCAGCCGGGAATCCCTAAAAAGGTGATGGTGCCCATCTGAGCTTCGTTTTTAATGAATTTCAACGCGGCAAAGGCCAATAGCCCACAGACAAAAAAGGAAAACAATTGGGTTATGGCCTCGATGAAGATCTTTCCCCGCGTCGGCAACCATCGTGAGACCACGTCAATGTTGATGTGTTTCCCTTCCTTCGCGGCAATGGCGGCCCCGATAAAGCCAACCCAGAGCACCAGACTCCTTACGAGCGGGTCTCCCCAGCCAAGCCCTGTGGCAAAGAAATTCCTGAGCAAAATCTGCAAAAAGGCGACGAGGATCATGAGGCTTAACAGGATGACGATGAGGGCATGCTCCACTCGGTCAATGACCTCATCCGTTCGCTCCCATCGATTCATTATTTCCTCCCCCTTCGATAATCCTCCAGGTAAGAAGACATCTCATCAAAGGCCATTTTGGAGAAGGCTTTATTCCCCAGACGTCCCCTCGCTTTATTCCACAAGCTCTTGAATTCACTTATTTGATTCTTTGACGGTGATATGATCTTCACCCCGTGTTTCGCCATCACTTTGATCGCCTCTTGATTTTCATTGCGGGTCACAGCTTTCAATTGATCCAGATGGCGCTGGAACTTCTCCATAAGGGTAGACTGAAAGGGTCGGTGAATTTTTTTGAACGTATCTTTTCTCATCACGACCCCTCCTACTACATATGCCAGGGGGACATCGGTCAAATATTTTATTTTAGTAAACCACTGCAGAGAAATGGCTCCTGTTGGCGGTGCATAGACCACGTCCACCAGTCCTGTTTGCAGCCCGACCAGCACATCAGGGATAGAAAGCGGGATGGCTGCAACTCCAGCTTCATCAAAGATGACCTTGGCCATCTTCGATCCCTCCCAGGTCCAGACCTTCATCTTTTTGATGTCGTTTACACTGTAGATGGGGTTTTTGGACATCATGTAGATAAACCCTACTTCAGACCACCCCAAGAGAACATATCCATTTTCTTCTAAACCTTTTTTGAAGAGGGAATCCATTTTGGTCAAAATATAATCGACCTCTCTATAATTCTGGAAAATGAAAGGGATCTGTAATATATTGATCTCCTTGAACAGTACGGAAAGTCCTCCAGAGGTGAGAGCTGCACTGTGAATCTGGCCAATCTGCATCTTTCGGAGCATGTCCGTCTCATCCCCAAGGATACCGCCGGAATAAATTCTGAGTCGGACCTGATTCTCAGTTGTTTTCATAATTTCGCTGTTCAATGTATTGAACGTTTTCATCCAGGAACTTCCCTCCGGGGCCAAGGTGGCAATTTTGATCACAAAACTCTTCACCCTGCTTTCTGCAGCCTGGATGAAAAAGAGGGAAGCCACTAAACTGAGCCCTACTATTTTGATAACGACACGTTTGTGCATCTTTTTTCCCCTATTCAAAGTATTCGTTCGCGTGGGTTAACAATTCTTTCGCCCTTTTTTTCGCCACGGCATTCAGCAGGGTCAATTCAGGCGAGATATCGACAGGGGCGTCCAAGACTTTGTTGAGGGTGGATATGAAGAGATCTTTGTCCAGAAACCGTCGGGCGTAATGGTCTGCATAGTAAACATAGGCCATTAAAAACTTTCCCCGGCCCAGGTCCACGGCCTTGAGAAAATGTTGTCGGGCCTTTTCCAGACCTCCGCCGTACATCTGGGGTCTGGAGGCGAACCATATCCCCATGAAGAGGTGGGCGCCGCCATAGTAAAACCCTTCGTCGAGTTCCAGGACCCTCTCCATCATCAGTTTGACCCTGGGGAGTTCGGCCAAGGCCTCCATTGAATGCAAACTCAGGCTGATCCAGCTCCCCCAGCAGGCGGCAGCCCAGAAAATATAGGGGACGTCTTTTTGGCCCAGATCTTTCAGCGCTTCACTAAAATCATCAAAAGGTCTGTGCAGAGGTTCCTTGAGCCCTCTCCCTTCTAATGCGCGCAAGGCGTATTCTTTTCCCTTTCCATAGAGAAGCCGTGCATAATCCCTGTCCTGATTTTCCATAAAGGCCGAGGCAAAAGAGGAATAACCCTGGGCAGCGCTGATTAACAGCCGCTCATTGTCTGGCCAGGCTTCGATCATACCGTCCATCAACATCAGATAGGCCGGCATTCCTTCCCGGATCATTCTCAGGTCGGTTTGTTTATAGGAAGACTTTGCCACCTCTTCCAATACGGACGCCGCAGCGACGATTGTGGCCTTTTTGCGTGGAAGGCATGCGGACTGAAGGGAAAGAAGAAATGAAAAAAGAAATATCCACAACCACGTTACAGACAACCACATCTTCCTCCTCCATAACATCAGGAAAAAACATGCAGCTCATAGGATCAACTCTATTTTTGTACTAAAATGTGGCCATGTCAACCCTCCGATCAAACACCCTGCGATCGAAACAGCCATTGGTTCTATACATCTGTCACCAGTCGACTCTCTGACAGCCAATGCTTTCAGATAGGAAAATCTGGTATGGGACGTGCCAGCCGACGCGAAACCAAATCCCTGGCCTCGACACGGACGAGGCTCTGGCTCAAGCATTATCCACAGGTTTATTCCTGCAGGAGTTAATTTTGTTTGCTGGCATTAGTTTAGCAAACATTTAAGGCGCTTATTCTGACAAATACCTTACCAGAAAAACCTCATCGATCCAAACAATACCTTCCCCGTGGCACATCATGTTGAAAATGACGGTATTCGGTTTTGTTCACTTGAGAAAAAAAGGGCCCGGCGTCGCCAAAAGCGCTCCAAAAGCCCCATAAATACAATGGCGGAAGTGCATGGGAATCGAACCCACCCGGGACGCTCCTCACGCCCCACACTGGATTTGAAGTCCAGGAGGTCCACCAGCGACCTAGGCACTTCCGCTTCCGTTTCTCTCTGTCAATATCGGGTATTCCACCCGGAACACGTTGCTGTCTAATTCCATCTTATAACAGAAGAAAAGCGGAATCGCAAGGGAAAAGGCAAATAAACCGATTGAGGATTCTATACTCCATATGATATAATACCGCGCATAACAAAAAGAATGACCGGGAGATATGCATTTTTTTTACCGCAACCGGTAGATATTGTGATAGCCATTGAGAATTTTGAATCATAAGGAACACAAAATACCCTGGGCTTCTAAAAAAATTAGATGCGGAGGTAGGCATGCCAATAAATATGACTCACCGCGAGAGGGTTATTGCAGCTCTGGAGCACCGGGAACCGGATAGGGTTCCCCTAGATTTATGCGGCACAACCAATAGTTCAATCGTCAGGCAGGGTTATGATGGCCTCCATCAGTATCTCGGGATGGGCGGGGAGCCCGAGCTTTCACATCGGATGATGCAGACTGTGGACGTCGGGGAGAAGATAAAGAGGAGATTTGACGTCGATTTTCGAGGAGCGTTCTTGGGGAGAGCCGACAAAAGCAAGGATGAGGAGCTGGGGGAAGGCCGATACAAGGATGAATGGGGAGTGGTCAGAGTGAAGCCCCCGGGAAGTTACTACTATGACTTAGAGAGGGTTCCTCTTGCCGGTGAGATCACAGTTCATGACATCGCAGGATTTCCCTGGCCGGACCCGCATGATCAGGGCAGAACAAGGGGCTTGAGGGAGAAAGTCGAAAAGCTCCGCAGAGATACCGACTACGCCGTCGTTCTCAATCTGGGTCCACCCTTTGTTCATATAAGTCAATATATGCGGGGATTTGAGGACTGGTTCCTGGATTGCGCCCTGAACCATAAGCTCCTGGAAGCCCTTTTTGACGCCATTCTCGATGTTAACATGGCAATCTGCGAGGATGCCTTGAGGCTTGTGGGTGATCAGGTGGATATAGTTGCTGGAGGGGATGACCTGGGAATGCAGGATAGGCCGCAAGTCTCCCCCGAGCTTTTCCGAAAGCTCTTCAAACCCAGGTTCAAGCGCTACTTCGATCTCATTCATGGCCTCTCACCGGCCAAGATACTTTTCCACACCTGCGGGTCAGTATGGCACCTCCTTGATGATCTTGTGGATGCAGGGATCGATATCCTTCACCCGGTCCAGGTGTCTGCCGCCCATATGGATACCGCACGGTTAAAGGAGCGCTTTGGCGACAAACTCTCATTCTGGGGCGCGATCGACACCCAGTATGTTCTCCCACGGGGAAGCGTGGAGGAGGTGAAGGCAGAGGTCCGCCGGAGAATCGACGACCTCGCTTCGGGCGGAGGTTACGTACTCGCCGCGGTTCATAACATCCAGCCGGATGTGCCTCCGGAAAACATTGTCGCCATGTATGACTATGCCCGTGAATATGGACAATATGACGGGATAAAGGGCCGGGCTTAGAGGTCTTCTTCATAAATTATGTTACGTATACGGGCTGTGTCCGCTTTAAATTTTTTATTCCCTCTACCATGACCGGGTGCCAATGGCAGAGCCATAGGCTTCGCCTACGTCATCGTTTTTACGAAATTGTGTAGTTAGCCGTGGTAATGTGTCAGATTTTTGACCCCTGACAAGGCGACTTCACGCATCATTGAGCCGGTCGCACGGACAGTGCCGCGGCCCATCCATGGCGTGAGAGAGAATTTCCTGCAAGGCGGAGAAGTTTCATTTTGGTGCCCCCCCAAGGATCTGGAACCTTTCCTGTAGGATTTAAAGCCATTCCTGGGAAAATATCGCTACATGGCATATAAATTGCTTTCTTAATAAAGGTTAAAGGCGGAATCATGCCAAGCTGGAGGAAGAAGCAGAAATGCCATATCCGGTTCAAAAGGGAGACACCATTGCTAAGTTGACGAGCCTGATGAAAATCCGTTGGGAGACTTTTCGTCGCCGGAACCCGCATGATGCAGGCCGATCTTCTCGAACCGGGCGCTGGTTCCTGAAAGAAGGACCTGTAATTCAAGGGGGAGAGACTTTCGAGTCCTTGCTGCATCAAAACAAAGCACCCGGCAAGCACACCCCCACCATGGCGGACGCCAGCAGCTCAGTGCGATGGATCGAATACACCATCAAACCCGGCGACACGCTGTGGGCCCTGGCCGTCAAACGGTTCCACGTGCACGTGGAGGACCTCATAAGGGACAATGGGATTGAAGACCCCCACAGGCTTCAGCCCGGACAAAAGATCCGGGTTCGCCATCCGTCCAATTTCAGGCAGCAGGAGGCGGCGGCAATAAAAGAAGGAGCTGCAATTCAAGGAGGGGTGTCTTTTGAGTCCTCGCTGCATCAAAACGCAGTGTCCGACAAGCACATCCCCACCATGGCGGACGCCAGCAGCTCAGGGCGATGGATCGAGTACACCATCAAACCCGGCGACACGCTGTGGGCCCTGGCCGTCAAACGGTTCCACGTGCACGTGGAGGACCTCATAAGGGACAATGGGATTGAAGACCCCCACAGGCTCCAGCCCGGACAAAGGATCCGGGTTCGCCTTCCCTCCAATTTCCGGCAGCAGGAGGTGGTGGCAAGTTGGTACGGAAGAGCACACCATGGGAAACCCATGGCTAACGGAGAACTTTTTAACATGTTTGCCGCCACTATTGCTCATAAAGATCTTCCCCTTGGCACTCGGGTGGAACTGGAAAACCCAATAACGGGGCAGCGCGCAAAGGCCGTGATCACCGACCGTGGTCCTTACGTAGCGGGCCGTGATGTGGATATTTCGTACGGCTTGGCCCGGAAGCTTTCCCTGGTGGAAAAAGGAGTCGGCAGCCTGGTCATGCGGGTTCTGGAATAATCTGCATCCAGCGGGCAAAAACTTCCTGACATTATTTCTGTAATCCTATATTTTTCCATGTCCTATGCCCGGCGGGTGAGATAAAAATCTCCACCAAAGATTTATAGGATCAAATCACGCTTATTACATATGAGAATTTAAATCAAGTTGATGTCCGCTTACTATGTCATCCCTTCTTCTCAATCGTTGCCTTTGTTGACCCTGTAGTAATCCCGCCGTCCACCAGGAGGACCTGGCCGGTGATATATTCGCTGGCATCCGAAGCCAAGAAGACAACCGCACCCTCCAGGTCTTCGGGTTTTCCCGGCCGACGGAGCGGGATTCGATCCGTGATGTACTCCATCCATTCCTTGTTTTCATATAAGGCAGCGGTTTGATCCGTTTTGAACCAACCGGGGGCCAGCACGTTGACTGTGACGCCGTGTTTACCCCAGTCATCCGCCAGGCTCTTCGTCAACTGCATAACGCCCCCCCTGCTGGCACAGTAAGGGGTGATGCCGGCGTAACCAAAGACACAGGTGACCGATCCGATGTTGATGATCCTGCCGTATCTCCGTTCAACCATGTGTCTCCCTGCAGCCTGGGCCATAAAAAACGTCCCCCGCAGGTTGGTGTCAACCACCGTGTTCCAATCATCCCAGGTCAATTCTAATGCCGGCTTTCGGATGTTACACCCGGCGTTGTTAACCAGAATGTCCACCTTGCCGTAATGCGTCACGGCCTTCTCCACCATAGCATGGATACTTTCTTCAATCCGCACATCCAGCGGAACGGGGTAAGCTTTTCGGCCCAATCCCTCAATCTCTTTTTGAAATTCGCGGAGAGACTCCTTCCTTCTTGAAGTGATGACCAGATCAGCCCCGGCCCGGGCTAAGGCACGCCCGAAACACTGGCCCAGTCCCCGGCTGGCACCGGTTACGATGGCCACTTTACCCGATAGATCAAAAAAATTGTGTTTCATGGAACTATCCCCACTTACTGTTGTTCAATTCTTTGTGTTTCAGTACGCCGAGAACAGATGGTTTTTGCCAAAGCAGCAAATCGCTCGGGTCTTTGTTCACATATTATAGCAATATCTTCCATGTAGATATAGACAAAAAGAACCAAGAGATTGTCAGTAGGATAACAGGATAGAAGGGAGAGGGCTGCATACAGTTCATCCTGTTATCCCGTCTAATTTTTAAATCTTTTCATTAATGTGTTGACAGCCTTCCTGGTGAGTTGTAGGATTTGATTGATTTCCTCAAGCCAGGTAGGGGAGATGGCAGATTTCAGAGAAAGCGATGCCCAAAAAGGGCTCCGTGAAAAGATTCGCGAGTTTGCCCGGGATAAGATTCTGCCCGGGGCTGCCCAACGCGATGAAAATCCATCGATTCCCGTTGAGCTGATCCGGGAAATGGGAAGGAAGGGCTTTCTGGGGCTCATTGTTCCCGGGGAACTGGGGGGCGCGGGATTGGGATGCCAGGAGTTCGCTATCCTGGTGGAGGAGACTGCCCGCTCCTGCGCCGGTACTGCCGTCGTGGTTATACCCCACTACCTGGTTGAATACGCCGTCCTCACGTTCGGTTCACGTCAGCAGCAGTTGACCTATTTGCCCGGGCTGGCATCAGGAGAGAAGCTGGCTGCTTTTGCGGTCACAGAGAGCACCGGCGGCTCAGATGTCAAGGCATTCCGGACAAAAGCCGTGCGCGTGGGGGAGGGATTTCGACTCCAGGGGGCCAAAGCGTTTATTAATAATGCCTCGGTCGCGGATGTGTTTGTTGCCGTGGGAAAAATTGACGAGCAGATGACTGCCTTCCTTTTTCCCGGGGATGTGTCCGGGATCCGCGCGGGCCAGCAGCGCGATATGATCGGCTTGCGGGCGGGGGCGGTGCACGACGTCGTTTTTGATAATTGTCCTCTTAAGGAATCTCATATCCTGGGAGAAGTGGGCCACGGTCTTTCGGTTGTGCTCAATTGCATGAATTTCGGCCGCATAGGTTCAGCCAGCATAGCTATCGGGATTGCCGAGTCTGCACTGGAGGACGCATTGAACTGGGCCCGCACCCGGGAAGCGTATGGTAAAACCCTCAGCGAGCTTCCTACCATTCGTTTCGAGCTGGCCGGGATGAGAACCGAGCTGGATGCGGCGCGCCTCCTGCGGGACCGCGCAGCGTGGCTCAACGACCAGGACTCACATCATGCCCTGGAGACGGCGGAAGCCAAGCTCAAAGCCTGCCGGGTAGCCACGGACATCGCACTGAAGGCCATGCAGATAGCCGGGGCTTATGGATGCCTCAAAGGTTCATCCTTTGAGCGTCACCTGCGCGACGCCAAGGCATACGAGATTGCGGGGGGAACCAATGAGGCCATGAAGATCACCATCGCCAGACACCTTTTTTAAATTTCGAAAGTATTATTTTTCCGAGCAACAAGTGTTCCTGTTACGGAGAAAATGTCTCAGGATTCTAATATGGGCTGTGTCCAAAATACAATTGAATTCTTGTCCCCTCGCCACCCGTTTGCGGAAACGTAGGGGCGCATCGCGATGCGCCCCTATAAAATCTCCCCCACCCGTCTCCCCCTGAGGTGGGGAGGGGGAGATGTTGAAGTTCTGTAAGCCGTCACCATTTTCAAGCCCCGCGGGTGCAGCCTCTTAATGACAATTACATTGAAAAATTAGCAATTCAACATTTCGCATTTTGTACTGATACAGTTGCATTGTACAGGAGAGTCTAAGGGTGCACTCGCTGGACCACGTTTTTCGTGAAAAAGCATCCCGCCTTGGTGATCGGGTATTCATATACTTCCAGGACAGAAAAATCACGTATGAAGGCTTTGCCCGGATGGTCAGCGCGTATGCAGGATTGTTCGATTCCCTGGGAATCGGCAAGGGGGAGCGCGTTGCGCTCCTTCTGCCCAATTCTCCCCATTACCTGGCTGCATGGTTTGGCCTGGCCCGCCTGGGTGCCCTGCTCGTGGCTGTAAATACTCAGTTGAGAGGCGACAGCCTCCGGAACGTCCTCGCATTGACAAACCCGAGAATGGTCCTGGTTGAAGACCGGTTTGCGGGGGCTGTTCAGGAAATCAGCCCGAAAGTGGCCGGGCTCAGTATTTACCGGCATCTGTCGGAAGGTGATCCTGTCGGTCAGGTCTGGGACGGCCTGACGGACCGAGAGATCGCACTCCCGGGCCGGAGGCACATCGAGGATCAAGCCTGCTGGAAGGATCCACTGATTATCACCTTTACATCCGGGACCACCGGGATGCCCAAGGGTGTGGTCAACAGCCATCATGCTTATATTACGGCAGGAAGAGATCTGGCCCAAATCTGCCGGATCAGGCCAGAGGACCGCCTCTATACGTTTCTTCCCCTCTACCATGCAAACCCCCAGGCCTACTGCGTGATGGGCTGCCTGGCAGCGGAAGCGAGCCTGGTGCTGGCAGAACGATTCTCCGCCTCGGGCTTCTGGAAAGACGTGGCGAAGTACGGCGCCACCCTTTTCAGCTATGTCGGCGCAGTGTTGCCTATCTTGCTCAAACAGCCTGAGAGGCCCGAGGAAAAGCGCCACACCATCCGCGCCTGCTTCGGCGGAGGGGCACCCGAGCCGATCTTCCGCTCGGCTCAGGAGCGATTCGGGATTGATGTACTGGAGCTTTACGGTATGAGCGAGACAGGGACGTTCAAAACCATCAACAGGCCTGGAAAATTGCGCTGCGGAACGGTGGGGACGGTTCGCCCCGGGTTCGACGTGAGGATTTTCGACGACAATGACATGGAGGTTCCCACGGGCCAGGTGGGCGAAATAGTCGTCCGGCCGTTGAGCCCTCACATCATGTTCGAGGGATATTTCAACCAACCCGAAGCAACCCTGGAGTGTTATCGGAACCTGTGGTTTCACACCGGCGACCTGGGCCGGGTAGACGAGGAAGGCTATTTTACTTTTGTGGGCCGGAAGAAAGAGAGTATCCGGCGCGGTGGGGAAAACATCGCACCCCTGGAGATCGAAAAGGTCCTGGACAAGCATCCGGCGGTGCTGGAATCGGCCGTCATCGGAATCCCTTCAGCGCTGATGGGACAGGAAATAAAGGCATTCGTGGTACTACAAAAGGGGCATGAGATATCGATTGGGGAGTTGGTTGATTGGTGCCGACAGAGACTGGCTCAGTTCATGGTTCCCAGGTACTGGAAGCTGTTGCCCGGGCTTCCCAAGACGGGCTCGCAGAAAATTCAAAAAGGCGTACTTTCGGAAAAGCCATTTGGTCAATGCTGGGACGCAAAACTGGGAAAATGGGTGCAAGCCCCGGAAGATTAAACTTCGAATTTACCCATGGAGGTTTGAATGCAGCAGAAAGATAAAGATTATATCATACGGCTTTTTCCGGCCATCAAAAAGATCAGCGACAGGAGGATACGGGATAAGGTCGTCCGGACATGGTACAATGCCTGGAAACGCAGTAACTTCCCGCGTATTGAGGATCTCCACCAGTTTGAACTTGCAAGGGACTGCATTGAATACAGCAATAGAGATCACACCAACCAGGTGTGCCGTGCGGCAGAGAAGATGGGAGCGATGCTTGCCGACTCTTCAGGCCTGGAAGTGCGGATGGACTACCTGTTGGCCGGCGCTGTGCTGCACGATGTGGACAAGATAGTCATTTTCGACGCAAAAACCGGGGGCTTGACGGACACGGGACGCCGGTTCGCTCACGCTGTGATGGGTGCTGCCATGGCTTTAATGGAGGGGCTTCCCGAGGAAGTCGCTCACATTATCGGCGCACACTCAACGAAGTTTTCTCCTGTCCCGCCCGCCAGTATTGAGGCGATCATTCTGCGCCATGCGGATCAGGTCGTCGCTCAGGCTGTCTATTTGGCCAAGGGTCTGGACATGGATCTGGTGCTGCGCCAATCGTTGGCTCGCATCACCTGAATTGCATGGGGGGACTCAGAGAAAGTCCCCACCAGAAAACACCCAGAAAGGGGGTGATCGAGGGCGAGGGTTCTCTTGAAATGAAAAATTAGCAATGCGCATTGTAAAAAATACCGGGAAGTGCTCCAAACATAATGACTTGCTGATTTTTCATAGCTCATTGATGATTGTACAATGACTTGATTCCAAAAAAACTTGAGGGCAAAAGGAGGAGCGCGATGAAAAAGCTTTCAATTATCGGTTTAGCAATAATCCTGGTCCTGGCCCTGGCCGCGCCGCAGGCAATGGCCGCGGCCAAGCATCGCTGGAAGTTTATCAACATCATTCCTGCCGGGCAGATTTACACACAATACTTCAACCAATTGGCGGACAATATTACCAAAGCCACAAACGGGGATGTGGAAGTAACCAACTATCCGGCGGGTGAGCTGCCATACAAGGGGACGGATCACCTCAAGGTGCTCAACAAGGGCCTGGTGGAAATGGCTGAAGTGGTGGCCGGGTTTGTGTTCGGGGAAGCGCCGCTGCTGGCGTTGCCTGATCTGCCCTATGTGGCCTTGAACGAAAAAGAGATGAAAATCTTTCGCCAGGCCGTCATTCCGTATATCTGGGAGGAGTTGCGTAACAGAGGCATCGAGCCTATCACCGTGGTAAGTTACGGCCCTCGTCAGATCGTTTCGCGCAAACCCATCAAGACACTTGCGGACCTGAAGGGCCAAAAGATACGCACCGCGGGCAGCCTGCAGGATGCGTACATCAAGCTGTGGGGCGGCGTTCCCACGTTCGTCGTCTGGGCAGAGGTCTACCCCGCTGCCCAGAGAGGCATCGTGGACGGCATCATGACCGCAACCCTGGCCATCCAGCAGGTCAAAGCCTATGAGGTATGCCCCTATTTCTTCAAGATAGACGGCCCGTTGATGCATCAGTATATCGCGGTCAACAAGAAGTCCTGGGAAGCGCTGTCTGAGAAGAATCAAAAGGCCATCCGCAAGGTAGCCGCTGAATGGACGGAGTTCTGGGATAGAAAGGTCATGCACGAACTGGATGAATCGGCCCTCAAGGAAATGCTAGGCAAAGGGCATATCAAAACCGTGGCCGAATTGTCTCTGGAAGAAAGGATCAAAACGCGGAAAGATCTGCTTCCCGAGCTGAAAGCCTACGTCAACAAGCACATGCAGCCCAAAGGCCCCGAGGCGTTTGCCAAGGCCCTGAAAGCATTGGGGCTGGAATAGGTTCTTTGACGCTTGAAGTTGTTTGATGTTCTGATTCTGTACATGGGAATGAGCTGGGGACCAGGGAAATGACGAATATACAGCGCAAACCCTGGGCCCCGGCAGCGATCGAGGAGCAACCGGTGTATCAGAAACTAGCTGATTATGCGGCGGTTCTCAATAGGCTTGGGACAAACCTGGCTGGTCTCGGGCTCCTGGTAATGACAGGCCTGGTGATGACGGATGTCATTATGCGCAGGCTATTTAACGCTCCCATCATTTTTGCCGACGAAGCGGCCGGCTACCTGCTGGTTCTGGTTACGTTCCTGGGACTGAGCTATACGCTCAAGGAGGACGGCCACATCCAGGTAAAGATCATCGTGGATTACATTTCTCCGAAAAAGCGCGCCTTTTTGAAGCTGCTATGGTGCGTTTTCGGCATTATTTTCACCATGCTTTTGTTTGTTCTGACCAGCGAACTGGCCTGGGAGAGCTATGACCTAAAGGCTTTTTCGCCAACACCTTCCCAGTTACCCCTTTTCCCTTTCCAGATTGTGCTGCCCATCGGCTGCCTGCTCCTGCTGCTCCAACTGGTTGTGGGGCTGATGGATTCGGCGCTCTCTTTGTTTTCTTCCGGGCATCTCAAGAACCGGAAAAAGGAATGAAAACCCATGGATTGGCAGTTAACCAGCCTGTTATTGGTTGTTCTCCTTTTTAGCTTTCTCCTGGCAGGTGTCTGGATCGCTGTTGGACTGGGCATGGTGGGAATTCTGGGGCTGCTGGTGATTGATCCCTCAACCATCAGAGGCGTGGGCGTGATAACGTGGGACACACTTAATAGCTTCGTCCTGACCGCTGTGCCCCTCTTTCTTTTTATGGGCACAATCATTCTCCACAGCGGCATCAGCGCGCGTTTCTACAAAGGCCTGAGCACGTGGCTCGACCATGTGCCGGGCAGCCTGGCCCATTCAAACGTCTTGGCCTGCAGCATCTTTGCGGCCATCTCTGGCTCCAGCGTGGCCACGGCCGCCGCCATTGGATCCATTGCCATTCCCGAGATGGAGAGCAGAGGATATAGCCGCTCTCTAACGTATGGATCCCTGGCGGCGGGCGGAACTCTGGGAATACTCATCCCGCCCAGTATAGTATTCATCCTTTACGGCGCCATTATCGGAGAGTCGGTGGGACGACTGTTCATCGCCGGTGTTATTCCGGGTGTTCTGACCTCGGCTCTCTTCGCACTCTACATAGGAGTCCGCACGATCATCGATCCCCTCCTTGTTCCCAGAGGAGAGATTCATGCCACATGGGGTGAGCGGCTCCGCGGATTGATAGACGTGCTGCCGATTTTTATGCTCATGTTCATGGTTCTGGGGGGGATATACTTCGGCCTGACAACCCCCACAGAGGCTGCTGCCGTGGGAGTGGCGGGCGCCCTTCTTATCGCAATAATATACAGGCGGCTGAACTGGACAGTTCTGAAGGAGAGCCTGCACGATGCCATCAAGGCCAACAGCATGATTCTGTTCATCGTAGTGGGGGCACAGATCATGTCGTATGCACTGGTTACGGCGGGGATTCCCCGCGCGATGGTTGCACTGATTACCAGCTTTCAAGTCAAGCCGATGGTGATTTTCACCTTCCTGTGCCTGATGTATCTGGTGCTTGGATGCTTCATGGACGCCATCTCCCTCATGTTGTTGACGCTGCCGGTGGTCTTTCCGGTCATGATGGCCCTGGGATACGATCCTGTCTGGTTTGGCGTGGTGCTGGTGCTTCTCCTGGAGATCGGCCTGATTACCCCTCCGGTGGGGATGAACCTTTTCGTGATCCAGGGCATTGCCAGACAGCCTCTGGGCATAGTGGCGTGGGGTGCCTTTCCCTTTGTCATCCTTATGTTGATCATGGTGGTGATGCTGGCACTCTATCCGCAGCTTGCCCTGTGGCTGCCCGCCAAGATGATGTGAAAATGCGCAAGTTCTATCACCTCTTTCAGCCCGGAAATATTGGCCGGATGCGGCTTCGAAATCGGATCGTCATGGCTCCTATCGGAACCAATCTGGCCGATGTCAACGGAGCAGTGACGCAGCGACTCATCCATTGGTACGCGGAGCGAGCCTGGGGAGGCGCCGGCCTGATCATAGTGGAAAACACCCTGGCGGATGTTCGGTTTGGTCGCGGGCTGGCCCAACAACTGCGCATAGACCACCCCAAGTTTACGCCTGGCCTTAATGAACTGGCAGAGGCGGTCCAGGCATCGGGGGCCAAAATCGCGATTCAGATCAACATCCAGGGAGCGGGAGTGGATCCGGAACTGGAGCCCGATATGCAGCCCGTGGGCCCTTCCGCCATCTCATATATGTTCGATGAAACGAGTCCCGGGATCGCATCGGCCCCGCGGCTGAAGAAGGTCAAGCATTTGCGTGCACTTGAAAAGGGAGAGATCGAAAAACTTCGGGCCTCCTTCACTCAGGCAGCAGGCATAGCCAAGGCCGCCGGATTCGACGCCATCGAGATCCACGGGGCACATGGCTATCTTCTGGCCGGATTCATGTCGCCAGCGACCAATAAAAGAGAGGATACATACGGGGGAGACCTTGATGGACGGCTGAAGTTCGTGATGGAAGTCTACAGGGGAATCCGGGAACAGGTGGGCGATGCATTCCCCATCCTCTTCAGGTTCAGCGGACGGGAATATATGGATGGCGGGCGGGATATAGAAGAATCCCGGCTCATAGCCGGAAAGCTTGAGCAACTGGGCGTAGACGCGCTTCACATCTCGGCGGGAATCTCCATGAAGGCCGAACCGTTCACCTGGACGAACCCGCCCACTTCCTTCCCCCAGGGAGCATTCATCGGCGATGCCCATGCAATCAAGAAAGCGGTCCAAATACCCGTGATCGGTGTGGGTAAGATCAGAGACCCGGATTTTGCCGAAAAGCTCCTGGAAGCGGGACGGGTGGACTTCATCGCCCTGGGCCGGAGCCTGATTGCCGATCCTGAATGGCCCATAAAGGCTGCCGAAGGGAGAGTACGGGAGATCCGGCGCTGCATTTCCTGCAATCGCTGCATGAGAATCATGTCCAGGAAAAAAATTCGCTGCGCCGTGAACGCCCGTGCCGGACTGGAGAGGGAATTCCCCATGACTCCCGCGGCTCAGAGTCGAAGGGTGGCCATTGTGGGCGGAGGACCGGCCGGGATGGAGGCCGCACGGGTGGCGGCATCGCGAGGTCATCATGTAACCCTTTTCGAGAAAGAACGATCTCTCGGCGGGCAGCTCAAGCTGGCCGTTGTGCCTCCCTTTAAAAACGACCTGGGCGGTATCCTCGCCTATCTCAGGCATCAAATACAAATCCTGGGCGTGGAGGTACGCCTGCGCCACGAGATCCGCCCGGAGCACTTGAAAAGCAAGCCGTTCGATGTGGTGGTCATCGCCGCCGGCTGCGAGCCGCCAAGGGAACCATCACCTCCATATACGCATGCCAAGGTGGTCCGTGCATGGGACGTGCTCTCCGGAAAGGCCAAGCTTAGCGGCAAGCGGGTGGTCGTCCTGGGCGGCGGCCGGGTTGCCTGCGAGACCGCGGAATTTTTGGCCAGCAAGAGGCGAAAAGAGGTAACAATCATCCATCCCGGGCCCGTGGAGGAAATGGGAAGAGACCTGGAGCCCATTTTCGAATGGAGGCTTCTCATGGAAAGGCTGCGGGAGTGTAAAGTCACCATCTTAACCGGCACATCGGTGACAGGGATCACGGCGGAAGGGGTCCAGGTGCAGGGGCGTGCGTCTGTGCTTGTCCCCTGTGATCATGTCGTGCTGGAAGAGGCCCCCGCGGCAAACCAATCGCTCATGAAAGAGCTCATGAGATACGCGGAAAAGATTGTCGGAATAGGGGACTGCGTCGAGCCGCGGGACCTTTACCACGCCATCCACGAAGGCTTCCGATCAGCCTATCGGATTGCATAGCCTTTCAAACCGGACACCTCCCGACAGGCGCACCTTGCATACTACCTGAAGAGATTGAGTTTTCCATAATATCATTTTAGCCGCAGAGGTATGCGAACGCGAATTCAAAGTACAGCTATTCGATGGTGTCGGTGAAAAAGATGTCGAGGTACTAAGCCTGACTTTTGAGAAGCGGCATCCTATCACGGCCAATCTAGGCGTTGTTGATCGGAAATACTTAGAAAAAGCGCGTTCTGGCGAGTTAGAAGGTCGGGAAATTCGGGTAACCGTGGAAGAGATCGAGGAGGCAAATTCTAGAAGGAGCAGCAAGTAATCTTGTGGCAAGCGGTCTACTGAATCAAATCGGGAGCCTTTTTGGTCCGTGATAACTCGACCTAACAACGCGCTGCAGCCGACCGCTAAAAGTGGCGGCTGAGCTCGATCGGTTATACACACGCAAGGATAGACTGAGTCCTTGGCGAAGGATGCCAAGATGTCTTACCTTGAATCCCTCACAGAGTCCGAGTTCAGGCGCAATGTCCTCGTGCCACTCTTTAAAGAACTCACGGTCGCCCACAAAGGTATCTTTCCGCCATAAAAGCAGCTCTGGCGCCGTCGCCCACTTCTGCTGCGGTTGATTTGATCGAACCTGCACGGACATCGCCGGCCGCGAATACGTTCGGGGCCTTGACCTGCAGGCAATCATCAGTAATCAGGTGGCCCGTGTCTGTGAGCGGCAAGTGGCCCTGCACAAACCGGATATTAGGCTCCTGTCCCACAGAAACAAACGCACCATCCGTCGAAAGCTCTGAGATCTCACCCGTATCGATGTTTTTGAGCTTGAGGGCGACTTTCCCGTTCGATTTGCGCAGGGATTCCACCTTGCTGTTCAACATATACTGAATATTGCTTTTCGCAGAGAGTCGTCCCAGGAATGTCTTATCAGCCTCAAGCGCGCTCTCCGCGCATACCAGCGTTACCGACGTAGCAAAGCCGGACAGGTGCAATGCGTCTTCCACCGCCATATCGCCGCACCCTATAACCGCCACGTTCAGTCCTTTGTACAACGGGGCGTCGCAGATGGCGCAATAAGAAACCCCTATTCCCAGAAGTTGGTCTTCACCCGGAACTTCCAGTTTCATGGCTGAAAGCCCGGTGCATATGATGATCGCCCTGGCCCGATAGATTTCTTCAGAAGCTGTGATAGAGCACTCGCTGCTCGCGGTTTCAATTGCGGTAATCTCTCCGAAGCTGGATTTCATTCCCGATTTTGCGGCCTGCTCGTACATATTCATCCCGAGTTCGGCGCCGTTAATGCCTTCGGTATACCCCGGGTAGTCCGCCACCACCTCCATATTGACCAGGTGGCCCCCGATTTGTCCCCTGTCGATCAGGAGGACATTCCGCCCGAATCGGCCACAGTGGAGCCCGGCGCTGAGCCCGGCTGGACCGGCTCCCAGAACGATAACATCATACAAGATCGACACTGGCAAATTCCTTCAAAGGCAGATAGCGGTATCTTTCCCGGATAACCCCTTGTTATTTTTTGCCCAAAAGCATGGTCTCCACCTGATCAACCAGCGATTTGGCGATAGCCTCCACTTCCTCATCATTTTTCAAGTCTTCGATGATCCCCAGGTCGTGTCCGACAATGGCAATAGGGTAGTCCGGAACACCCTGGGCCCTGGCCATGCCCCGTCCGGTGGTGTTCACCAGCTTCTCAATCCCGATGGCCACGGCCGGCATACCGCGCCGCTCGATGGTAACCGCGTCGACCACACTGGCCGACATGCACGAGCCTCAATCGCCTATTCCCACAATAGCCGCATCCGCTTTGTCGTTAAATATTCTATCGAAATATTCTTTGGGTGCGATGTTGCCGATATAGGGTTTTTTGAGAAAATCGACCACCTCAAACGCGTACTTTTCTTTCAGCAAGTCCAACACACGGCGCAGAATCTTGTCACCGTGTGTCCTGCCGTTCCAGAGCACTGCGAGCTTTTTCCCGTTCAACGTTCTCAACCGGTCCATAAGGACCAGTTTTCCTGTTGCCGGTCCCGCCGTGGGATCGAAGATCTTTATCATGTTCTTCTCCTTTATCTTTTTGTTACTGAAGTGGTAATCACCTCTGCCCCGGCAAACGAATCGGCCTTGTTACCGGATTGGTGGAGTACTGATAGGGGGTGAGCCAGCAGGTACGGGTCCCTCCGTCCCCCCCTGCGACAAGGAAGTAGATGCCTTTCTTTCGTTCCACTGCCGAGGTATCGAAGACATACTTATCCAGGTCGTCCTCTTTCCACACGTACAAGTATTTCTCCTCATCACCGGGCTCTATGTCCTGGCGGATGCCTCCGTACCCGTCAAACTGGGACGTATAGGTGCCCCACCGCCCGCGCCGCTTTAAGGAGGCAATGGAGCGCATGGTGTTTTCATACATCCAGTTCTTCATATCCTGTTTGTTCCAGCCCGCTTTAACGAACACTTCGGCCCAGGGCCGACCCATGATAATAGGATAGACGCCCCGGAAGAAATCTCCCTCGGCTATAGAGCCCGCAAGCGCTGTCAGAATTCGCTCCGGTTCCATCTGGACGCTGGTGGGGGTCACGATCCAGGGATACACCGATACCAGGGTGACGGTGCTCGTGCTTCTCTCAAAGCCCATCTCCACATTGTGGGGCTCCCATCCGAAGTCTTCGGGATTTTCCCCGATGCACATGCTGTTGAACCGTCCCGGGTGCCCATACGTGCCTCGTTGGATACCGCCGACATAGCCCATAGCGCAGTTGGAAACAAGCAGGCTCAACGTACGGCCGATGGTGGCGTTCGGCCGGAATCCGGGGCCCATTGTCCAGATACCGTAGTTGATCCCCAGTTCCTTCACAACGGGGCCGCAGATGATCATCATGGGCCAGGGGCTGCCGAAACTTGCCAGGTGGTTAAACTTGAAATCCGGATCAGTAACGGCCTCAACGGCAGCAATAAGCACCGGCATGTATTCTTTTTTACATCCCGCCATAACAGCGTTGATCGCCAGCTTTTCCGCTGTAATCACACGGTCTCTCTCCGGAATTTCGCCAAGGATTTCACTTGGCTCCAACCGGGCGTAATCCAGGAATGCGCGGATACGGTTTTCTGTCGGCGGGACAACGGGCAAGCCATCGGTCCAGCCTTTCTCATAGCATAACTCCATTGCGTCTAAACCATCATCCACTTCGTACGAATCAGATGTCAAAGCCTTTCCCATTTTCGGCTCCCCTTTTTGTGTATGTTTCTGTTTCTATGAAAATGAATGTTTTGACGGGATACCATGATAAAGCCGGTGGACAAAAAAATTTCACCGCCTTTTTATTGCACAAGGAAAATTTACTGTCAAGTGATACTGTGATACTGCTTCCAGTTTCCCCAATAATTCAGGGCGGTGTACTAAAAAACCTTTGATTGCAATAGCATAAAGCGATCTAGAAGTCCACGTATGGGCGCACGATTAAAAGGCGGGTTCGCCAACGTGGGTGGTTCTGCACTTATGTATCTCTTCGGGCTGTGTATGGTGGGCACTGTCCACCCTGCTGTCTTATAAACGCGCCTCCGATTCAACGCCGTTCTCTCCCTATTTAAGGGGGAAAAGAGTGGAGGGAGACGGTGAAGTTCCGTAAGCCATCACAATTTTCATGCTTCGCTGACGCAGCCCCTGAATGACAATTACTCTGAAAATATGAACCTGATACGAATGGGAACAGCTTGTTGATTTTTCTCAGATACGGCCGGCGGTGGAGTCTGGAGGACGGCGAGTCGTTTTAATTTTTCATAAAACGAGTTGAAATTTTTTGCGGGTATTTCTGCACTGATAGTTTGTGGCCGTTCGGTCTGTTTGTCATATTCTATGGATATAACCTTTCCCTCCGCAAGCCCGATTAGATTTTTCACTTCGGAGAGCATGTCCTGGAGGGAGGAAAAAGAAATGCCGCCTTCATCATAAAATTTGCGATGTTCTGCCTTTGGCAATTCCAGAGCAGGTTTTTTTTCTTCGATCCAGTCTCTTTTGATCCCAACACGTGGAGCCGCCCGCCTGGAAATCCCTGTTCCAGAAGAATCGATCTCACGGGCGAGTTCTTCTTCCAAAATTTTACCCTCTTTTGCGGGGGCCGGTGCTGCATCCATGGCAGAACTTGGGGCATACGCTCGCCCGGGGGCTTCAGGTTTCAGCAACAGGGCCAATTCAATGGTTTCTCTTTCTCTTTTTGGTGGTCGGGCCGTATCCGCCTGAAAAGCTGGTTTGGGTTTGTAGGTCTCCTTTGTAATTTCTGGGGTAAGGGCTTCCGCCATGGGTTTTTTTGCAATCCTCACAGGTGCGGAAATCCCAGGCACATCTGCAACCTGATTGTTTTGCCGCTGGATATGAAGAATAGAAAAAACCAGTATCGCCATTGCTGCAACGGCCGCGAATTCCAACGGGATCTTTATGCGTGGTGGAACGAATAACATCCGCAATATCTTGCCGAACTTAAAGCTCGGCTCCAAGCGTTCATGAAGCCTGTCGAGGAAATCTACCGGAGTTTCAACTGGTTCCAGTGAGCCCAGTTCTTTGACCAGAACCTTTAATGAAATAAGTTCTTCTTTGCACCCCTCACAGCTCGACAGATGCTCCTCGAGGAGTTTTTCCGATTCCAAATCTAACATGCCGTCGATATATTCGGATAAAAGCTCTTTACTCTTGGCACATTCCATATTATATCACGCTCCTTAGCTTTTTTCGGAGGTCCAGTCTCGCTCTGGAAAGTTTTGACTTTACCGTGCCAAGGTTAAACCCTGTTACAATAGCAACCTCCTCGTAAGATAGCCCTTCAATATCGCGCAGGACAACCACGGCCTTTTGCTCCGGAGGCAATGAATCAATTGCCTGTTTGATAAGCGCCGATCTCTCTTTTTTTTCAAGTTCAATCAGAGGGGATCGGGATTCATCTCCAATTTCCATTGAAGGGTTGCCACCTTTTGACACATCTTGGTTATCGAGCCGAATCATCTTTTTTCTATACTTGTAGTCCAGAGACTTGAGCCTGTTTTTGCAGTTATTGACCGCAATCCGATAAAGCCAGGTGGAAAATGTGGATTCAAACCTGAATTTCTTCAAAGATCGATAAACTTTTATGCATGTCTCCTGGGCGGAATCATTCGCTTCATGGTAATCTCCCAGGAACCAGTAGCACAAATTAAACAATTTATCCTTATGTTTGAGAACCAATTCATCAAACGCAGCCTTATTCCCCGCCTGGAAGGCTTTAACCAGCGCTGCATCTTCTTTCGGTGAACCGGTGGACGTTTTTATCTCTTCATTCATTTAATGTAATATAGACAATTTTCGCCGATAAATGTTCCATTCACAAGAAATTTTGCCCTCATGCCGCTTTCTTATCCTGCTGACCGATGCGTAATACTTATGTATCGCAATGAGTTATAATAAAATACGACATATTAAATATAAATATAACATGAGTTCAGGATTTAACCCAAAATTTCCAGGGGGAAAAGTGGTAATTGTGGCCCTGGGGGATCATCTCCTGCTCCGGAGCTGAGTAACGGAACCCTCGGGCGATCCGGACGACAAGTTGTCCGGGCCATCCTTCCTTTTCGAAAAGTCTTTTCAAAATTCCTTTTTTACGTACTGATGAATACAGGGGCTTAAAATTCAAAGCATTTTGATAACTCTGTGTAAATTATTGGGGAAAGTCCTGAACATGAGTTCCTGTATCCGATTCCGGGCTTGCTTTTTCCTTGCGGATATGGCATTAGGTCATCAAAGAGGGATCGAGCCGATGAACGGCTGATCTGTCCGCAGGGCCGTGCTCAGCATGGATGGTGGCTCTCGACTTAATGAACCGGGTATGCGGATTGATGAAAAAATCATTTCAGGCATCAATAATACGTTGTGAATGGGGGGTTACATGCACCGGATAACATTAATACCGGGAGAGGGGATCGGCCCTGAAGTGAGCCGGGCCATGCAGCAGGTTGTGGAAGCTTCAGGCGTAAGCGTTCAATGGGACATTCAGGAAGTGGGCGCAATACCGGAAAAAGAAGAGGGGACTCCGCTGCCGGCCCGGGTACTGGATTCCATCAGCAGCAACAAGGTGGGGTTCAAAGGCCCTATCACCACACCTTTCGGTGGGAGTTACCGCGTGCTGGTCACCTGGGAAGGCGGCCGTAAGCCCGGGAGCCCGCCCGTCAGGGACTATCCAAGCATCAGCGTGGGCCTTCGAAAAGAGCTGAACCTGTATGCAAATGTGCGTCCCACTGTCTCTTTCCAGGGCATCCGGACACGCTTCGAGGGGGTGGATCTGATTTCCTTCCGGGAGAATACAGAAGATCTTTACGCCGGCATCGAGCATTGGGTTACAGAGGGTGTGGCAGAGAGCATAAAGGTGATAACCAGAAAGGCTTCTGAAAGGTTCGCGCGGTTTTCCTTCCGGTACGCGCATGCCCGGGGGCGCAAGAAGATAACCGCGGTCCACAAGGCCAACATTATGAAGCTGACCGACGGGCTGTTCCTCAATGTTGCACGTGAGGTGGCGGAATCTTTTCCCGACATGGTTTTTGAGGATCGGGTGGTGGACAACATGTGCATGCAACTGGTGATCAAACCTCAGGAGTATGATTGCCTGTTGATGCCGAACCTGTACGGGGACATTCTGTCGGATCTTTGTGCGGGCCTGGTGGGCGGTCTGGGCGTGGCTCCTGGGGCGAACATCGGGGACCATGTGGCCGTTTTCGAGCCCGTTCATGGCAGCGCCCCGAAATACGCCGGACAGGATCGCGTGAATCCCATGGCGTCAATCCTCTGCGGTGCAATGATGCTGGAGCACATCAACGAGATGGACACGGCGCGGTATATCCGGGAGGCACTCAGGCGCGTGCTGTCGGAAGGGCGTCATGTTACGCGAGACCTGGGAGGGCGGGCAGGAACGCGCGAGATGACCGAGGCTATCATAGAGCAACTGGGAAAAATTCGATAATGTTCACCAGGGTTTCGCTGGAGATCTTTTCGGGCTGCAGTTGATCGATCCAGAAACCCCCTTCCATAGCGGCTATCCCTAATTACTGGATTGCATTCAAATAGTGTTTACGGGCAGGCATAACCATGCCCCTACGTGTCCCTGGCTGCTTTGTCAGGGATGTAAGGGCAAGGTTTATCCCCGCCCGCCCGAGGCCATCTCCATGACGCCTGACTATGGTTTCGGGCCAAGGGTGCCCCTCATGAACTGATTTCACTGGATAATGCATTTTCTCCCGGATCGCCATAGTGCCGCGCCGCCGATGGGCGCCCGTCCCTTCCCGGCCGGATCCGGACGGAATAATAGCTCCGGGGTGGAAGCTCATCGGGAAAGTCAAGCCTGCAGTGGGCACCTCGGGTCTCCTCCCGCAGCAGTGCAGCCTCCAGCACCGCCTGGGCGGTAACGAGCATGCGGCTCAGGAGAGGTGTGCTCATATCCTCTGTTGTTGTGATTTTTTGCCGGTGCTCCTCAATGAATCTCAGCCCTGACTCAATGGATTCTTTTTCCCGCTCCAGGCCGGCGCATCGGAGCATCACGTCACGGATCGGGCTTCGATCCGGTTCCTGTGCTTCAATATAGCGGCGTTGTGCAATGCCGGCAGGCCGAAGGCCGATGCGCCTGCTTTCCATTCCTGAGGCCGTCTCTGCAGCAATCAGGCCGAAGACCAGCGCTTCTGTCAAAGCATTGGAGGAGAGGCGGTTTGCGCCGTGGATACCGCCCGCCGCCTCACCGGCGGCTAAAAGCCCGGCAACGCATGTGGCGGCATGTTCATCAATCAGCACTCCCCCGCAAGTAAAATGGGCGGCCGGCGCGATCTGGAGCCGCTCTCTCCCGGCGTCTATGCCGTGGCTGGACAGCAAGTTCAGAAAATGACCGGCGTTCGCTCTAAGAAACTCCTCGGGAATGTCCGAAAGATCAAGGTAGACCCCGCCCGCCGGGGAACCTCGGCCTTCAAGTACTTCCCGGAGAATCGCCCGTGCCACAACATCCCGCGTGGACGCTTCGGCCCGATCTGGGTCCACCCTATGCATGAACCGCTCACCGCGGGCGTTATACAGCCTTCCTCCTTCGGCCAGAAGCATGCCGCCTGTGCTCACCCCGCGAAGGGCAGGCGGATAGGCCAGCGAAGTCGGTGTAAACTGCATGTACTCCATATCCACCAGTTCCGCCCCTGCCTCCAGCGCCATAGCGTAACCTTCCCCGCGTACCTCGGGTGAGTTGGTTGTCAAGGGATACATGGCACCCAGTCCGCCTGTTGCAAGAATAACTCGCGGTGAGCGCAGCCACAGGAGTTCATCGCTTCCCTCCCTCCTCGCCAATACCCCGCAAACGGTTCTATTCTCCACCAGGATATCAAGCACTGCCGTTCGCTCCAGGACAATGGCGGATTTCCTGAGCAGCGGAACAAGCACTTCCATCAGAGCCCCGGCCCCGCCCCCCTGGCATCGAATACCCCTTCGGACCGAATGGCCCGGCACCCTCAGCAACTCCGGCGAACCGTCAGGAGAACGGACAAAGCGTACTCCCGCCTTCTCCAGCATGGCAACGGCACGGGGGGCTTCCACAGCCATCTTCTGGATCAGCGGGGGTTGACCGGCGTGCAGGCCTCCTGCAAGCGTGTCCCGGGCGTGCAGTTCGGGAGAATCATCCGGGCCGAGGGCCACCGCGAAGCCGCCTCCGGCCTTCGGCGTGTTTCCCGCATGGCCCGGTTCGGACAGGGTTGCAAGTGTGGCCTGCATGCCCAGTTCCCGGGCCCGAACGGCGGCAATCATACCCGCCAGACCCCCTCCCACCACCACCAATTCCGCATCCTGTATAGAATAGTCGCTCATCGCCGGTGTCCTTATCAATTCAACCGCAGAGATCATAGAGAAAATTATAATTTGAGCCTGTTCAATAATTAAAGATTCATCACAGGGCTGGTTTTTCCGGTTTTGATGTAATCATATATGATATCCTGTGTGATGACAATATCATGTTCGATAGCATGGATGGTAACATGATCAATGCCTTTATAAAAATTGCTCGTTTCCATGCGGTACCTGTTTTCTT
>JAFDED010000088.1 GCA_019310535.1 Deltaproteobacteria bacterium
GTCACAAGAAAAAAGCTCACTGAAAGGCGAATAAAGGTCTAAAATTCCATAACTTATGGCTCATTAGGAGTCTTTTCTTTGGGGTGAACATTTGATGCAAGGCAAAATTCTCACACGGATTCTCACATAAATAGAAAAAGGGTTACGACTGAATTATCGTAACCCCTCGATTTTATTGGTAGGCCGTCGGGGACTCGAACCCCAAACCTACTGATTAAGAGTCAGTTGCTCTACCAGTTGAGCTAACGGCCCTCAAATAATAAAATAAAGAGACTGTTATGAAAAAACATGTAACCGACTGATAAGTAAGGATAAAAGTATTATTTGATTGACCTAATAATGTGCAAAATCTAGCTGGTTTGACTCTACCTGCCTGATAATATTCTGCTCCGAAAGGAGTAGAATAGATGAATAATGATACAAAACATCAATTCAATTTAGTCCCTGATTTATAAAAAGCAAGGTCTTCAGTTTTTTTTCGTCACAGTCTCTGATAGGAAAACGCCAGATAAGCCTTTTTCCCCCATCTATGTCATGTCATTGGCGCGCCCGGCACGACTCGAACGTGCGACCTGCGGATTCGAAGTCCGACGCTCTATCCAACTGAGCTACGGGCGCTTGTTATGCCGCTTCACTAACACAAAGTAAGCCATTATGTATCAGATGAATTATATTTTGTCAACCCTATCCTGGGTTGAAGGGTGGTAAACCTCCGTGATGGGTGTTAACATGGCATCTTCCAGTTCCCATTGCCGGAGGAGGCGCCTTGCACGGCGGCGTTTGACCAAATATCCTATTACCAGAACAGAAGACGCGACAAACCACATAGCCCCGCCGCCGGTGATGATGGGTATCCAGTTGAAGCGGAGCTTGATGTATCGCTCCCAAAGCTGGATTACTTCCCGCAAGCGCATCTCAGTGGCCCTGGAAATTGCCACATCTAAATCCACACCCTGGCTGATTTCCCCGATGAAATTCTGGAGAGCCCGGCGGCCAAATTTGTTCAGAATGAATGAAAGGAAATAATAGCTCTCAGCATAAGCAACCTCGGCCTTGTGGAGATCAGCCGGGAATGAATCTGACATGTCCCACAGAGGGATCAATTCATCGGCCAGAACGGCCCGGGTCATAACGGTAATCCGGTTGAAGTTCCATGTCTCCTCCATCAACTGTGCCATTCCCTCTTGGAGCCATCTTGGGATCGGTCTGGACCCAAAGGCCCTGCCGAGGAGGATGTGGGTCAACTCGTGCCGAAAGGTCTTCAGAAGGTCTGGATGGCCTTGGGTGATGATGCGAGGGGCTTTCATCAGAATGATCCCTCGCTGAGGGTAAGCAATCGCCAGCACCCATGCCGGCACCTTGGGCCCGGGCTGAAGTTGTCGGAACTCTTTATTGCTGGAGGCAATCATCACTTGGATGAGATGCGGTGGGGAAGGGGGAAGGTGGTTGCGGATCTTCTCCAGGATATCTTCCGCCCCCCGGAACAATGATTGGAGAGGCCGTTGATCTTGCGGGCGGTATGTAAAGCTGAAATGGGTAGTCCGAAACACCCGCACAGAAAGAGAATGCCCATCATCGGTCGATGATGGGAGCGCCTGCAGGGGAAAAACACCAATAGAGATCAAGAGGGTGATCAGTAAAAAGCAGCGGGGTCCGATTACTCTTCGTATTCGCGTGGAGGGCACGCTCACGATTGGAGTTTTTCGCTCACTTGATCGGCGGTGAGGCCTCGAAGTAAGACGCTCTTGGACCTGGAGGACCTCCCCCGAATAATGGCCATACGGGAAGGGGCAATGCCCAGCTTTTCCGCCAGTAGTTCCAAGCACTGTTGATTTGCCTTTCCACCTTCCGGAAGAGCACTACAGCGGATACGAAGATACCCGCCGCGGATTCCGGCAAGTTCGCTCCGGGACGACCTGGGTTGCACAGTAATGGCAAGCACCACGCCCTCGGGGGTCTCCCTCATATCCAGATCCAGCATGGATAGGGCGGCCTTTTTAGCGGATTTTTTCCTGGAGGATATTGTTTTCGGTTTCAATTTGCTCTTCCATCCGGCCTTCCGCTTCTAATAGATTCAGGTGGCTCTGGATCACCGATCTGATGGAAGCCTCGATCTGCATACGCTGACTCCGCAACCCTGTGCATTGGCGCCTCAGTTCATCCATTTCAGCCTGAGCGTCGCTGATAATTTTTTTGGACTGAAGCTTGGCCTCGGCAATAATGAGATCGGCCTCTTTGCGTGCATTGAGCTTGACATTATCCGTGATTGACTGAATGGAGAGCAGTGAAGACTTGATGCTCTCCTCCTGGCTCTTTAAAACGCTCAATTCTTGTTCACGCTTCTTGAGATCTTCTTTCAAACGATTGTTCTCCCGAAGCAATTCTTCAAATTCGCCGGCCACCAAGTTGAGAAATGCATCCACTTCATAGATGTCGAATCCGCGAATTGTCCGTTTGAACTGCTGTTGTTGAATATCCAGGGGTGTAATTTTCATTAGTTCCTGCTCTCCGGGGGAAAGGTTCAATATAAGCGTTGAGCCAACTGAAAAAGGGTCCTCACCAGGAAGCTCCGGAGAAAGACAATGGCCAGTATCGCCACCACCGGCGAAAGGTCCAGGCCCATAGAGGGAAGAAAACGCCGAATCCGATACAGTACGGGTTCAGTAACGTTAACGAGAAATTGTACAATGGGATTGTACGGGTCTGGATTTACCCATGAAATCAATGCACGGATGATAATGACCCACATGTAGATATTCAGTCCGATGTCAAGGACATGCGCAATGCCGCTCAAGAAATTACTGAAGACAAACATCCAGTCCCCCTTCAGGTTCACTGTCTCAAATGAACACCCATAAATGTGCAATCATAGCCCGTCGATTCGTCTGAGCTGTATACCAATAGCCGCCCCTGAAAAAAATAAAATATTTTTTCGAACAAAACCCGATACTTTTTACAGTGCTGGTTTTTCAGTCAGAAATCGATCAAAAAAAGTTATTGTATATTATTTTTAATCAATATTGTTTTAAAAGTCAAGGTTACCACAGGTTTTGCCTTGACTTACCTGCATTCACGACGTAGCATAGAACACAAGCTATCATTCAGGAGGTAAACATGCTCAAGGGCAAAACCATTGCTATCATCGGAGCGGGAAATATGGGATCCGCCCTGATCCGGGCTCTAATTGCGAGAAACGAGATTCAGAAAGAACAGATTATGGCCGCGGATGCCAAGCATGAGAAACTGGAAAAGCTGAAGGCTGAGTGCGGGGTCCAGATAGCCCGGGAGAACGGGGAAGCGGTTTCTCCCGCCGATGTGGTAATCCTGGCGGTCAAACCCCAGGACATGGGCGAGGTGCTGGACGAGATCGCCATGGTGATGGATAGGACCAAGCTCGTGGTATCCATCGCGGCAGGAGTTTCCACCCGCCGCATCGAGGAGCATTTGCCTCAGGGAGTCCGCGTGATTCGGGTAATGCCCAACACCCCGGCGCTGGTGGGGCAGGGCATTGCGGCTTTATGCGCAGGCTCCCACGCCACCGGGGAGGACATGGCTGCAGCCCGCCGCATTTTTGATGCAGTGGGAAAGAGCTGTGTGCTTTCCGAGGATCTCATTGATGCCGTTACAGGTCTTAGCGGAAGCGGCCCCGCCTATGTCTTCATGTTCATTGAGGCCTTATGCGATGCGGGGGTTCTTGTGGGGTTACCGCGGGATGCCGCATTAATGCTATCTGTGCAAACGGTACTGGGAGCCGCCCATCTGATGACTGAGATGAACATGCACCCAGCGCAGTTGCGTGAGATGGTAACATCACCGGGGGGAACCACTATAGCAGGGCTGAGAAAAATGGAAGAATGGGGATTTCGCGCTGCCGTGCTCAATGCCGTGGAGGCGGCCACCGCCCGCTCCAGGGAATTGGGATGGTGATCCCTCTGCCTAAGCTGCTATTCACTGACAGGTAGACTGCAGGCGAAAGGGCCAATAAGCCCCACGATGACACAAAGTCACATTTTAAAGAGATTTTGAGGACGTTACATGCGGAAAGGATGTACCTGCCTCAGGGCTGTGCTGTCAGACGAAATTTCGAGCCCGATGTCCGTCCACCATTACTCTACTTCCCCTCATCGGGAAACGGAGTCGTCCGCCACAAGCTTCTTCCCCTTGTAGACCTTAAGCCGTATGACGTATGAATCATCCGGCAAGACCCCCAGCCTCAGCCGTGAAAGTCCTTTCGCCTCACCTTTTGTTACGTAAACACGGCCGCTCTGAGATGTTTCTGACTTCCCCGACCCTCCGGTTTTTACGGCCTTCAGTTCATATGTTACATAACCGTCCTCTGGAGCCTCGCAAAAGCCCACGATCCGCAGGCGGGAATCCTCAGACTCGACGCTTATCCATGCTCTGTATTCCTGGGAATGAACAGGAAGGCCGGAAGCGAGAAGCAGACTGCTTGCAATCGTAAACACCACTAAGCCATTGATATTAATGACTCACCTCATATGTTATATGTTGCAGTCTATTATGGTTTGCAGAATCTCGTCTTCTCTGTTAATGGTCTCCTCTTAATTCGCTGAATTGATTCTGCTTATCCCGTCCCTTGTCTTTCATTAATTGTTTGGATTGCAGCCGGTCATCCGGTATTATCCTGCTATTTTTCTCTCTCAGATACCTCTTTATGACCGGTGCATTAATATCTTCAGGATTTTTTAATTTCCAGGTCCCATCGAGAATGCCTTCGATAGTCAAACTTAAAACCACCTTATTGATAGCCTCCAAAACGCACAGTTGAGGCGGCTCATTTGTAGTGTAACCCATCTCCACCTCGAGAAGCCTTTTAAAACTGACGAATCTAAAGAGCCCCACGTCCACCTGAGCTGACAGGATGGATTTTGTACTTGAAACGCATTTGATTATCTCCCCTTGCATAACATTTACCGCTCTCAAATAGATGGTGACCTGGTCTTTTCTATACTGGCCGGAACCTCCGGCACCGAAATATTTGGCACCCAGTCCGCCGGTGGAAACGTTGGTTTCATACGCCACGATTCCCCCTTGCAGCAAAACAGGGGCATGAATCAGGGAGGGCAGGCCATTATCATTTTGTGATTTTTTATTATTTGCACGGATTATCTTTCTCTCGGTCAATAAGTCATTAAACCCCTCTCTTTCCACGGGAATAAACCAATTGGAATCCTTGAGGGCCTGAATCAGCATTGAGGTTGCGCCCTGGGTGACGGCGGTAGAAAAAGAGGTGACGTTGGGGAGGAATTTGTACTGCCCTGTCTTGTCCCTGAAATTATAAACAGCCACAACTATTTTCCCTTTTGGCGCGGGGAGGGACATTAAATCCTTCTGAGTGGCGGTAAGATACCCCAGGGTAGCACGGGTGAAGGGTTTTACTTTCGGTCCCGCACAACCGGTCAAAAAGAAGATTGTCAACACGATTATTATGTTCACAATGCTCTTTGCTTTTTTCATCTCACTATCCCCCTGCCTCATTAATGTCCATCCGGAACCCCCCCTTGCGTTTCTTTTATGAAATGGGGCGAAGGATAGAGTTATGATATACCATGGCGATTTTAGCAATCTCAGTCCCCTGGAGTGGGCTGTGCCCACCATATATCCCCCGGTGGGGGCCTAACAGTACTACACGATCGCGGTTACAGTATAATTTAATAATAGTACGGTACCGCTACCGTCGTTGTACTGCCAGTGACCATATCTGTAATGGTAACTCGTATATCCTCCCCTTCGGTGGGAATAATATCAATGAGGTAGTCTCCAAACTCATAATGGCCTCCCTGGAGTTCTTCCCCGTAACCGCCAAAGGCTTCCTCGACGATTTGGGATGCCAACATACTCAGTATCCGGCGGGTCAAGGTCTCTTCAAAATTCTCAAGAGGGTCGCGTCTACTAAATGAGCTCGAATTCCCGAATTTATTCTGCGCCTGAGCCTTATTCAACAAAAAATTGCCATTTAGCGGGTTACCTCCAAAGGAGGGGTTTATGGGCTGATAAACCAGCTCGGTGGCCACAGCCGCGTTCGTGTAAAACAAAAAGGAGAGAAAAAAGACGAAAAACATAAGCTTCTTCACCTGGCTCACCTCCATGTATCTTACATTCCGTCGCCTAACAGGTCTTCCTCTTTCAGCTTCCCTTTTTCAAATGAGCGACGGTAAAGATGCATTATGACTGTCCGGATGCTTCTTTCCACCATCTCCATGATCTCTTCATGGCGGCGTCCAACAATGCACCTGAAGACCATCCTGTCATCGACGTAAATAAATATCATGCTTCCCCACCTGGCGTCGGGTCTTTCCTTGATACGGATATTAAAACCGCTGATACCTTTAGGTGTTTCCCATAAGGAGACAAACTCCCGGTAAAACTCCTGACCGCTTCTGGTGCGGGTCTGGTCGAGCACCAGAGTGTCTATCTCTATATCACTCTTTCCCAACACAGGGAGAGAAAACCATACAATCAAGACAAAGGCTGTTACCGCTGTTTTGCGCATCATTATGGTTTGACCCGTTTATACTCCTCAAAAAAATGCTTATAACAATACTTTACAACAAGCAGTAATTATGACATCACAAATTCATTCGGGTCAATCGGCCTAAAGTACGATTTTTATCGTATTTTGTCAGGATTGCCTGTATAGGGAAAAAGTACGATAAATGAAAAGGGAGCTAATACTTTTCTAGTACCTTAGTGCCAGACGCCAAAGAGTTCCTGACGTCTTTAACGTTTTTCGCGGCATGCGCTTTTCATGGCCGATTTCACGACCGGCTCCACTTCGCCCCGTTGGAACCATTAAAAACAAAACATTATCGCCTTCAAAAAACACGAACGATCAATGTAGCTTCCCCACAGGAATTATGAATTTCCTGTGGGGAAGAAGGGTGTTTTGTTAATTCTGATTCTGGATAGCCGAGTTGCCGTCGCCTAACTGGGTAATAAGCCCCCAGTTGATGTTGTTCACCCCCCCCTGATTTTGCTCGGCATAGTTGCCAAAGCTTTGGAAGGGTCCTCCGCAGCCGTTACAATAGCCTTGTCTAATTTTGGCATAGTTGTCGTTGTGTTCCCCATCCTGATCTTGGTGAGCCTCGTTTCTATCGCCGAACTGTATAATGATGGCTTCGCTTTCGTTCCATTCACCGTATTGATGCTGCGTAGCCAAGTTGAAATCGCCCAACTGGGTAATTGAGGCGGTGTTGGTGTTATCCACCCCCTCTTGAACCTGCTCAGCAATGTTTTCATTGCTGACGAAGGGGGGCCCCCCGTCGCAGCCTTCACAGTTGCCCTGAGAAATCTCAGCCGTGTTGATGTTGACGCCATCCCAGCCCCTCTGCGTTTGCGAAGCCGAGTTGCCATTGCCGTGCTGGAAAATGGTGGCGGTGTTCACGTTCTCCAACCCGGTCTGCATTTGATCAGCCGTGTTCAAATCGCCCAGCTGGGTAATTGAGGCCCAGTTAATGGTGAAGAAACCTCCTTGAAATTGGCTAGCATAGTTGTCTTCGCTGACGAAGGGCCTCGAGTCGCAGCCTTCACAGTTGCCCTGGAAAATCTCAGCGAAGTTTTCGTTTTCTGTCCCGTCCCCTTCTACCTGAATTTGCTGAGCAGTATTGCGGTGGCCGTTCTGGAAAATGGTGGCGTCGTTGTCGTTAAAGAACCCGCCTTGGCTTTGCATTGCCCAGTTGTCATTGCCAATCTGCTCGATGCTGGCGGTGTTGGAGTTTCCTTCGCCCCACTGATTTTGCTCAGCATAATTGTAATTGCCCGGGAACGGCTCGAGTCCGCAGGCATCACAGGAGCCCTGAGAAATTATGGCGTCGTTGTCGTTGCCCACGCCCTCCTGATTTTGCATAGCCCGGTTGCCTTCGCCGAACTGGAAGATCTCGGCGTCGTTGTAATTATCCTCCCCGAACTGATTTTGCGTAGCCGAGTTGCCGAAGCCAAACTGGGTAATCTTGGCGGTGTTGTTCCAGTTGCTACCACCTTGATTTTGCTCCGCTTCGTTCAAAACGGTTTCGATTGGGCCTTCGTCACAGCCCCTACAGGTGCCCTGCAAAATGGTGGCGTCGTTGTCGTTCCAAGACCCGTCCTGATTTTGCCTGGCCACGTTTTCATCGCCGACCTGGAGAACCTCGGCCCAGTTGTTATTGTCATCCGCCAGGACGGGACTGCTCAACAAAAGCAACAGTGGTAAAATTAGCAATACGCTTGCCATCTTTTTCATGATTTCCTCTCCTTGTTTTGCTTTTCATTGCCGATCTGGCGCTCGGCTCCACTTCGCACCATTATGACCAGTTCAGGGACAAAGTGTCACCCCTCTATGAAACGGGTTACGATCTCAAGGCAGCTTCCCCACAGGAATTATGAATTTCCTGTGGGGAAGAAGGGTGTTTTGTTAATTCTGATTCTGGATAGCCGAGTTGCCGTCGCCTAACTGGGTAATGATGGCGAAGTTGATGTTGTTCACCCCCCCCTGATTTTGCTCGGCATAGTTGCCATTACTGAAGAAGGGTCCGCCGCAGCCGTTACAATAGCCTTGTCTAATGAGGGCATCGTTGTCGTTGCCAACCCCGTCCTGATCTTGATGAGCTTCGTTGTCGTCGCCGAGCTGGATAATGGTGGCGTCGTTGTAGTTTTCCTCTCCGTACTGACTTTGTGTAGCCACGTTGAAATCGCCCAACTGGGTAATTGAGGCCGTGTTGTGGTTGAAGAAACCTCCTTGAAATTGGCTAGCAAAGTTGTCTTCGCTGACGAAGGGCCTCCCTTCGCAGCCTTCACAGTTGCCCTGGAAAATCTCAGCCGTGTTGTAGTTGTAACTCCCGTCGCCTTCCACCTGAGTTTGCTGAGCAGTATTACGGTGGCCGTTCTGGAAAATGGTGGCGTCGTTGTCGTTAAAGAACCCGCCTTGGCTTTGCGTTGCCGAGTTGTCATTGCCAATCTGCTCGATGCTGGCTGTGTTGTAATTTCCTACACCCCACTGATTTTGCTCTGCATAGTTGTAATTGCCCGGGAACGGCTCGAGTTCGCAGGCATCACAGGAGCCCTGGGAAATAAAGGCGTCGTTGTCGTTGCCTTCTCCCTCCTGATTTTGCAGAGCCCGGTTGCCTTCGCCGTACTGGAAGATCTCGGCGTCGTTGTAATTGTCAGTCCCGAACTGATTTTGCAGAGCATAGTTCCACCAGCCAAACTGGGTAATCTTGGCGGTGTTGTTATAGTTGCTACCGCCTTGATTTTGCTCCGCTTCGTTGCCGATGGTGGTGATTGGGCCTTCCCCACAGCCCTCACAGGTGCCCTGCAAAATGGTGGCGTCGTTGTCGTTCCCAGACCCGTCCTGATTTTGCCTGGCCACGTTTTCATCGCCGACCTGGAGAACTTCGGCAAAGTTGTTATTGTTGTCCGCCAGGACGGGGCTGCTCACCAGGAGCACCAGTGCCAACGTTAGAAATACGCTTGCCATCTTTTTCATCACTTCCTCCTCCACACTTGCTTGCGGTTTGTGCTTCATTGCTGGTTTCACGATTGGTTCTACTTTGCCCCGTTAAAGTTCTCCACAGGGAGCATGGAATTCCTGTGGATTTGGAAACGGAAGCTATGTTACGGCTGATTTTGTACAGCACTGTTGAAGTCGCCCAACTGGGTAATGAGCGCGAAGTTGGTGTTGAAACACCCGTCCTGATTTTGCTCGGCATAGTTGCCGCTGCTGACAAAGGGCCTCCCGACACAACCTTCACAGTTGCCCTGGAAAATCAGAGCGTCGTTGTCGTTCCCAACGCCGTACTGATTTTGCATAGCTTCGTTATCGTGGCCATTCTGGAAAATCTCGGCGTCGTTATCGTTAAAAGCCCCATCCTGATTCTGCCTGGCCTGGTTGCGGTTGCCCAACTGTGTAATTAAGGCCGTGTTGGTGTTTCCTAAACCCCACTGATTTTGCTCAGCATAGTTGCCATTTCCCGGAAAAGGCTCGAGTCCACAGGCATCACAGTCACCCTGAGAAATTATGGCGTCGTTGTCGTTGCCAGCCCCATCCTGAAATTGTCTGGCCCGGTTGTCGTCGCCGAACTGGAAGATGGTGGCGTCGTTGTGGTTGAAAGCCCCGTCCTGAATTTGCCAGGCCCCGTTGCCGTCGCCCAATTGGGTAATTGAAGCGGTGTTGCGGTTCCCAATCCCATCTTGATTTTGCTCAGCAACGTTGCCACTGCTGACAAAGGGCCTCCCGACACAACCTTCACAGTTGCCCTGGAAAATCTCGGCGTTATTGCGATTGAACGCTCCGCCCTGATTTTGTTCAGCAATGTTGTCATAGCCATTCTGGAAAATCTCGGCCTCGTTGTAATTCCTACACCCGTCCTGATTCTGAACAGCACTGTTGAAGTTGCCCAACTGGGTGATGCTGGCGAGGTTGGTGTTCTTACGCCCGTACTGATTTTGCTCAGCATAGTTGCCATTGCCCGGAAAAGGCTCGAGTCCACAGGCTTCACAGTCACCCTGGGAAATCACGGCGTCGTTGTCGTTGTCTTCCCCGTCCTGATTTTGCAGAGCTGCGTTGCGGTTGCCCAATTGAAAAATCTCGGCGTCGTTGTAATTATCCTCCCCGAACTGATTTTGCGTAGCCGAGTTGCCGAAGCCAAATTGGGTAATCAATGCGGTGTTGTTGTAGTTAGCACCGCCTTGATTTTGCTCGGCGACGTTCTCACCGGTGGGGATTATGCCCTCGCCGCAGCCCCTACAGGTGCCCTGTAAAATGGTTGCCTCGTTGACGTTCCCTTCCCCGCCCTGACGTTGCGTAGCAACATTGTCATCACCGACCTGGAGAACCTCGGCAAAGTTATCATTGTTATCCGCCAGTACGGGACTGCCCAACAGGAGCACCAGTGCCAACGTTAGAAATACACTTCCCATCTTTTTCATCACTTCCTTCCTTCCTACTCACTCCTCCTTGCTTGCGTCCTTGCTTGCGTTTGTGCTTCATGGCCGGTTTCACGATTCGCTCCTTCTTGCCCCGTTCGTGCCCATTTAAAGTAAAGAACAAGATTTCATTGCAAGCACGAGAGCAGGCTATTTGTTTAATCAGCTTTTACGTGACCTTTTGCCGCCTCATATTACAGATGATCCCCCACATCACCTCCTTTCCAGAAGTAAGGTTCAAGGTTAGATCTGTCATACCCTGAACGACCCTGAACGGATTTAATTATTCCGGCACTCTCAACACTGAGGCGCCCCCTTTTGCCCGCCTTTAGACGACTAATATGATTGGAATGTAATGCTATTATTGCCGTTTTGCTCCTGGATAAATTGAATACCTCTGTAGCCATAGTGTTCCACTATGAGGGGGATTCCGCTGCCATCCGTGTGCAGCACTGACACACTTTGTTCCTGGACCAATTCGCAAGACCTGTAGCCCATTTGCCATAGATCAAGGTAATTACCCGAATCATTCTGCTTTATATCAGCATAGTTTATGTCATTATCCTGTGTAATATGAGCTTCATTGTCCGATTCGTTCTGAACAAGAACAACTTCGTTTCCATCACCGTTTTGAGTTATATAGGCCTGGTGGAAAGCGCCCTCTTGGATCACGGCGGCCCGGTTCAAATAGCCGTTCTGCCAGAGTTCAACCGTGTTGGCTGTCCCGAACTGGCCAATCTCGGCCCAGTGCCAACTACCCACCTGGTGGATCTCATCGGCCACATTGAGGTCCCCCTCCTGAGAAATATCAACACCGGAGAAGTCTCCGTCCTGAACAGTCTCGGCGACATTCTCCTGACCATTCTGGTATATACTGCTTTCATGGCCGGCCATGACCGGAGACAGAATGAGGAAAAAGAGAAAGATTGAGAAGAGAATAATGACTGATGCCTTTAACACGTATGTTCCTCTGTTATTTTTCCCCAGCACCTTCATCAACGTTCCTCTTCTAATGAAATCCAGGGGTAGTTTTCCGCTCTCTATATTCTAAGAGTGTTTTACGCAGGACCATCATGACCATCATGCCGTTTCTTTTATGGAATTGTTTCTCTATCTTGCGAGGGCGAAATCTCAAAGTCTTCTTCAAAACGGATCGCCATGCCTCCTCTCTCGGATCTGATGACGGTTCCCGAGAGCCTGATGCAGGCCTTTCTCCCCTTCAGTTTTTTCAATGTATCCAACGGGAGAATCAGATTTATCTTGGCCTCCGTACCGACGGGCAGTGGTTGATCGGTTTGGAAAAAAACGCCGCCCGCGCAGATGTTGCTGGTCAAAAAATCAATGGTTTTGTTATCTCGCTGCTTATCGAGTACAGAGACTTTGGCAGGGAGTTCAATGGTGAATCTTTCCATCCTTCTCTTCTCGCTTTTCTCGCCTTTATAATCCACAGTAGATAATTCCTCGCTGCAGAGTGATTCTTATCTTGTGCTATGACATTTATCACGCACATAAGGCCGGGTTCAATCGGCCAACAGCATGAATTTTTTCGTATTTTTCAGGGGTTAATTTATAGGGAAAAATTATGGTGGGAGGGCGGGCAAACTACTACTTATCTATTACTTTGGCACTAGGCTAAAGGTTCTTGGCTGCCCACAATACGGCCTGGAGGCGGTTGGTCACATTGATTTTTTTATAAATATTATAAATGTGGGTCTTTACCGTATGGATGCTGAGGCAGAGGTGATCGGCGATCTTATCGTTTGATTGCCCGGAAACTATTTCGATGAGTATTTCTTTCTCTCTGGAGGTGAGAGTGGCCCCCGGATCTCCTGAAAATCCTGCCGAGCCTGCACGATCCAGAAGACATCTCGACATAGTTTCCCTGGATATCCATAACTCTCCGCTCAGAATAGTCAAAACGCCTTTCGAGAGCATTCCCAGGGGAACTGCGTTGTAAAAGATACCTCGCACACCCCTATTTACGATATCTTTTTCCACTATCCTACTGTCAGAGCAGACGTTGAAAAGGGCGATAAAGCATTGGTCCTGGAAAGGCTTAAAATTAACACCAAATTCGATCCAAAAAGTTGACGGATCCGTGCCCCGGCAGTCCCATAATATCAGGTGAGGCCGTACCTTATCCTTATTTATTGTACCTATGGCCTCGTCAAAGCCCGCGGCCTGCATACATTCCATGCCCGTTTCCCTTTCCAGAAAGCAGGCTATCAGTTCATTCTGTAATTTCAGCGGTCCAACAATATGAATCATTGGTTTGCCAGCTGACTCCTGAACTTCCTTTGTCTTCGAACCGGCCAACATCCGCCGGGTTAATGCTTCCGTACTGGATACCATCTGCGACATTGGTTTCTCCCTCCTTTGCAATCGGTAAGTTTCTTCTCCCTGGTTTGATATTTACCGCTCATATGACTGGCCAAGGCCAGGGAAAGAGAAAGTTTTGAAAGAGAAACAATGACCAATGCCTTTAACTTGGAATTCCCCGCAGCTTGCTGCGGGGATGGGGTAAGAGAGAGGCAATTACCTTTCAGATACCCTGCAGCTTGCTGCAGGGAGGTTCATTAAAAAATACCGGGAGAAAGTTCTTGTGAATAAACGTTCAATCTTGATCAATCTTGATCTTTTTGCCTGTCTTTTCCATAAAAGCCAACTCCCTGCTGCGGAGTGATTCTTGCCGGGGGATGGCATAATATTTGACAAGTGTGTTTAAATCAATCAGCCGAAAGTATGCTTTTTTTCTTATTTTAGACATTAATCGTATTAGGAAAAAGTATGAGAAAATGATGATTGAATTAATTCTTTTTTAATACTTTAGGACGAAAACTATGGGTTATTGACGGCCTACATCGAAACAGATCGCCTTCCCTTTTTTCTCATATCTGATCACAGTTCCCGAAAGCTTAGTGGAGGCCTTTCTCCCTTCCACCTTTTTCCACTCGTCCATCGAAAGATCCAGGTCTATTTTGACATGAATGTCTGCAGGCAAAGGTTGATTGGCTTTGAAAAATAACCGCCTGCACTAATGTTGCCGGTCAAAAGAGCAATGGTTTTATTGGTTCGATTCTCTCCTATTACGGAAACATGGGCCGAGAGTTCAACTGGTAATCTCTTTAACATTCTCTTTTCTGCTTTATCATCCTTGAAAGTGGCACATTATTTCACCAGTCCACAATATAATACAATTTTTATCCAATAAATTCTATTAAATCAATAAGCAGGAAGTATGATTTTTTATAAGGAAAAATCATGCGAGGGAATGAACAAACTAAGGATTCTTGACGGCCCACAATACGGCCTGGAGGCGGTTGGCCACATTGATTTTTTTATAAATCCTGTAAATGTGCGTCTTGACGGTATGGATGCTGATGCGGAGGTCTTCGGCGATCTTTTTATTTGTTGATCCGGAAACTATTCCGATGAGTATCTCTCTTTCTCTGGGCGTCAGAACAGTGCGTGTCTCACCTAACAATCCTGAGGCACCTCCATCATGTTCCACAAGAGATTTCGCTAATGTTTCCTTGGAAAACCATGGCTCCCCGCTCAAAATAATCTTAACACCTTTCGAGAATATCTTCAATGGATCATCGTTGTAAAAGATGCCACGCACGTTTCTATTCACAGAATCTTTTTCTACCCTTCTGTCAGGGCAGACGTTAAAAAAGGCAATACAGCATTGGTGCAGGAAGGAGTCAGATTCAACGCAAAATTCGGCACACAAAGTTGATGGGTCTGTGCCCTGGCAGTCCCATAAGATAAGGTGCAGCCGGTCATTATTTTTGTCCATACCCATCAAGGCTTCGTCAATGTCCTGGGCATACACGCATTCCACCCCTAATTTACATGTTAAAAACGAGGCTATCAGTTCATTCTGTAATTTCAGCGGGCCGATAATATGAACCTGAGATTTGGTGGTCGAATCTGATGCGCCCATTTTATCGAACTCCCGGAACTCATGCAGCAGCGACCAGAAACTTCAACCTTATCGCATATAATCAAACACCCACCAGCATTTGGAATACTATTTTCTGTCACCTCTTGGACCCACGATATCGGCTGTTAAACTTTTGGCTCTGTAATAGAATACCTTGTATCCTCTCTGGAGCGCAAGGGAATTAACTAGTGTCCATCCGGAAACCCCACTTTTTCTTTTTTCATGGGAGGAGAGAAGGGTTCTTTTATAAAATAAGTTAATGATATCACTAGCCATATTATCCATCTTCAATTTTTTACCATGGGGCAAGCTATGGAGTTCATGAAAGTGTTCAAGACTCGAATGTCCAAACGCAAACCGCTGTTTGTTTCTGATGGGCTTCCGCATCACGCACATGCCCTTGCCCATATGTATTCCACAGGGTTATACCTCCAAGAACTGGTAAACGGAGACGGCCAGGAGGCCCGCAACGGATCGTAGATAAAGATCTCAATTATGCCACGGTCCACAAAACTCGCTCCAAAGCACATGCGGTCAAAGTGGAGGGATCGTTCGTCTTAGGCGAGCAGGATCTTATCGTAGCACGGCTGGAGAATTCCAACAGTTATACAATTAATATAATACGTCCTTCGTAGAACGATCGAATCCCACCTAGCGCATGATGAACGATCATCTAAGCCAAAGTCTCTTTGTTTCTCCAAAACGCTTCAATGGCTGAGAGCAAAGTTTTCCGTGGTGATCGCTGTCTGCAACCTTGTTCGCGCTCATGGCAGCTTCAGCACTACTACATATCCCGTTACACCGGCAATGGCTGCGAAAATTACAAAGAGGCCTTGGTCTATGGATCAACTGTTGAGATACCCAGTTGTTTGTCAATGTTAATATGGCATTACCGATTAAGGTGTTCTCATCAATTATCCAGCCAAAATCTTGACGCTCAGAGTAGGGAGCAGAAAGGTTTAACGCTCTCCGAAGTAACAGTGTGACATTAAGCTCAAAGAAGTACTGAAACTTGTGTACCAGGGTTATATCTTCCAGAGGGGACGAATTATCATGAAGGGCAAAGACGAAGAACTCTTCGAGTCGGATATGATTCGGCAGACTTAACTGGAATTGCAGGCCAGACCTCTATCGTTTAGTCGTGGTCTATTCTATAATGGTGGCTCAGATACATCAACACATCGCCCTTTTTCCCTCAATCGGTATTTGACTGTATCGTACTGCCTGTCGCTTGATATCAAAATCTCCGGAGAAGATTTGGAAGATCAAGTCATGTCTGATACAGATCTCATGTTTTCTGGTTCTCTTCTCGACTGAGTTGTTTCCAGGAATAATGGATGCGCTGAAAAACCGTAAAATGAGTTAGAACCGCCAGTATCAATAGGGCGGGAGTCATCAGATCGAAGATAGCCCCAACGGCTAAAATCAGGATGCGTTCAGCCCGCTCCATAAGGCCGATGTTGCATCGCGGGATGAATTTCTCTGCCCGGGCCCGTGTGTAGGGAACCAACACGGTGCCGATCAAGACTATGGATGTGAGAATGACATGAAAGAGGTTATTTGTCCACGCGTAGTGGATGATCAGCCCGATAATGATAGCCAAATCGGAAAAGCGGTCTATCACCGAATCCAGAAATGCTCCGAACTCACTTTCTTTATTGGCTGTTCGGGCCACCCCGCCATCCATGACGTCAAATGCGCCGGCGAGCAGGATCAATACCCCTGCCATGATGAATTTGTCAAAGACGAAAGAGAAGCAGGCCGCCAAGGTGATAACAAGGCCTGTGATCGTCAGACCATTAGGCGTAATGCCGGCCCGCGAGATCCACCCGAAAGGAACGCGCGAGATTCGCTGGATCTTTGGCCCAAACTTCGCACTCAACATGGGTTTCCCGTTCTGTAGACAATGAATATCATTAGCTGTTCTACCATTTCGGTGAGAGACAAACAGCCTTTCACCGGTGAAGAGATACCTGCAAATTGATGCGAGAGTAATAAATGCAACTATGCAAGAAGGCGCCTTTAGACCATTATAAAGCTTTAACGCCTTTTTGGAAAGATAATTTTAAAAAAATGCTTCCAGATCAAAGATTTTCAGTGATAGCCCGTGCGAAGTCTGAACACTTCAACTCTGTAGAGCCGGGTAGCTGGCGGGCAAGATCGTATGTGACTCTCTTTTGTCCAATGGTGGTGATGAGGGCATGCACCACAGCATCGGCTGCCTCTTGCCATCCTAGGTGCTCCAGCATCATGACTCCCGAAAGAATGAGAGAGCCGGGATTCGATACGTCCTTCCCTGCGTACTTTGGGGCCGTGCCGTGCGTGGCCTCAAAGACTGCATTGTCATCGCCTATGTTGCCTCCCGGAGCCATTCCCAATCCACCCACCTGGGCCGCAAGGGCATCAGAGAGGTAATCCCCGTTGAGGTTGGGAAGGGCCAGCACGCTGTATTCTTCAGGCCTCAGCAACACCTGCTGAAACATGGAGTCCGCTATCCTGTCCTTAATGATTATGCTGTCTGCAGGGCACTGTCCGTTAAATTTTGTGAAAAGCTCTTCCTCTGTGACTGTCTGGTCGTGGAAGTTTTCACGGGCCTCCAGATAACCCCAGTCGCGGAAAGCGCCTTCGGTAAACTTCATAATATTCCCTATGTGGACTAGTGTCACACTGTTGCGCCTCGTGCGGATTGCGTATCGGATAGCCATTCGCACAAGCCTCCGCGTGGCTGTCTCGCTGATAGGCTTTACCCCGACGCCTGAGTCATCGGGCACCTTAACACCCATCTCTTTATCCAGAAAGTCTATAAACCGGTGAGCTTCAGGGGTGCCCCGCTGCCATTCGATGCCGGCGTACACGTCTTCCATGTTTTCCCTGAAAACGATCATGTCAACTTTTTCGGGCTGACGCATGGGGCTTGGCATGCCCGGAAGGTACCGGACTGGACGAACACATGCGTAGAGTTCCAGTTTTTGCCTCAACGTCACATTAATGGAGCGGAAACCGCCCCCCACCGGGGTTGTCATAGGTCCCTTGATAGCCACGCGGAATTGGCGAATAGCTTCCAGCGTGGCCTCTGGAAGCAAGTCACCCATCTGGCGAAGAGATGTCCCCCCTGCCGGAACCTCCATCCAGCCAAGGAACCGCCCGCCGCCGTAAACCTTCTTCACTGCAGCATCCAGTACAGAACGAGTGGCCGGCCAGATATCCACTCCTATGCCGTCCCCGGGAATGCATGGGATAATGGGATGGTCCGGAACGCTCAGGGAACCGTCGGAATTTATTTTAATGGGTTCGCAACGTGAAGGGGGCTCAATCTTCATGTTAACCTCCAAAAACTAATTCTCATGAGCGCATAAATTCCGGTGGAAAACCTACTCGGGATAATGAAAAACATCCTGTTGCATAGCTGATATTCAATACAACTTTCAGGGTAGTCAAATTCCGCGGTGAAATCAAGGAATTTGTTTATCAATCATCTTTTTTCGAGGTGTCATTCAGTGGAAAACCGATTGACTTCCATTTCATAAATACTTATCTATAATAATAAATGAGAAAAATTTCGCATGGAACAACCGTTCCCTCTCAGGCACAATGAAACATGAGAAGAGGAAGAGATTTTGACAGAATAGCAGGATTAAGAAAAAACGGATTATCTCCGGTATCCCGCCAATAAAATCTTTTTTTCATGAAAAGTGGTGAGACACAAAAAAGAAAAGTCGTTTTCGATGAACTTTCAGGCCGCATTTCTTGCTGTGAAAGAAAGGAGTGCAAAAATTCTTGCTGTGAAAGAAAGGAGTGCAAAAATGGATTTTGTGGATCGAATTCGACAATATACCGAGAAACAGGCTGCCGCACTGATGATCGATTTATTATCATATGTTTCTCAGGAGAACTTCATTAGATTGTCTTACTTGGCTGAACGAGTTGTCCATGATGAAAGCAATAAAGCCATAGTCCGCAAGATTCGAGATGCCCTGATGGAAGGAGAAGATTCCGTGGCATCCCAAAGCTTCAGGCGTGTCATGACACAGCTTGATCCTGCCGTACTGCGGAGATTCGGCAAAACTCTTTTCATCCGCGGTTTTCTGGAGAGCGCCAACATGAGGGATAAATTCGAGCAGGAACACGGTTTTCGACCACCTTTCACCATGTTGATAAGTCCCACCATGCGGTGCAATTTGAGGTGCAAAGGATGCTATTCGGGACTCTATCCTCAGGAAAAGGGACTGGAATTCGACCTGTTGGATCGCATTTTGACCGAGGCTCGTGATATTGGTATCTGCTTCGTGGCGTTCAGCGGGGGAGAGCCTCTTATGCGCAAGAAGGACCTGTTCACTCTTATAGAGCGCCACGAGGACATGTATTTCATGTTTTACACCAACGGGACCCTTATTGACAAAGATGTGGCCGCCCGCTTGCGGGATCTCGGGAACGTCGCCGCCATCATTAGCCTCGAAGGATTCAAGGAAGCCACTGATGACAGAAGGGGCCCGGGAGTATTCGACCGAATCGTGCGAGCTATGGATTTACTGCGAGATGAGGGGCTTCCGTTCGGATCATCTCTGACCGTCACGAGGGGAAATGCCTATACTTTGCTGACCGATGAATTCGTGGACTTTCTTATCGATAAGGGCGTCCTGATCGTGTGGCTCTTTCTGTTCATGCCTGTGGGCAAGGATCCGGATGTGAGCCTCATGCCAACCCCGGAACAAAGAGAGTTTATAAGGCAGCGGGACAAGGAAATCCGGGCGACAAGACCCATTTTCATCGCGGATTTTTGGAATGATGCACCTGCTGTGGGCGGGTGCATAGCGGGTGGAAGGCAGTACATCCACATCAACAGCAACGGTGATGTGGAACCCTGCGTTTTCACACACTTCGCAATTGATAACATTAAGGACAAGAGCCTCGTGGAGGTACTTGACAGCGAGTTTTTCCGCTCCATCCGCAGCAAACAACCGTACTCTGAAAACTTGCTCACGCCCTGCATGATAATAGACAATCCAAATGTCTACAGGGATTTAGTGCGCTCATGTGGAGCATATCCCACTCATGAAGGGGCAGAGCATGTGGTGACACGCATTGCCAAGGAACTGGACGAGTATGGTTGCAAAGTCCGCGCCTTGGAGGACCGAATCTGGCGGGAAGAGTACGCAGAGGAACAGCAGCAACGCGCGTCCGCTTGATATAAGGGCACAGAAAATCCGCCCATTAAATTATTCGCCTTAAGTTTTCCGGAAAGATTTAGTTCCGGGTAAGAGAGTATGCATGGAAAATCAGGAGAGCGTGGCGGTGGTGGCCGGTGGAACGCGCGGGATCGGCCGTGCGTGTGCTCTTGCATTGGCCCGTCGCGGCGATAAAGTGGTGATAGCCGCCCGGACTCAGGAGAACCTGGAGAATATTGTCAGGCGTATCCAGGAAGAAGGGGGAAGGGCGCATGCGATCAGGGCCGACCTGTCGCTCCCGTCGGATGTAATGGCCTTGTTTCGGGATATTGATGAGCGGTTCGGTGGTGTCCGCTGGCTGGTTAACTGTGCTGCTGCACTGGGGCCATTGAAGCCCCTGATCGGGGTTGACCCGGAAGAGTGGAACCAAACAATGGCCATAAACCTGACGGGCACGTATCTTTGCTGTCGTTATGCCGCGCCGGGGATGATTCGGCGCGGCGGCGGCAGTATTGTCAACGTTACCTCGGGCTTAGCCCTGCGCGTCCTTTCTCCATTTGGTGTTTACTCGGTTTCCAAGGCAGGTGTGAATATCCTCACAAGATATCTCGCTGAAGAGCTTGGGCCATCGGGCATTCGGGTCAATGCCATCTCACCCGGCGTGGTGGATACCTCGATGCAGGAGGAAATTCGCACAAAAGATCCTCTGGAAATAGGGGAAGAGGTGCATCGACGCTTTGTTAACTTGAAGGAGAGCGGACAACTTCGACCGCCCGATGACGTGGCACAACTTGTCCTCTTCCTGACAAGTGCCGAATCCAACCATCTGAATGGACAAATCGGCCGGTTGTCGGATTATGTCGCAATGGGGTGGCAGGCGCCCCCGGAAATTCCGCTGCACTGAAGCAGAACGGTCAGGATTCCTTCACATATGGTTTTCCTTCGTTGTATAATGCTCGTCAGCCGCCGTGTACTGTTCTTGGCTTCCGATGTCGTACCATACGCCGTCGAAGATATGTGCGAAAACCTCTCTTTTTTCTGATAAATAGCGAATAAAATCACCGGCATTGTCCGGATTGTACCCCGATTCGATGCATCGTTTAAGTTCCTGGACATCCTCGCTGCACAAGAAGTAGATCGCCGTGCTGATAAGGGCAGATCGGGGGTGTTCGGGTTTCTCGTCTAGGCGTGTGACGCGGCCATTCTCATCCACGCTTACCACACCATACAGGCGGGCTACTTTTCCCGGGTCCTTCATATCAAACAGCCCAACAACAGACCGCCTGCGCCGCAGGAATTCTTCGGCAGCCCCTGTGAGATTAAAGTCGAAAAGATTATCTCCTCCGATGACCAGCAGATCGTCATCGAGACCGGCGAATTGGACGGCAAAATGGATATCGCCAATGGCGCCCAGCCGGTCCTCATTGCTCCGGGTTCCGTCGTTGATCACCCTGATGGTGAAACGGGATTGAAAACCGTCCTCCCACTTCCGGAAGTGCGGGTAGAATCGATCGTTGGTAACCACAAATATCTCCTGGATATAGGTAATCGGGTCAAGCTTGGCGATAATATGCTCGATAATGGGCTTTCCCGCAATGGGCAGCAGGGGTTTTGGCCGATCTTTTGTGAGGGGATAAAGACGCGTTCCATATCCCGCAGCTAAAACAATGCTTTTCATTCTCTGATCCTTTCATAATGTAGTTGGCCTTCTACTGTAAACAAATATATATGATTATACCAGACTTGAATCGAATTGAACCAAAAGAAAATTTGTAATTTCCAGAAATACAGCCACACCGTTCCAGAGCTGTAACCATATGATCACGATTTGTTTTGCACAAAGACCAGGGGCTGTGCCGTAAAGGATGTCTGGTTCTCGTGGCTGTGCCATCTATGAATGCTAACATGCTTGACCTTGCCGTTTGGCGATGCTAAACCATCAATAAAGTTCTTTGCTGAACCTGAGTTGACACGATATGAGGATAAGGAGCCAACAATGATCCCATTGGAGCAAGCGCAGGAGACGATCTTGAAAAAGGTGGAGCTTTTGGGGACGGAGAGGGTGGATATCATGGGCGCGCTAGGTCGTGTGCTTGCCGAGGACATTTACGCGACCCGCATTCTCCCTCCCTGGGACAACTCTGCTATGGACGGCTACGCGGTGCGGTGTGAAGACATTACCAATGCAACTCGAAGCGATGGGGTTACCCTGCGGGTGGTGGAGTTTGTTCCCGCCGGCAGGCTTCCACAGCGGTCGGTGAAGTCGGGTGAAGCCGTCAAAATTATGACCGGCGCCCCCATGCCTGAGGGGGCTGATGCGGTGGTTATGGTGGAGGAGACCCGATCGGAACGGGAGGACGAGGTGCTCATCTTTCAACCCGCAACGCCCGGCCAAAACGTGCGTCGCGCCGGAGAGGACGTTCGCCAGGGGGGAATGGTCTTGTCCAGAGGAACCCTGGTGGGCCCGGCGGAGGTGGGCATGATGGCTGCGCTGGGTCGCTCGATCGTGTCTGTGCATCAGCGGCCATTAGTGGCCATCCTGAGCAATGGCGATGAACTGGTGGATGTGGATGAAATGCCCGCAGGGCACCAGATTATATCTGCTAATTGTTATTCTCTTACCGCCTGCGTTCTTGAGTGCGGAGCGGTTCCCCTCAGGCTGGGGATCGCTCGGGATACGGTCGAGGACATCCGCATAAGGCTGAAGGAGGGTCTCCGGGCCGACGTTATCCTCATCTCCGCAGGAGTGTCTATGGGAGAAAAAGACCTGGTAAATTCGGCCTTGGAGGATCTGGGTTTTGATTTGCATTTCTGGAAAGTCGCCATCAAGCCGGGCAAGCCCACGGCCTTCGGAATACTGGGAAGCAAGCTGACATTCGGCCTTCCAGGCAATCCGGTTTCCGCTATGGTTACTTTTGAGCTGTTTGTTCGGCCTGCGTTGAGGAAAATGATGGGACATAATCAGCTCTTCAGGCCGACGGTAGAGGCCATCATGGACGAGGATTATCGGCAAAAAAGGGGGCGTAAAAATTTTCTTCGTGTGGTGTTGTCATTAAAGGATGGGAAGGTTCATGCTTCCCTGACAGGAGAACAGGGATCAGGGATTCTTCGCTCCATGGTGCTGGCCAATGGCCTGGCTATCATTTCCGAGGAAACCACAAAGGTGCGCAAAGGTGAGAAAATTCGGGTTTATCTTCTTCGGCCTTTGACCTGAGTTTGGGATCGGTAAGTTAAGCATACACGGCTATCCCCAGACTATTGATTGTATGCTTCCCATAAGTGAGAGTTGCTTACCGTTGCCCGCGGATCCGGGATGCAACGTCCATCAATAGAATCCCTCAGCGGGTTCATCTCATCGCGGTATTCCTGGGTCTTTTGTTTCACCGCCGGAGTTTTTACACCACGACCCCCGGGTGAAGAACCAGCGCTTCTGCGGCAGTGCTGCCTGTCAGCGGGCCAGGAACCCCCCCTGGCAGCGGCAGAAGATGGCTACTGATCCGGGTTACAAGGAAAACCAGCGAGTCTGCCGGAAGGAGCGGCATACCAGGGGGTTCATGGTGGCCGGGGCGAACCGGGACGACATCCCGGTGGACTTCCGCACGGCGGTGGCCAGGGCTCCGCCCTCGCCCATCGACCCGAAAACGGGCACTCCCGTGGGTATCGACAAGGGATGGGACTACAACGCGGGAGAGGCGGCCTGGGGAGAAAACCACCAGAAACGCCTCCTGGAGGACCGGGGCCCGTGGCGGGACCTCTACCAGTGGGGGCCCGAGAAATACGTGAGGCCGGAGCGGATCGCCGTGGACCGGGCGGTTGCACGGTTTGCCAGTCCCGTAAAAAAGGGCGACAGGGAGGCACTGCGCCGGTCTTTGCGCCGGGCCGTGGGCGGCGACGAGGCGATCTTTTACGACCCGCAGAAACAGCCCGTCAGAGTGCCCCAGGCCATCACGGCACACATGCTCGAGAAGAAAAGCCGGCTGGACGGGAGGGAGGCGTATTTCCCGTTCCTGAAAGAGCTGATCGAAGACCCGTACGAGATATGGGTGAACTTCGCGCGAAGCGACATCTCCGGCCGGGTGGCCGTGCGCCGGCGCTACATGAAAGCAGTACGCCTCGAAAAAGATCAAGTTATAGGTCTGTATGCTGAAATGCGGGAGGGATATTGGGTAGGTGGTAATGTGTTTCGCTGAAAATTGACGGGCACAGGAAATCTCAGAAAGGGACGGCTGGTCTATGGCAGAGCATAGAGCCCTCACCCCCCGCACGGGGCGCGGCGCCCGGCAACCGGTTATCGGTGTGCGGCCCAACCGGCGCCTGCAATAAATAGTGTGCCCCGCAGCAGGCGACCTGTCAAGTGGAAATAAAGATCCACGTGGGAAACGGAACACACATGGTATCCCCCTGGTCAAGATAAAGAACATGGGAAAGGAAGGTTGGAACGAAGTAAAGAAGTGGAAGGCCAACGTATAAGACAGGATTTGCTTCCAGCAAATCCTGTAAACCCACCAGCCGAAGCGAAGTGCTTGTCAAGGGCGGCCGAAGGACGTATCGCCCGAAGGGCGAGATCGAAGACCCTTGACAAGCAAACGGAGCGAAGGCTCTCTCTTTGTGCTTCCAGCGGTGCTACCCGCTGGGTGATGGTTATATCCCATCTAACCCATTAATCCAAGAGGGGTTTTTCGTTTTTCAAAGGTCCAATGTCTATTTTTGAGTTCCAATCTGGTGCATCTTCACTGAATTATGATCTTCCCACCGTCAGTCGCTGGACTTCATCAGGTTCCAGTGGGCGGTATTTTCCGGGTCTCAAACCCTTGAGGCGAAGAAAAGCAAACCCGACCCTTCGGAGCTTGAGTACCGGATGTCCGATAGCCTTAAACATTCGCTTGATTTCCCTGTTCTTGCCCTCCACCAGAACCACTTTCCACCATGAATTAGGGCCGCGAGGAGGACGCAGCATAGTAATGTGCAGAGGACTGGAAGCCCATTCTCCTTTTCCCAGGTAAGCTCCTTTTTTCAAAAGCTTTTGGGTTTTCTCAGTGGGTACGCCGCGAACCTTCACGTGGTAAGTTCGCGGGACATTGAATCGTGGGTGCATAAGCCGGTGAGCAAGCCCACCATCGCTGGTCAAGAGGATCAATCCCTCTGCATCGATGTCCAAACGTCCCACAGGGAACAGGCCCAATTTTTTCCCATGGATCAGTTCGATTACCGTGGGACGCCCTTGCGGGTCCCGGACAGTAGAGACGACGCCCCTTGGTTTGTAAAGAAGGAAATACCGAAGGGGTACAGGTCTTTTGATGGATTTTCCTCCGATCTTGATATGATCCCGAGGAATCTCCACGATAAAGGTCGGATCGATCTGCACTTTACCATTGACAGTTACTTGCCCCGATCGGATTAGTTCTTCAGCGTGCCTGCGGGATGCGACGCTTGCACGCGCCACGACTCTTTGAAGGCGTTCCATCACGTTCCGGGATTCTTTCCAGAAACATCAGTTTTTTCCGCCCGATTCACTCTCTCCCTTTCCCCTTTATCCCCCCTATCCAGGGGACGCTTGTTCTCTATATCGGAATCGGATTTTCCAAGGCTTTCCACCTCGGGGAGGGTTGGGAGGCTGGATAGGTCTTTCAAGCCAAAGACTTCAAGAAACTTACTGGTTGTCCCGTATACAAGGGGGCGTCCTGGTTCATCGCGTCTTCCCAATATCCTGATAAGTCCTTTCTCCAATAAAGAGCGAAGAATTCCTCCCACTTCAACCCCTCTGATCGCCTCTATCTCGGCCCTGGCCACGGGTTGGCGGTAGGCAACGATAGCCAAAGTTTCCAGAGCGGCACGACTGAGACGGTGGGGCTTCTCGTGTCGGAGTTTGCGGACCCATTCGACATATTGAGGAGAAGATCGAAACTGGTAGCCGCCGGCAACCTCTTCAAGGTAGAAACCGCGCTCCTGAAGATTGAATTCCCTGCATAATTCCGCAAGGACCTCGCGCACCTCCTCGCGTTCACTGCCCTGAAGGATTGAGAGCAACTGGTCTACGGTAAGAGGTTTTTCCGCGGCAAAGAGAAGGCTCTCCACAATTCGTTTTGTTTGATTAGTGAATAAATGGGGTCCTCTCATCATTTTTAACTGCCAAGATAATACGGATAATCCCCTGGGATACGGCTTGATATACCTTGATCAACCGCAACCTCATAAGTTCCAACAAGGCCAGAAAACAGGTGACGATCTCCATCCTGGAAGGCGACGAGCTGAACAGGGCTTCAAATCGGAGTTCACCTCGGTGCCTGAGCTTTTCCAGTAGCTCCCCCATTTTGTCCCTGATGGACATTTCGGAGGTTTCTATTGTCAAGGCATCCTGTTGATCCAATTTTTCCAATAACCGGCGAAATGCCTCAACCAAGGTAAATACAGAGGCCTCCTTAAACTCGATGTCCAATGCCGATGCGTCCTGTTCGATGCCGCCCCGGAGAAACACGTCGCGTTCCAGTTGGTTTTGTTCTTCCAGGATGCGGCTTGCATCTCGATATTGCTGGTATTCCGTCAGGCGTCGGATTAAATCCTGTCGGAGATCGCCCCCCTCTTCCTCCTCCTCCGTCCCATCATCACGGGTGGAAGGAAGCAGCATACGCACCTTTATTTCAATCAGGGTTGCGGCCATGATAAGAAAATCACCCGCCACCTCAAGGTTCATTTCCCGCATCCAACCTATATACTCCAAGTATTGATGCGTAATTGTTGCAATTGGGATATCGAAGATGTCCACTTCGTTTTTTCGGACAAGATACAGTAACAGATCCAACGGGCCCTCGAAGATACTTAGTTTCACCCGGTACGTCATCTTTGTTTTAACTCCCAGCCCGGCAGAATGTGGCTGCGAAGAGCACCAGGGTATTGCATACTCACATTAGCAGGAAAATGCCACGGGAGATTCTCCACGGAAAATCATCTTTATGGGTCGAGGATTCAGGTCGCGAATGAAAATACCAGGGTGGGCTTAATAACGGATACCTATCCGCTCCCGGACCAATTCCATTGTCTCAGTGGCCACGTGCCGGGCTTTTTCTGCCCCCATTCGAAGGATATCCCGCACACCATCAGGGTCCTTCTCAAGTTCCTCGCGCTGTTGTCGATAGGGACGGAAATATTCCCAGATAACATCGAAAAGTTCTTTTTTTACCTGAGCGTAGCCCAAACCCCCGGCCCGAAAACGCTCGGCCATAATCTCAGCATCTCCAGATGATACAAAAAGCTTGTATATATCATAAAGGGTGCTTTTTTCAGGATCTTTTTTATCCTGTACAGTGGCTGAATCGGTCTTGATCGAGAATATTTTCTCCCGGAGTTCTTTCTCAGTGGAAAATATCTCGATGGTATTGCCGTAGGATTTCGACATTTTTTGGCCGTCCGTCCCTGGAATTACTGCCAATTCATCGTCAATAGCAGCCTCGGGAACGACAAAAGTATCTCCATATACGTTGTTAAATTTGATTGCAATATCCCGGGTGACCTCTAGGTGCTGCTTTTGATCTTGCCCCACCGGGATAATTTGTGCCTGATAGGCCAGGATGTCCGATGCCATCAGCACTGGATAGGCGAATATACCATGGTTGGGAGATATCCCGCTTGCGATCTTATCTTTGTATGATACGCATCGCTCCAGCAAGCCCATGGGGGTCAAGCAAGAGAGTATCCAGGTCAACTCAGTGACTTCAGGTACATCCGATTGAACCCAAAAGTAAGAGCGTGCGGGATCAAGACCCACAGCAATAAAGTCCATGGCTGCAGACAGGGTTCCTTCGCGCAGCTTGTTTGGATCATGGACCGTGGTCATGGCGTGAAAGTTGACGATAAAACAAAATAGCTCATCTGTATTCTGAAAATCGATCATGCGCCTCATCATGGCGAAATAGTTGCCGATGTGTAGGCCCCCCGAGGGCTGAATACCGGAAAGAACTCTCATCGCAATCACTCAAATTACGGGGAATAGGACATCATCCTCCTCTGCTGCCTTCCCCAATGGCTTCAGAGGAGCATACGAAGGATCAAACCGATGATAGGATTAATCACACGAAACAAAACATTTGTGAAGATAAGGATGATAAGGATAAGCATCCCGTAAGGCTCCAGTCTGGCCATTTTCTCGCTTAACTCAAGGGGGAGGATGCCCATCAGTATCTTGCTCCCATCCAGAGGCGGGACCGGAATAAGGTTGAAGACCGCCAGGACGACATTGATTAAGACAGAGACGTAGAGCATGGAAAGGACAGGGCGAAGGATTTTCAGAAAAAACTCTGAAGGTAAGTCACCCGCTGCCTGCTTCATTGTGTGAAATAACATTGCAGAGACTATGGCAAGAGCGAGGTTTGTGGCTGGACCCGACAATGAAACCCACATCATGTCACGGCGCGGGTTTCGGAAGTTTAACGGGTTGATCGGGACTGGCTTGGCGCCTCCAATGATAAACCTCGATCCTGATACGATAAGAACCAGAGGAATAAGCACGGTCCACACCGGATCAATGTGCGGGACGGGATTGAGGGTGATCCGCCCCATTATTCGGGCCGTGGGGTCTCCCAGCTTTTCCGCCACCAATCCGTGCGCAGTCTCATGGAGAATAACGGCCAGCAACAGGGTCGGGGCGACAATGGTTATCGTCTGTATGATTTTGCTGAACTCAACCATAGGTGGCTCACTGTGTACATCATTTAGACCTCATTGTCAATGGTTCGCATCCATTGAAGAATTTTTTCATTTAAAGTATTATATTATATTAATTCAATAGTTATTTAATAATATATCAATTTTATCCTGTTTTTCGATTTCGAAGTCCACGGATGAAATGTTCTCGGATTAAGGCCTCTTCATCACTTCGGGTCTTGACCACACCATCGAGTCGAGCATCCAACAAGGTATCCAGGGCTTTCCCAATGATGGGGCCTTGCGGCAGACCTAACCGTATCAGATCTTTGCCCCGTAGCAAAGTCCGGGTTCTTCGAAGGTGGGTAATGAACCTGGATATTGCCATTTGGGTGGATTTTCGACTTGTCCTTGCCATGGCGAAAAGGAGCATCTCCAACGTAAACCGACGCAGTAAGCGTTGGATTTGACTATTTGATGGCTGGTCGAGGTCGTAAATCTGACGGATGGCTTGCATCAATTCCCCACGCTCCTCAATAAAAGCTTTGCCTTTGCAATCATGTATCCCGAGCCGTTGGCCTAATTTTTCCAGTTCGGAATTATCAAGAGTATCGACGAGTGCGTAAAAATAGACGCGCCATCGCTCGTACGATTCGTCTAAAAACAATAAATCAAACCAGCTCAACACCTCCTTAACCCGTCCCAATAGCTTTTTCATCGAATCATTATAGGAGATGTTGGGATGAATGAAGTGCAACACATCCATCTCAGCCATTCGGCGTACACACTCTTCTGCATGCTGTTCGTTCAGCATGTATTGAAGTTCTTTAAATAAACGATCGCCGGCCAGTCGGTCAAAAAAATTCAGCTTTACCGCGTTTTCAACAAGATATACGGTATGTTTGCCCATCTTAAATCCGAATCGCTGCTCGAACCGGATGGCTCTGAATACGCGGGTGGGGTCCTCAACGAAACTTAAACTGTGCAATACGTGGATAACACGTTCCTTTATATCTCGCTGTCCGCCGAAGAAGTCTATAACAATGCCGAATTGGTCTGGATTCAAGTTGAGAGCCAAAGTGTTCATCGTAAAATCGCGTCGTGCCATATCTCGTTTGATGGATCCGAACTCCACTTTCGGCAGCGCTCCCGGATAATCGTAATATTCCATTCGGGCCGTCGCCACATCCAATTCCACCCCATGAGGCAGGAACAGTGTGGCAGTGTTGAATTTGATGTGGCCGCTGACCTTGCATCCCTCCCGGCGTCCCAACTCCTGCGCAAATGCGATGCCATTCCCTTCTACCACCAGATCCAGGTCGAGGTTGTCAATCCGGAGCAATAGATCCCGAACAGCACCGCCGACCAGGTAAACCTTGAAACCCATTTCTTTGGCCAGAGAACCGGCACGGCGGAGTAACTGGACAACCCATCGAGGAAAACGCTCCTCCAGGAGGCGGGATAAATTCTTGGGGCGGGAGTAGCGCGGCTCCAGATCATTTTCAGATCGTTCTTCCGGGAACTTGCTCCGGTCCAACTGGAGGTGCCGCAAAAGGTCTCCTCTCGTGATCACTCCCACCACACTGCCCCCTTGTATCACAGGTAGAAACCGTTGGTTGTGCTCTACGATGAGGGCGAGGACTGTCGAATAAGGCGTATCGGGGTTGACAATGAAAAATTCGCGCGTCATGTACTCCCTCACGGGCACATCTTTGAGCCCATGGAAAACGGCTTTTTCCACAACAACCCGGGTGATGAGGCCCACCAGCTTTTCCTCTTCTATGACGGGCAACGCGTTAACGCTGTAACGATTCAGCATCTCCTCAACTTCACTGAGGGCGGCCTCAGGTGCGACAAATTTGACCGGTGCGGACATCAAATCCATAGCGCGATGTTTAGGGATGATTTTTTCTCGAAGGACGTTCAGAAGTTTTTCCTCTACCTGGTATAGCGTCAAGTCACGGATGGTGGCCGATGCCGCAACAGCATGCCCTCCACCACCGAAGGAGACGGCCACATCACCCACATTGACTTCCTCTATACGACTCCGTGCCACCAGATACACCCGATCTTCCATGCGGGCCAGTGCAATGAGGACGTCCAAATTTTCCATGTCCTTGAGCTTGTGAACCAGGACTGCAAAATCGCCGACGAACTTGTTTACCGATGCCTTGGCGATGACCACATCCACCCCATGGATATTGTAATGGGTGGCAGACTCGATCAACTCATTGAGGAGAGAAATTTGTTCGGCAGTGAGTTCCCTGGTCATCATATCGGAGATGACGTTAAGATTCGCTCCCTGGGATAAAAGATAAGCCGCGGCTTCAAAGTCTTCCTCCCGAGTGGAAATAAATGAAAATGATCCGGTGTCTTCAAAGATTCCCAGGGCCATGACCGTGGCCTCATCCGGGGTTATGGGGATGCCTTTTTCACGCAGAAGTCTCGTCATTATCGTCGTTGCAGCCCCCACTTC
>JAFDED010000089.1 GCA_019310535.1 Deltaproteobacteria bacterium
TTCGGCTCTAAAGGCTCATAACAGGATTTGCTCAAGAGCAAATCCTCTCTTATTGTTGCCTCTGCACCCATTGCTGTATTTCCTTCCATCCTTCCTTACCCATAACTTTTATCCCGACCAGGGGAATACCATGTTCGTTCCGTTTCCCAACACCTGAATAAAAAATACTTGACATCAATATGGCTGTATGGTAAATGATGAAACGCCAGCATCAAATAATCGATTTGCTTTTCTGATGATCGCCCGAAATCAAAGGATTCACGTTCCGGCACGTGGTGAGAATTCAGGTCAAGCGCTTTCCCAACAAGTGGTCTTGAGAAAAAGGGGCCGTTGACCTGCGGCCGTTTTTTTGGTCTAGTGAGGGATTCATGCTGTCGAGCTATCTGGCTATTCTGATCTTCTTGATTGTTGCGCTGGGTTTTGCCGTTTTCACCATCGTATTTTCTTATCTTTTAGGCCCACGAAAGCCCTCCGAAGAGAAACTCATGCCGTATGAGTGCGGTATGGATCCCATCGGCTCCGCCAGGCGTCGCTTTTCCATCAAATTTTTCGTTATAGCCATGTTATTCATTGTTTTCGACATCGAGGTGATGTTTCTCTATCCATGGGCTATCATCTTTAAGGAGCTGAAGTTGTTCGGGCTGATAGAGATGGGCGTTTTCATCGCGATTCTCTTTATAGCATTGGCCTATGTCTGGAAAAAAGGAGCTCTTGAATGGGAGTAGAAACAAGGTTGGCCCCGAATATCATTACCGCCAACCTGGAGAAACTTGTCAACTGGGCGCGTGCTGGCTCCATGTGGCCGCTGGCTTTCGGCCTGGCATGCTGTGCGCTGGAGATGATCGTTACCGCCACCGCCCGATACGACCTGGCGCGCTTCGGCATGGAGGTGATGCGTCCCTCACCCAGACAAGCCGACGTGCTTATCGTCGCCGGGCGATTGAGTAAAAAGATGGCTCCAGCGGTGGTGCGGCTTTATAACCAGATGAGCGAGCCAAAGTGGGTCATTGCCATGGGAGCCTGCGCATCCACGGGGGGAATGTTCGACACGTATGCCGTGGTACAGGGCGTGGACAAGGTCATTCCTGTGGATATGTACATACCGGGGTGCCCGCCGCGGCCGGAAACACTCTTGCATGGAATCCTGGAACTGCACAAGAAGGTAAAAGAAGAGAAATTCCGAAAGTATGCCTGATGACCAGCCATTCGATTACAGCCACTGAGGACAACACCACCGTAAAGAAGCTCCGCGAACAATTCGCCGATGATATGGTGGAAGTCTCCATCTTTCGGGATGAGGTGACGGTGAGGATACGAGCGTCAGCCGTCATCCCCATCTGCCGGTTTCTCAAAGATGAAGAATCGCTGCAGTATAATTTTCTGATTGATGTTACCAGCGTGGATTATCCGGATCGCGCAGAGCGCTTCGATGTTGTTTATCACTTGTATTCTCTATCCAATAACGACAGGTTAAGACTCAAAACAGGCGTGGGAGGCGATCAACCTTCCATAGATTCGGTAACCTCTGTGTGGAAAACCGCCAACTGGTTGGAGCGAGAGGTCTTTGACCTGATGGGCATTCATTTCAAAGGACATCCGGATCTGCGTAGGATCGTCCTTCCTGACGATTGGGAGGGGCACCCGCTGCGAAAGGATTATCCCCTCAAAGGTCCGAATTCCGACGGAACCCCGCAAGAAGTTGAGCATTATGGCTGAAACCGAATTTATGTCCTTGAACGTTGGGCCGCACCACCCCAGCACACATGGCGTGCTCCGGATCGTTTGTGAGCTGGACGGGGAGTACGTCCGCAAGGCCACTCTGCACATCGGGTACCTCCACAGTGGGTTCGAGAAGCTGTGCGAACATAAGACCTATCACCAAATAATCACCATCACGGATCGCATCGATTACATGGCGGCCATGATGAATAATTTCGCCTACGTGCTGGCAGTGGAGAAGCTGCTGGATATCGAGGTTCCCAAGCGAGGCCAGTATATCCGCGTCATCATGGCCGAGATGAGCCGAATAGCCAGCCACCTGTTCTGGTTGGGCGCCCACGGCCACGACCTGGGCGCTTTCACGCCATTCTTCTATGCCATCCGCGAGCGGGAAGATCTCTTCGACCTGTTCGAGATGGCCACCGGGGGTAGGCTCACCCCGTCATATTTCAGAGTGGGGGGGCTGGCGGCGGATCTTCCCGACGGATTCGTTGAAAAAGCTCTGGAGTTTACAAAGATCTTCCCTTCACGTGTGGATGAATACGAAGGTCTGCTGACCAAAAACATCATTTACATGGAACGCACCAAGGGAGTCGGCATTATTCCTGTGGATGATCTCATCAGTTGGGGTGTAACGGGGCCGATACTGCGCGCCTCGGGGGTGGCCCATGACCTGAGAAAAATCCAGCCCTACTCCTCATATCGGGAGTTTGACTTTGATATCCCCACGGGCACCAATGGTGACGTGTGGGATCGATACCAGGTCCGGATCAAAGAAATGCATCAATCCAACAGGATCGTCCGACAGGCGCTGGAAAACCTCCCTTCCGGCCCCATTAATGCAGACGCCCCTCAAGTCAAAATTCCCTCCAAAGCGGCCACCCTGGAGAACATCGAGGCATTGATTCATCACTTCCTCATTACGGCTGAAGGATTTCGTCCCCCCGTGGGGGAGGTGTATCACGCGATTGAGTCGCCTCGCGGCGAGTTGGGATTTTATATCGTAAGCAACGGCGAGAACAGGCCATATCGCTGCCGCATCCGGCCGCCCACCTTCGTCAACCTTGAGCCAGTGGCGCAAATGGTGGAAGGCCGGCTTCTGGCGGACCTGGTCTCCGTATTGTCGAGCATCGACATTGTCCTTGCCGAGGTTGATCGCTAGCAAAAGAGACCTTTATGTCCCCGGAGATTCGTAATGACAGAGGTTAGCTTCAGCAGTTGGACGGGTGAGATACTGGATAACCGAGGTAAAACGGACACAGACCGGGTGGAATTAACGGGTGTGAAGGTTCCTGCAGAGTTCGAGCCTGGGGAGCGGGTTACCGCCCTGATGGGCTGGAACGGCCTTATCGTCATGGACGAGAGGGTCAGCATTCCCGACATGAGTCGCAGTTACATGGAAGCCATCCAGGAGGCATCGTGCGGGAAGTGTATCCCATGCCGCGTGGGAACCCGCGTCATGCGTGAGATCCTCACCCGCATCTGCACGGCTGGCGGCGAAAAAGGCGACCTGGAAAAGCTCCAGCGCTTGGGGGCGGACATTATGGTTGCATCCAAGTGCGAGATAGGCAAGACCGGGCCCATTCCTGTGCTGCACGCATTGAAGCATTACCGCAAGGATTTCGAGGAACTCATTAACCAGAAAAAGTCTGTCCCCCGCGGACATTATCGATGGCATATAACAGCACCCTGCCGGGCCGCATGCCCTGCCAGCCTTGATGTTCCGGGCTACGTGGAGCTGATCAAAGAACACCGTTTTGAGGAATCGCTGGACCTAGTGCGGGAACGGTGTCCCCAGCCAGGCACTATAGGCCGCGTCTGCATCCGCCCCTGCGAGTTCAACTGCCGCCGCAACCTGGTTGATGACACCATCCAGATTAAATTCCTCAAGCGCTTCGTCGCCGACTATGAATGGACACACAGCCCCGAGCCCAGAGTACCAAGGCCAACCGAGAAAAAAGAAAAAGTAGCCATCATAGGCGCGGGTCCTGCAGGCCTGTCGGCAGCCTTTTACCTGAGACTGAAGGGATTTCACTGCACCATTTTCGAAGCCCTACCCGAAGGAGGCGGCATGGCTGCTGTGGGGATTCCGGATTATCGGCTTCCCAGGAACGCGCTGGGCTACGAGATCGATACCATCCAGCGGGTTAGTACCGAGTTCCGGTACAACGTTCGACTGGGGAAAGACTTGTCCCTGGAGGATATTGAAAAGCAAGGATACAAGGCCATTCTCATCGCAGTGGGGGCGCATGACAACAAGAAAATGCGGGTGGAAGGCGAGGATGCCGGGTATGAAGGGTTTATCCACGGTGTGCGGTTTCTGCGGGACATAGCCTTGGGCAATGAGATTTACAAGGGGAAGAAAATCGCCGTGGTGGGAGGCGGTAATGTCGCCATCGACTGCGTCCGAAGCGCCTTCAGGGTGGGATTTGAGGACGTAAACCTTCTCTATCGTCGAACTCGCAAGGAGATGCCCGCCGACGATGTGGAAATCGAAGATGCCGAAAAAGAAGGAGTCAAGTTCAATTATCTTACGCTGCCTGTCCGAATACTGGCCCGTGATAACAAGGTAGTGGGGCTGGAGTGCATCCGCATGGAACTGGGCGAACCTGATGCCAGTGGCCGCCGTCGGCCCGTGCCTATCGAGGGCAGCGAGTTCAGAATGGACGTGGATGTGGTGATTCCGGCCATCGGACAGGATGTAAACCTGGACTTTATCGAAGAGCGGCACGGGATACAGGTTTCCAAATGGAACACCGTGATTGTGAATGAAGATAACCTCGCGACGGATCGGCCGGGGGTGTTCTCAGCAGGCGACTGTGTCACAGGGCCGGATGTGCTGGTGGGGGCCATGGCAGCAGGTTATGACTCCGCACTGGCCATCGAGCAGTACATTCGCGGAGAAGAGTTCCATCTGCCGGAGTATCGGCGGATGGAAAAAATCGTCAAGCAACTGGGAGTGTATGACCCCAACGAACATGTCGGCATTCCTGGCGGATGGCCCAAATCCACCATGGAGCACCTTCCCCCGGAAAGCCGGATACACACTTTCGAAGAGGTGGAGCGTGGTTTTACGCCTGATGCGGCCATCCGCGACGCGGAACGCTGCCTGAGGTGCTATAGGGTTCTGATGTTGGCCACAGACATGGAAGAAATACCAGCGGATTCTGTTGAGGACCAGGGATGATACGCGCAACCATTGACGGCAAAAAGGTCGTTGTTCCCGAAGAGACTACGATCCTGAAAGCTGCTCGTCAGGCAGGGATTCATATTCCTACGCTTTGTTACATGGACAAGCTGACGCCAATGATCGCGTGCCGCATATGCCTGGTTGAGGTTGAAGGCACAGACAAGCCGGTTGCCGCCTGCAACACCCCGGTGGTGGACGACATGGTGGTCACCACGCAGTCGGAAGAGCTCACCAGGCTGCGAAAAGAGGCGATTCAGTTCCTGCTCATCGACCATCCTCTGGAATGCCCGGTCTGCGACGCCGGCGGAGAGTGTGACCTGCAGAACCTTACGTATGCGTTAGGCGTGACACAGAAAGAATACATGCTGGAGGCCATGGAGCCGAAGATCAACTATGATTGGCCTCTCATCGAGCACCACAGCGACCGATGCGTACGCTGTCTGCGGTGCATCAACATCTGCTGGGAGGTCCAGGGGTTCGGCGCTTACCGCCTGGCGGGCCAGGGCTATGAAACATACATTACTACCGTGGATGGCGGGCCGTTGAACTGCGATTTCTGCGGCCAGTGCGTGCAGGCCTGCCCGGTAGGAGCGCTGATTCATAAGCCCTACAAGTTTAAAGCCCGGTCATGGGAACTCACCCGCATACCTTCTGTTTGCCCTCACTGCGGCCGGGGATGCAACGTGGAACTGCACGTCAAGGATGGCCGCCTCCTCCGGGTGATGTCAGCGGACGAAGAAACCATTAACAATGGGAACTTGTGCAGCAGAGGATTTTTTGGCTATGGATTTGTTAACAGCCCTGAGAGACTTTCCGCTCCCTTGTTGAGAAAATCAGGAGAGTTGACCTCCACCACGTGGGAGGAGGCCCTTGATTACGTGGCGCATAAATTGCGGCAGATTGTTGAGGAAAAAGGCCCGGCCGCTGTAGGGGGGCTGGGCTCACCCCGGGCCACCAATGAAGACAATTACCTGTTCCAGAAGTTTCTCCGGTCGGCAGTGGGCACCTCCAATGTTGACAGCATCGCCGCCGATGGATACAGGCAGGCCATACGAGTAATGGAGGAGGCCACCGGAGTCCCCGGGGCGGTGGGGACCCTGGACGCCCTGGGCAAAGCGGGCGCCATCCTGATAGCAGGATGCGACCTTGCCAAAGAGATGCCCGTGGCATCCCTGCCCGTCATCTGGGCCGCGCGCGACCGGGGGGCGAGGCTGGTGATAGCCAATCCAGTGGAGACCAAGCTGGACAACTTCGCCACTTCTCGGCTGAGGTACAGGCCCGGATCGGAGGCTGTGCTGCTGGGTGGGCTTATGAAGGCCATCCTGGAGGATGGGCTTTATGATCGCTCTTCAGTGCAGGATCAAGTGGAGAATGAATCCGTGCTCCGCCATGCACTGGAAAAGCTTTCCTGGGAGGCGGTTGAGAAGTCCACGGGTGTTCCGATAGCCTGCGTTCAGGATGCGGCCCGCGATTTTATGGGAAAAGAAGGACGCTGCGTGGTTTTCGGCCACTTCCTTATGGGCCAGCTCGACGGGGAAAACAGCGCCGCCGCGGCCGTGAATCTGGCGTTGCTGGCTGGATCTCTTGGGGCAGAGAACGGAGGGATTTTCCCTTCAGCCCTCTGGAGCAATGTACAGGGGCTGCTGGATATGGGTGTTGCACCCGATCGTCTCCCCGGCCACCAGAGGCTCTCGGAGGCTGGGGCCGTGGGGAAGGCATGGGAACGGCAGGTTCCAGAAAAGGAAGGCCTTTCCGCCATGCAAATGATCGATGCCATCGAGCGGGGAGAGATATTCGCGCTCTACCTCATGGGGGCCGATCCCCTTGTATCCTTCCCTGCTGCGGGACGCGTTGAAGCGGCGCTTAAAAAACTCGAGCTTCTGGTCGTTCAGGACCCTTTCCTCACCGAAACAGGGAAAATAGCCCACTGCGTGTTACCCGCGGCCACTGCCGCCGAGAAAGAGGGGACGTTCACCAACGCCGAGCGGCGGATCCAGCGGCTCAGACCCGCCATAGGTCGAAAAGGTCAGAGCCTTCCGGACTGGAAGATTGTATCGATGCTGGCCGGGAAGATGGGGGTCTCCATGGAATATGCGTCCGCCGGAGCCATTATGCAGGAAATTTCCCGTGTGGTTCCGCAGTATCGCGGTTTGAGTTATTCGGACCTGGGGAGTATGGGCCTTCAGTGGCCATCCAACGGCGATGCCGAAGCTCGGGGAAAAATCCGGGAGCGGTTTCTTCCCGTTTCCTTTCCAGATGGACAGGAAGAGAATGAAAAGGGTGATTATCCGTTCACCCTCCTGATCGGGCCGTCCCTGCATCATGTGGGTACCCTGACAACCCGGACGGAAGAACTCCTGAATATCGATCCGGAGGCCGTTGTCGAGATAAACACTGAAGATGCGACGCGGCTGAGTATCGCCGAAGGGGACAGGGTTATCGCCAGATCAAACATGGGTTACGCGGAGCTTAAGGCGAAAATATCGGGGCGCTGTCCGGCCGGAGTGTTATGGACGTCACCTCATTTCCCTAAACAGCGTGTTAATGTGTTGACAACGACGGGTTTTATCTGCCGGGTCATGCTGGAGAAAAAGGCCTGATTCTGAGAAAATCATTGTAAAATAGAATTATCCACTTTGATCAGCAACATATTGATCAACGATAGTACAGTCAAATTGCCGCCAATAATAGATGAAGGATGTTGTTGGGGTGGCCCGGACGACAAGTCGTCCGGGTCGCGAAGCGACAAGAGGCTTTGCTTGGCGCACCCCGCGGCCGGGAACCATTAAACACGCCATGTACTGCCTTTTGCTGCTGCGCAGCCCAGACAATTAATTGTCCGGGCCACCTCTCATGGAACCTGAATGTCATTAAGGTTTGGCCGGTATTGAATCACAAATTTCGGCCCGATGGGTAAGCAATAAGAATTTAATAAAAATCAAGCAATTAAAGTTTTATTTGCTGACTTGGAAGGATAATCCTATTGTAAAATTTTCAATCAGCAATGCAAATTAACAATGTGACAGGAGTGAAAAGATAATTTTAAAATGATAATTGCTAATTCTTCTTTTTGCAATTATAGTGTGATGCACTGAGACCGGCATTTTTGCAAACCATGAAGGAGAGCCAAGCTTGCTTGACGCTGTTATATTTTTCTTCTGGCAATTGATCAAAGTCCTCATCGTGCTGGGGGCGGTGCTGGGAACGGTGGCATACCTTACCCTGGCCGAGCGGAAGATTCTCGGGTTCATACAGATCCGCTATGGGCCCAACCGGGTTGGGCCGTGGGGGCTCCTTCAACCAATTGCTGACGGTCTCAAGCTCTTCTTCAAAGAAGAGGTTGACGTGACCATGGCCACCAAGCCCGTTTACTGGGTGGCCCCCGTCATCATGGTCACGTGCGCGCTGATCCCCTTTGCGGTCATTCCCTTTGGACCCGGTATGTATGTCACAGACATCAATGTGGGGCTTCTTTACCTGTTTGCCATCTCGTCCCTGGGCGTCTATGGGGTGGTGTTGGCCGGGTGGTCCTCTAACAGCAAGTATCCGCTGCTGGGTGGAATTCGCTCCTCAGCGCAGATGATCTCTTACGAACTGGCGGCGGGGATGGCGGTCATAGGCATAGTGATGCATACCGGCACCTTAAGCGTGGCACGCATCGTTGAGTTCCAGCAGGGGATTTTTATAGAGAACTGGTTTTTCGTCAAACAGCCTCTTGGTTTCCTGATATTCCTTGTGGCGGGATTTGCCGAGATCGGCAGGACCCCTTTCGACCTGATAGAGTGCGAAAATGAGCTCACGTCCGGCTATATGACCGAATACAGTTCCATGAAGTTCGCCCTGTTTTACCTGTCGGAATACGCCCACCTTTTATTTATGAGTGCGCTGATTGTCACCCTTTACCTGGGCGGGTGGCAGGGCCCCTGGCTGCCGGGCCTCATCTGGTTCGCCCTTAAGACCGCACTGGTTATATTCTTTTTCATCTGGGTACGGGGAACGTATCCCCGCGTGAGATACGACCAACTTATGGCGTTGGGCTGGAAGGTTCTGTTGCCTCTGGCTATGCTCAACGTGCTGCTCACACCATTGTCAATGAAGCTGTTCGGCGACTTTTGACGGAAGCGACTGTTAGGCTGGAAGAAAATCATTGCAAAATTATCAAAAAAATAAAGGCGGAAACGAAGAGGGATAATTTTGAAATGCTACTTGCTGATTTTTCATTTTGCAATTAAACATCGCGGGGTTAAACCCCTCCCCTCCATAAAAGCTAGCTTTCGGAGAGAAAATCAATGATCGGACCCCTGCTTAAGGGATTGAAAATTACGCTGCGGGAGTTTTTTAACCCGGCCATTACTCTTCGCTATCCGGAAGAAAAAAGAGAACCCTACCCGCGGTGGCGTGGACTGCACCACCTCGAATGGGACGAGGAGCGAAACAGGGAAAAATGCGTGGCCTGCCGCCTTTGTTCCACTGTTTGCCCTTCCCAGTGCATCACGGTGGTACCGGGGGAGGACGAAAAGCATGAGATGTATCCCGTGGAGTATACCATCGATGAACTGCGATGCATATTCTGCGGGTTCTGCGTGGAGGCGTGCCCGGTCAATGCTATTATCCAGAGAACCACGTATGAAATAGCCGGCGAGAGTCGGGAGAGCATGATTTACACCAAAGAAATGCTGCTCAAGACCTGAGCCCCGAGGAGTTCAGCGGTCATGGTGTCCCTGATTTTTTTCATCCTCAGCATAATGGTGATAGTGGCTTCGCTGATGGTAATCCTTCAGCGTAACCCTGTGTACAGTGCATTATACCTTGTTTTTACTTTTTTCAGTATGGCGGGAATTTTCCTGATCCTCGGAGCCGAGTTTATAGCCGCCATCCAGGTCATCGTTTATGCAGGCGCCATTATGGTGTTATTCTTGTTCGTCATCATGATGCTGAACCTTGAACGGGAACCGGAAACGCCAAGCCCGCACCCGTGGCAGAGAAGCTTTGCGGTGTTTTTCGGGCTGATACTGTTACTTACACTGGGCGGGGCGGTCTATTCAGGTGTCTTGAAAGTGGAACCGGCAGGCGCCCCCGTCCAGCCCATCGTGGAAAACACCAAGGCAGTGGCCGCATTGTTGTTTACCGACTACCTGCTGCCCTTTGAGATCGCCTCCATCCTCCTGCTGGTGGCCATTGTGGGGGCTATTTATCTGGCCAAGAGAGAGCCTTAATGAGTGGTTCATGTATGGAGAAACGCGAAGCTCCTGTGCAGATAATCAATTTAGAACAACCATGCTCTCTCGGGCACAATGAAACCCGAAAAAGGAAGAATTCTTGACAGGATAACAATTCCGGATATCCTGTTATCTCCTCAATAAAAATAATTTTCATAAAAAAGGATTAAGGAGAGGAGATTTATGATTTCCCTGCCGTTTGCACTGGCGCTGAGCGCCGTGATATTCGTTATAGGGATGGTGGGAGTATTTATTCGACGCAATGCAATCGTCATTTTCATGTGCATAGAACTCATGCTCAATGCGGTGAACCTGGCCTTTGTTGCCCTGGCGCGACAGCTCCAATCCCTGGATGGGCAAGTATTTGTGTTTTTCGTCATGACCGTTGCTGCCGCAGAAGTAGCAGTGGGCTTGGCCATTATCGTGGCTATGTTTCGAAACCGGGAAAGCCTGAATATAGACGAGTTCAATTTGATGAAGTGGTAGGGTTCCCGTAGATTTCCGCATATGGAGATCGTAATGATGGATTACGTATGGCTGGTGCCTTTCTTCCCCCTGTGTGGTGTGATCATAAACGGACTCGTGGGCGTGCGTTTTCCCCGGCGCGTCATCGGCCCCGTTGCCTGTGCTGCCATCGGCTTGAGTTTTTTAGTCTCCTGCGGAATCATGATCCAACTGGTGGGCTTGCCGCCCGAACAGCGCGTTTTAGAGCAGGTCGTTTTTACGTGGCTGGAGTCCGGGTCGCTCAAGGTTTCCGCCGGCTTCATGGTGGATCCTCTTTCCGCGGTGATGATGCTGGTGGTCTCCGGAGTTTCGTTCCTGATTCACATATACTCCATAGGCTACATGTGGGATAACGAGTATGGCACGCCGGGCTATCGCAGATTTTTCGTATACCTGAACCTGTTTGTTATGTTCATGCTGATCCTGGTCTCTGCCAATAATTTCCTGATGATGTTCATCGGCTGGGAGGGAGTGGGGCTTTGCTCTTATCTGCTGATCGGTTTCGAGCACTTGAGAAAAGCCGCATCGGACGCGGGCAAGAAGGCGTTTGTAGTCAACAGGGTCGGCGACTTCGGGTTCTTGCTGGGGATGATGTTGATATTCGCCGTTTTCGGCTCGCTGGACTTCAGCGTTGTGTTGGCTGAGGCGCCCCATAAATTTGCCGTCGGTGCGGCCATTCCGACGGCTATCACACTGTTGCTCTTTGTGGGTGCCACCGGCAAGTCGGCTCAGATACCGCTGTATACCTGGCTTCCGGACGCGATGGAAGGCCCCACGCCTGTCAGCGCCCTCATCCACGCAGCCACCATGGTTACCGCCGGTGTTTACATGGTCTCCCGCGCCAGCACCTTGTTTCTCATGGCACCGGTTTCCATGACAGTGGTGGCGGTAATCGGCGCGGCAACGGCCATTTACGCGGCGTCAATCGGCCTGGTGCAGAACGACATCAAGAGGGTGCTGGCGTATTCAACCATCAGCCAGCTCGGGTATATGTTCCTGGCATGCGGCGTGGGAGCGTTCGCCGTTGGGATATTCCATCTCATGACCCACGCTTTCTTCAAGGCCTGCCTGTTTTTGTGCGCCGGCAGCGTCATGCACGCCACGAGCGGCGAACTGGACATGCGAAAGATGGGCGGGCTGCGGGAGCATTTGCCTGTTACGTACTGGACATACCTGGTCTCTGCGCTGGCCATAGCCGGGATATTCCCGTTTTCCGGTTTTTTCAGCAAGGATGAGATTCTGTGGGAGTCGTTGACTGGGCCTTACGGGCATGTGCTTCTTTGGGTGATCGGAGTGACCGCCGCCTTGATGACGGCCTTTTACATGTTCCGCACGGTATACATGACGTTCCATGGAGAGGAACGTTACCACCACCACGGCATCCACCTCCACCACGAAATCCCCATCATGAACTATATTTTGATCATTCTTGCCTTTCTGGCGACATTTGGAGGCCTGGTGGGCCTGCCCTTAATCGAGGGCGGCAACAAGATCGGGGAGTTCCTCCATCCCGTGGTCAGCGGCCATGGACTGCCCGCTGTGGCGGAGGCGGAGAAGCATTATCCCCATTTAGTGGAGTTCCTGTTCATGCTGATATCGCTGGCCGTTGCGGGTGTCGGGATTTACACAGCATACCGGATGTACCGCGTGGAGCCTGAACTGCCTGAGCGCACAGCCAATCGCTTTCCACACATCTACCAGATGCTGTTCAACAAGTATAAAGTTGACGAAGCATACGATGTCCTGTTCGTTAACTCCACTAAGGGTCTGTCCAACTTTTTCTGGCGCATTTTCGATACCCGGCTTATCGACAGTTTGTGTGTGGAAGGCTCGGCTTTTATGGTGCGGGGGTTCGGGATTGTCCTGAGGCAGATTCAGACCGGCTATGTCCAGAATTACGCGCTTTCTATCGTCGTGGGGGTCGTGCTCATATTGGGGCTTTATTTCCTGGGTCGGTAGCATCCCATCGGAGGTCGGAACAGTGGGTTTAGGCATCATGATCCATTGCATGGAGCGGAATAGATGAACCAGTTGGGATTCCCCATACTCTCTTTCTTGATATTTTTTCCCCTGGCTGCGGTGCTGATTCTTCTCTTCGTGGACCGGAAGAGCCACGGCGTTCTGCGGGGCATCACCCTCGGGACCGCCCTGATCAACTTTCTGGTTTCATTGATGCTTTTCTTCACCTTTCACCTGGACACTCCCCAGATGCAGTTTGTGGAGAAGTTTGCCTGGATTCCAGACTACGGGATCAGCTACTTTGTGGGGATCGACGGGATCAGCCTGCTGCTGGTGCTGCTTACTACTTTCTTCACCCCTATCTGCGTCCTGGCGTGTTGGAAGGACATCCAGCAGTGGGTGAAGGGATTCATGATCTGCCTACTGTTCCTGGAGACGGGTATGATCGGGGTATTTGTCTCCCTGGACCTGTTTCTTTTTTACGTTTTCTGGGAGGTAATGCTCATCCCCATGTACCTCCTCATCGGGATTTGGGGAAACCCGGCGAGGCGGGTTTATGCGGCCGTCAAATTCTTCCTGTACACCATGGCGGGGAGCCTGCTGATGCTGGTGGCCATCCTGGTTGTCTATTTTATGTACTTCAATGTCACAAAGCAGTATTCCTTCGACCTTTTGGAGCTTTACAAGCTGGCCATTCCACCCACCAAGCAGACATGGCTCTTCCTGGCGTTCAGCCTGGCATTTGCCATTAAGGTCCCCATGTTCCCTTTTCATACATGGTTGCCCGACGCGCACACCGAGGCGCCCACTGTGGGCAGCGTACTGCTGGCCGCTGTTCTGCTGAAGATGGGCACTTACGGATTCCTTCGTTTTTGTTTGCCCCTGTTTCCCAATGCGGCGATGGAGTTCGTGCCACTCATATCCATACTTGCCATCATCGGCATTATCTATGGAGCCATGGTCTCCATGGTTCAGCCTGACCTGAAGCGGCTGGTGGCATTTTCCAGCGTCAGCCATCTGGGGTTCGTCATGTTGGGCATTTTCGCCATGAACATCCAGGCGGTGGAAGGGAGCATCATCCAGATGATCAACCATGGTTTGTCCACCGGTGCACTATTTCTTATCGTGGGGATCATCTATGAGCGCCGCCACACACGGATGATCGCGGACTTCGGAGGCCTATGCCGCGTCATGCCGGGTTTCGCAGCTATATTCATGATCGTCACCCTCTCTTCCATCGGCCTTCCGGGCCTGAACGGATTTGTGGGAGAGTTCCTGATCCTGGTGGGGACGTTTCTGGTCAATAAGACATATGCTGTGATTGCCGCCACTGGCGTCATTCTTGCCGCTTGTTACATGCTCTGGATGTACCAGCGGGTGATCTTCGGCCCGGTAACCAACTCCAAGAACCAGGGATTAAAGGACCTGAGTGTGCGTGAGTACGTGGTTCTTGTGCCGGTCGTCCTGTTCATTATTTGGATCGGGGTTTACCCGAGCCCGTTTTTGCGGACCATGGACGCATCGGTCAACAATCTGCTGGCCGTCGTGAAACAGAAAGCCCGGATAGTTGAAGAAATGACCAGCCCCGGCACTGAAGAGCGGCTGGTGCGAATGATTGGATCCTCGATGCAAATGCAAAAATAACCCCATGGATCGATTGATGACATGCGGGTACTTCAATAAAATAAATAGACTAAGGAATTTTACAGGACATATATTACCGTTATCCGGCGGTCGAAGTCATAGGAGATCTGCATGAACCTTGCCATTCCTTCAGTGAATATAATGGTCCTGGCGCCGGAGTTGATATTGACGGCAACCGCGCTGATCATCCTCATTGTGGGCGCTTTTTTCACGCGTGGGTATGAAGGCGGTTTGTCCTATTTTGCGCTGTTCGGGGTAGTCATGGCCGCGGTGGTTTCCACTCAGTTGTGGGGCAGGGAGGAGATGGCGTTCAGCAACATGTGGGCACGCGACCGGTTTTCCCTCTTCTTTGACTATATCATTTTTATAACCACTGCCCTGACGATTCTGATGTCCATAAGCTATCTAAAGAGGGAGGGGATCGACCGGGCGGAATATTATGCGCTGGTTCTTTTTGCTGCTGTGGGGATGATGATCATGGCTGGCGGAGCGGACCTCATCGTGATTTTCATGGGGCTGGAGACGCTTTCCATTGCCATTTATGTGCTGGCGGGATTTTTGAGAAAAGAACTTCGCTCCAACGAGGCGTCCCTGAAGTATTTTCTGCTGGGCGCATTTTCCTCCGCCTTTCTCCTTTACGGCATCGCGCTGACTTTAGGGGCCACGGGGAGCACCAACCTCAAGGTCATCGCCGGTTTTCTGAGCACTCATACCATGCTGGCCAACATCACCATGACCGTGGCCATTGCCCTTCTGATTGTGGGATTCGGGTTCAAGGTGGCCTCGGTCCCATTCCATATGTGGACCCCGGACGTTTACGAAGGGGCGCCAACTTCCGTTACCGCATTCATGTCCGTTGGGGTCAAGGCCGCAGCCTTTGCCGCCTTTGTACGAGTGTTTCTCTACGCATTCCCTTCTCTAGCGGTCAACTACACCGGGATCCTGTGGGTTCTGGCGGTGCTGACCATGACCCTCGGGAACGTTGTGGCAATAGCCCAGACCAATATCAAACGCATGCTGGCCTATTCCAGCATCGCCCACGCCGGTTACCTCCTGGTGGCCATGGTGGCCGCCAGCGAGTTTGGCACGACCAGCATACTGTATTACATACTTGCTTACGCATTCATGAACCTGGGAGCCTTCGGCGTGATCATCAACTACGGCCGCCGGGGCGAGGAGAACCTGAATATCGACGACTATAGCGGCATGGGTTCCAAGTATCCTTTGCTGGCCGCCGCCATGGCCATCTTCATGTTCTCCCTGGCAGGCATCCCGCCCACTGCGGGGTTCGTGGGCAAGTTTTACATCTTCAGCGCGGCGGTCAAGGCAGGTTATGTGGGGCTTGCCATCATCGGTGTGCTCAACAGCGCGGTCTCTGTGTATTACTACCTGAACGTGACGGTGAAAATATATATGAAGGAGCCCATCCGCGAAATCAGACTGATCTCATCCCCCGCCATGACGGTGGCCATTGCGGTGGCCGTGGCGGGCGTCATGGCCATCGGCATCTACCCTTCCCCCTGCCTCCAGTTGGCCCGCCAGGCCGTCAAGATGTTGATTTAAATCAAAAATTTCTCAAATCCAAGCTTTTCTTTGAGGATTCAGCCGATAGGATTTTTCCAAGCTCACTTAACCAAAGTTTACCATAGCAAAAAATAAAATTCTATTATTACAAGCAGTTAACCGGCAGAGCGTAAATTTATGGGCACTACATCTTTACCCGTTTGCTTCTGAGACACTTTGG